>DAIRTA010000184.1:1677-4537 GCA_036804125.1 Hyphomonas sp.
CACCCGCGGCCCCCTTCCCTCGATCATCAGCGCCCAGAGCGCCCAGACCAGCGCGTCCACCCGGTCCGGCGAGCCGGAAAAGCCCTCCGCCCCGAACCGGCACATCTGGTCTTCCAGCGCCGGAAAGGCCGCCGTATGGCTGACCCGGCCCTGCGCATACAGCGCCGCCACCGGCCCCGCCCGGCCGCGCTTGCCGAGCCGCGCCGTCACCAGCCGCACCGGCACGCTCGCGCCCGCCATCTCCAGCATCTGGCGCACCATCTCGCCGCCCTGATTGGCCTCCGCCAGGATCACCGAGGCGCCATGCACCTCTGCCGTCCAGGCCGCCCGCTCGGCCCAGTCGAGCGGGGCGAGCCCCGGCGCCGAGGCATCGGCCAAGACATAGGCGCGCCCCCCGGCCGTGCCCGCCGCCACGATCCCGCAGGCATCCGCCCCCGGCCGCGACGACACCGCCGGATCGACCGCCACCACGCAGTCCTCCAGCCGGGCGGGCGCGGGCCGGCGCATCGCGTCGATATCGGCGCGGGCGAACAGCGCCCCCGGCGGATCGTCGATCAGCTCGCCATGCAATTCCTGCCGGCCGAGCGCCGTTCCCCCATAAGCCGCCTCCATCGCCGTCAGGAAGCCCGGCGCAAGGTTGCCGGCATTGTCCGCCGTCGGCATGCGCGAGAGGCGCGCGCCGGGAAGGCTCATCAGCCTGCGGATCAGCGGGACAGGGCGCGGTGTCGTCGTCACCACGGCGCGCGGCCACGTCCCGAGGCGCAGGGTAAACTGCAGCATGTCCCAGGCCGCCTCGCCGCGTGTCCAGGCGCCCGCCTCGTCGCACCAGGCCGCCTCGAATTGCGGCCCGCGCAGCGCGTCGGGGTCTTCCGCCGAGAAGGCATAGGCCACCGCCCCGTTCGGCCATTCCAGACGCTGGCGCGAAGGCTGCCAGCGCGGGCGCTGGTCCGGGCGCGGCTCAGTCCAGACCAGGCCGCTCGGCCCCTCGATCATCACCTCGCGCGCTTCGGCAAAGGTCGGGCCCACCAGCGCCAGCCTCCGGCAGCCCCCCTGCAGCACCGCATAGCGCGCCCATTCGGCTCCGGCGCGCGTCTTCCCAGCCCCACGTCCGCCCGAAAGCAACCAGACCGGCCATCGGCCCGGCGGCGGCGCCTGCATATCGCGGGCGAAGGCCAGGAAGGGATGCGCCGCCACCAGCCGCCGGAAGGGCGGCGGCAGCCGGTCGAGCGCGCCCGCCGCCTTCAGGGCGCGCAGATTTCGTCTCCAGTCCGGGCTCCAGACAGACCAGGCGGTCGAGGGCTCCGGCATCCAGCGTGTTCCAGTCAATCATCTCATCCTGTTTCAGCGGCGCCGCCTCCGGCGCCGGGCTGTCGAGCTTGGTCAGGGCGGCGGCGATCTTGGCGGCATCGGCCCCGCCCAGCAGGCTGTCGGCCAGCCGGTCGCGCAGCGCCTCATCGATCAGCCGCGCCCGCTCGCCGGGCGCTTCGGGCCCGCGCAGGCCGCGCCGTCGCAGGTGGCGGCGCACGGTGCCCGCCGTGCAGCCAAGGCGCGCCGCCATCGCCGCGGCGGTGTGGCCGAGCAGCCAGCCGAGACGCATCTCGCGCACGGCGCGGTCACTGGAGAGGCGCAGGCGGTCGGGCTTGCGGGGTCGGGGGGACGCAATGATGTCTGTCATGCGGCGCAGTATAACCCGGCCGGATACCCGGTCGGATAAGCGGCCCGCCCTGTCCTGCATTCACGGGACATCCGGGGGCGGAGAGTGCGATTGCCATCCCCCGGCTGCCAGCCCGTCACAAAACTGCCGCGACTTACCGGTTGACACGCCCGGCGCGCGGCGAAACTGTCGCGCCTTCATCTTCTAAGGGAGGACGCTCATGAGCCGGGTTCACACAGCCTTGATTGCAACCATCGGGGCGTTCGCCCTTTCGGCCTGCGCCTGCCTTGAAGGCATGGGCCGGCCTTTCACCGGCAGCGCCAGTGCGGCGCCGGCCTCCGGCGAAATGACCTTGGAGACTGCCATGTCCGATCCATCCGCTCGCAGCTGCGGGGTTTATGAAAGCCGCAACTGGACCGCCAGCCTGACCGAAGGCGACAACCCGGAAATCCGCGTCAGCGGTGTGGTCGATGTCCGCACTGGCGGCTACTCGCTCAGCTGGCGCCAGGGCCCGGTCGACAGCTCGGCCCGTCCGGCGCTGCGTCTCGAGCTCGTCGCGATCCCGCCCGAGGGCATGTCCCTGCAGGCGATCACGACCCATGAGGTCGAATGGCGCGAGGCCACCGGCGGCATCCCCTTTGCCCGCGTGCTGGTCAGCTGCGGCGGCGAGACACTCGCCGACATCCGCCTCGATCCCGTCCCGACCGCCGATCTCGCCGGCACCGAATGGAAAGTCACCAGCATGGGCGGCGCCGCGATCGTCGCCGGCTCGGAGCCGACCATCGCCTTCGACAGCGATGGCCGCATGAGCGGCACCACCGGCTGCAACCGCTTCTTCGGCAGCTATCAGGCAATGGGCGAGACCATCATCTTCTCCGGCGCGGGCATGACGCGGATGGCCTGCATGCAGGAGGGCCTGATGGCGCAGGAATCCGCCTTCGCGGCCATCCTCAACGGCGAGGGCACCTTCACCCGCAATGCCGATGGCACGCTGACCGTGCGCGGCGCCAATGGCATCGCCTTCACCGCCGAGCCGCAGCACACCGCCGCCGAGCCGGGCGATCCGGCCGTGCTGACCGGCGGCGAATGGCGCGTCGAGGATATCGGCCGCGGCGGCGTCATCGACCGCTCGAACCTGACCCTCGCCTTCTCCGAGGAGGGCCGCATCAGCGGCTCTACGGGGTGCAACCGGATGATGGGCGGCTA
>DAIRTA010000185.1:0-4492 GCA_036804125.1 Hyphomonas sp.
TATGATCCGGCGATCCGCTATGCCTGTTTCAACCCGAAGGGCGTGATGCCGGCCGGCACGCCCGACCCGCAATTCACTGTCAGCCTGCGCGGGCGCATCCGCTAGAGGCTTCCGGCCCGGCTGCAGATGGGCTAGGGCCCGGCGATGACCAAGGTGAAGATCTGCGGGCTCAAGGATGCGGACATGGTGGCGTTCGCGGCGGGCGAGGGCGCAGACTGGATCGGCCTGAACTTCATCCCGCTGAGCCCGCGCTATGTCGCGCTGGACATGGCAGGAAGCCTGCTCGCGGCGGCCGGCGCCGCCCGCCCGGTTGCCCTGTTGGCCGATCCGGCAGATGACGTGGCCGGCGCAGTTGCCGCGCTCGGCTTCCCGGTGATCCAGCTGCACGGGCAGGAAACGCCTGAGCGGGTCGCGCAACTCCGCTCAATGACGGGCCTTGAGGTCTGGAAGGCGCTGGGCGTGCGCACGGCGGCCGATCTGTCCGGGGCAGGGGCTTTCACGGCGGCCGATTGCCTGCTTATCGACGCCAAAGCCCCGGAAGAATCGGGCCAGACCGGCGGCCATGGCCAGCCTTTCGACTGGGCCATCCTGGAGGGCTGGACGCCGCCCACGCCCTGGCTGCTCGCCGGTGGCCTGACCCCTGAAAACGTCGCCCGCGCCATCGGCGACACGGGCGCGACTGCGGTGGACGTGTCCTCTGGCGTCGAGATCAGGCGGGGGATAAAGGACAAGGATCGTATCCGCGCTTTCATCCGCGCGGCAAAAGGGCTTTAGCGCAGATGGATTTGAGGAATACCTGGGATCAGTGGCCGGACGTCAATGGCCGGTTCGGCGAGTTCGGAGGGCGCTATGTCGCCGAAACGCTGATGCCGCTGATCCTCGAGTTGGAGGCGGAGTATCGCAAGGCCAAGCAGGACCCCGCCTTTGCAGCCGAGATGCAGGATCTCTGGACCCATTATGTCGGCCGGCCTTCACCGCTCTATTTCGCCGAGCGCCTGACGGCGCATTTCGGCGGCGCGAAAATCTATTTCAAACGCGATGAGCTCAATCATACGGGTGCCCACAAGATCAATAACTGCCTCGGGCAGGTGCTGCTGGCGCGGCGGATGGGCAAGACGCGGATCATCGCCGAGACCGGCGCCGGCCAGCACGGGGTGGCCACCGCCACCATCTGCGCGCGCTTTGGCCTGCCCTGCGTCGTGTTCATGGGCGAGACCGATGTCGAGCGCCAGAAGCCGAACGTGTTCCGCATGCGCCTGCTCGGCGCCGAGATCGTGCCGGTCTCCTCCGGCACGGGCACGCTGAAAGACGCCATGAACGAGGCCCTGCGCGACTGGGTCACGAATGTCGAGACGACCTTCTACTGTATTGGCACGGCGGCGGGGCCTCATCCCTATCCGGAGCTGGTGCGCGATTTCCAGTCAGTCATTGGCCGCGAGGCGCGCGCACAGATCCTGGAAAGGGAAGGGCGCCTGCCGGATGTGGTGATGGCGTGTATCGGCGGCGGCTCGAACGCCATCGGCCTGTTCCATCCCTTCATTGAGGATGAAGGCGTGCGGATGATCGGCGTCGAGGCCGCCGGGCACGGCATCGAGACGGGCCAGCATGCGGCGGCGCTGAATGGCGGCAGGCCGGGCATCCTGCATGGCAATCGCACATACCTGCTGCAGACCGATGACGGCCAGATCATTGACGCCCACTCCATTTCTGCCGGGCTCGATTATCCCGGCATCGGGCCGGAGCATGCTTTCCTGCGTGATGCGGGCCGCGCCGAATACCTGTCGTGCACGGATGATGAAGCGCTGGCGGCTTTCCAGCTCTGCGCGCGGCTCGAGGGTATCATTCCTGCACTGGAGCCGGCGCACGCGCTGGCACGCGTCGGCGAGGTGGCGGGCGAGCTGGGCAAGGACGGCCTTATCATTCTCAATATGTGTGGACGCGGCGACAAGGATGTCTTCTCCGTCGCCAAGGCGCTGGGGGTTGATGTTTGATTTCTCGGGATAACGCCTTTTACCAGCAGCCGCACCGAACCTTTACGGAGTGCTTGTTCAAGGCGCTGTTCGTGCCGCATGAGCGGAAACTCATCAGGCAGATGGCGCGATATATCCGCTCCGGAAGCGTCGTGCTGGATATCGGGGCCAATGCGGGTTTTTACAGCCGCGGCTTTGCACGCGCCGCGCCCGGCGCCCTGATCGTCGCCTTCGAGCCCCAGTCTGTTCCGCGCGCGATCTTTACGGTCGCAAGCCTCTTCAAGAAGTCGAGGAATATCATCCTTCTGCCCCTGGCGCTGGGCCGCAAATCTGGCCTGACCGAGCTCAGCATACCCTTCAAGCCGGGTGGGAAAGTGGGCATCAGCCTGGCCCATCTGGGCAATCCGGAGGGTGATGAGGACCGATTCGTGCACAAACTTGAACTTGTCTCTGTCCAGACCCTTGATGACGTCATGCAATGTCTGGATGTCGGCCCTGTCTCGATGATAAAGATTGACGTGGAGGGCGCGGAGCTTCTTGTGCTCGAAGGCGCAGCTGAAACGATCCGCCGGCATCGGCCGGTTGTCATCTGCGAAATCGACAATCGCGAAGGACGCTTTCGAACGGGTGTCGCAGACCTGTTGCAATTTTTTGCCAGGGAAGGTTATGCGCCATACGACCTCGAAACCGGCGGGCGCCTTGAAGGCGAGGCGCTGAAAGTCAATACTGTCTTCAAACCGGAAGCCGCATGAGCCGTATGCTCCTCATCCGCATCACCTGCCCGTCCCGCCGCGTGGCGGAGGATATCGCCGATGCGGCCCTGGAGGCGCGCCTGGCGGCATGTGCCAATCTGGAGGGGCCAGTGTCCTCGACCTATCGCTGGAAGGGCGTGATCGAGCAGTCCTTCGAATTCATCCTCTGGCTCAAGGCGCCGGAGACGAGTTGGGAGAAGCTCGAACAGATGATCCTCCGGCTGCACCCCTATGACGTGCCGGCGGTCGTCGCCATGCCGCTCAGCCATGTGACCCCGGCCTATGCGGCCTGGGCGGCCGAGAACACGGACAGCTGAGCGATGGGCCGCAGCCGTATCGAAGCCGCCTTTGCCCGGGCGCGCGCTGAAGGCCGCGCCGTGCTGGTTGCCTATGTGATGGCCGGTGATCCGGATCTCGAGACAAGCTTTGCCGCGATCACTGCTCTGCGCGACAGCGGCGCCGACATCATCGAACTTGGCGCGCCTTTCACTGATCCGATGGCGGATGGGCCGGAAATCCAGAAAGCCGGCCTGCGCGCGCTCGCTGCGGGAACGCGCCTCAGCGACGTGATCACATTGGGGGCGCGTTTCCGGGACGGCGACAAAACCACACCGCTGATCCTGATGGGCTATGCCAATCCGGTCCATTCGATGGGATATGAGGCCTTCGGCGAGCGCCTCGCCGGGGCAGGATTCGACGGAACGATCCTTGTTGACCTGCCGCCGGAAGAGGATACCCCGCTGCGGGCCGCCTATGCGCCGTTTGACCTGTCGGTCATCCGGCTGGCGACTCCCACGACAGATTCTTCGCGTGTGGCGCAAATAGCCGAAGGGGCCTCGGGCTTTATCTATTTTGTTGCAGTTACCGGGGTAACAGGGGCCGGAAGCGCTGATCCTGCAGCGATTGCAGGGCAGGTGGCGGCCATCCGGCAGCGCTCAGGGCTTCCGGTCTGTGTCGGCTTCGGCGTAAAAAATGGTGCACAGGCTGCAGAAATGGCTAAGATTGCTGATGGGGTGGTGGTCGGTTCGGCTTTTGTGGAAAAGGCGCGGCGTGCCCACGAGACACATGATCCCGCATCCGCACCGCGCGATATGGCCGCGCTCGCCGCCGCGCTCCGGCAGGCGATTGCCGCCATCCGCAAATCCTGATCGTTTTATGGCCCGGACAGGGATGCCCCGATGAACTGGATCAACAAGGTTACACCGCCCGGTCTGAAGACCATGCTGACCGGCACGCCCAAGAAGGATGCGCCGGAGGATCTCTGGGTCAAATGCCCGGTTTCCGGGGAGATTCACTACAAGTCGGAGATCGAAGCCGCTTCATTCGTCACGCCGGCGGGCGCGCATCTGCGGATTTCGCCCCGCACGCGGCTGCGCCTGCTGTTCGATGATGAGCGCTGGGAGCCGGTTTCGCTACCGCAGGTGCCGCTCGACCCGCTCAAATTCAAGGATGACAAGCCGTATCCCGCGCGCCTGAAGGCGGCCAAGGCAAAGATCGCGGCCCGCGAGGCCAAGGAGACCGCCGAGGGCGGCCCGCCGCTCCTGCAGGAAGACTGCATGGTGGCGGCCTATGGCAAGATCGGCGGGGTGCCGGCGGTCGTGCTGGTGCAGGATTTCGACTTCATGGGCGGCTCCCTCGGCATGGCCGCCGGGGAAGCCTTCATCGCGGCCGCAGAATTGGCGCTGGCCCGGAAATCGGCCTTTATCGTCTGCGCAGCCTCGGGCGGCGCGCGGATGCAGGAAGGCACGCTCAGCCTGATGCAGATGCCGC
>DAIRTA010000186.1:0-4390 GCA_036804125.1 Hyphomonas sp.
AGGAAGATGGAATCGACATCCACAGCCTGCACTTTCCGGAAGGCCTCATAGGATTCCTCCTCGACCGAGCCAAGCGACCCGATCCCTGCATTATTGACGAGCACATTCAGACCGCCCATCGCGTCATGCGCCAGCTGGGCGACCTCCTGCCAGCGCGTTTCATCAGTAACATCCTGGGCAAAGGCAAAGGCGGTCTCCGCGCCATGGGCCGAATTGATCGCGTCCGCGACCTTCTGGGCGCCTGACGCGTTGATATCAGTCAGGGTGACCTTCGCCCCCTCGCGAGCCAGCATGCGGGCGATCGCCTCGCCCAAGCCCTGCGCGCCCCCGGTCACGAGCGTCTTTTTTCCTGCCATACGGCCCATTTACTGCCTCCCTCTCTCTTGCGATGGGCCAAGCCCTAGCAGGCCGGGCGGCACCCTACCAAGCCCGGTCATCGTACACCTGCGGCCGATGCGTGAAATTGAACGGACGGGGTTCAGCCAGCCTTCACCAAGCTCATGCTAGCGCTTCATGGTCATGCGCCGTACGATCAGTCTCGTCATCAGCCTCTATGCGATCCTGTTCGCATTCGGCGCCCTCACGGCGGTGCGCTGGCCCACGATCGTCATGGTGATGGAGTGGATCGTCAAAGACGACCTTGCTGGCGGACTGGCGGGCGTGAAATGGCGGGAACTCGGGCTCGCCCATGGCGGCGCCTACCTCCTCGCGGCGCTTTGCTACTATATTTCCGCGGCCTTCCTCAGCTCGAGACGCCCGGGGGCATTGGCCTGGTACGGCCTGGCACTGGCCGCTTCTGTCCCCTGCCTTTTCCTGGCGCCTTTCTCCTCGGGATGGTGGCGTAACCCGACGCCCGCCGAGGGCGTAATCATCGCCCTTGCCGGCGGCGCACTGCTGCTTCTGTTTGCGGTACTCGAACTGGGCGCGAAACCGGCACAACAGGCGTCGGCCCCGGACACTCAAAGCAGTGATCAGACGGCCGCCGAAGGCGGCACGGCGCGCGAGCCGGTGATAATCTATGTGCCCCAGCCCACAGGACCGGAGCCGCAGGCCCTGCCCCGCCGCCGCCGGCCTCCGCTGCTGATCGCTGATGCGATCGTGGCCCGGCAAAGGGCGAGTTTCGCAGCGCATGGCCGGATCCGGCGGGGGACCAGGACCTGAAGCCTCCCAAAAAGGGCTTGCCGGCTTAACCCCCTATTTAACTCCTTGTTTTATTTGAATACGGTATCAAAGGCCAATTGATATGAGCTCAGAGACTTCCAACCGGCTGACGCCCCGCTATCTGACCGGGCTTGCCCTCATCCTCGCCGGAACCGTGCTGTGCCTCTCCGCCGGGATGGCAGCATGGCCTCACGCTTCTGACGCAGCAAATGCAGGGCTGGGCGCAGTTCTGGGCCCTCAACCTGTCCTGCGACTACTTGCAGGCCTCAGCGCCTTGAGCGCCGCTGCAGCGAGACTGCGCCAGCCCAGGGGCAAGAAGCTGTTTCAGGCAATTACCGCATTCAATTTCGGCGTCGCGGTCTGCTGGCTTCTGCTGAACCATCAACAGGCCGAGGGCTGGCTGGCCGAGATGATGCTCTTGCTTGCCTTCATGGCGGGCTGCCTGGCCCTTGCTTCATCGCCTGCCAAAACGCAAAAACTGAGGTCCTCCCGCGCCGAGCCGTGATTCTCCCGGCTTTGTGATTGCTGCGAGCCCGCTCCCATCCTAGGATCGCGGACGCACAACCGGAGTCCATGGATGTCCTGGCGCCGCCTCGCCGCTGTCCTTGTTGTTATTGTTGCCGGCTGGCTCCTCTGGCGCGGGATCTATCCCGTCAGCCTGCTCATGAGCCGGGGCAGCGATCTTGGCCCGGCCCTGTTTGAACCGCCAACAAGCCTATGGCGCATTGCTGCTGGCTTGTTTTGCCTGATCGGAGGCTTGCTCGCTGTTGCCAAACTCCCGGGCGGAGCATGGCTTGCTGGCCTCGGGGCGTTTCTGTACTTGCTGCTGTCCGTTACACTGGGCTTGATGGCGGGCGAGATGGTGGCCTGGCAGGTTGACCTTGCCGCTTCGCTGGCACTTCTTGCCGGCGCAGCCATTCTCGTTTTCATGCGCCGGAAATGAGCCAAAAGGCGCATTGATTTAGCCTATCGAATGTCTAGTTTGGCGGCGCATCAGCTGGGCCGGACAAGGAATTTAATCGGATGTCAGATATCTATGATGCCGTCATAATTGGCGGCGGCCCCGGCGGCTATAACTGCGCGATCCGGGCCGGCCAGCTCGGACTGAAGGTCGCCTGCATTGAAGTGCGCGAGACGCTTGGCGGCACCTGCCTCAATGTCGGCTGCATTCCGTCCAAAGCACTGCTCCATATCTCTGAACTGTACGCTGCGGCCAGGAACGACTTTGCCGGAATGGGGATCAAGACTACCGGGCTGGAGGCTGATCTGGCGCAAATGATGGCGCAGAAGGCCGATGCGGTGGAAGGGCTGACCAAGGGTGTCGAATTCCTGTTCAAGAAAAACAAGGTCGAGCACATAAAAGGAAGGGGGCGGATCATCGCGCGCGGGAAAGTTGCCGTTTCGCTCAATGATGGCGCGGAACGTACGCTGGAGACCCGCAATATCGTCATCGCGACGGGATCCGAGCCCGTAACCTTGTCCGGCCTTGATATCGATGAAGAGCGGATCGTGACGAATGTGGGGGCGCTGTCACTAAAATCCATTCCGCGCAAGCTGATCCTGATAGGTGCGGGTGTGATCGGTGTGGAGATGGGATCAGTCTGGGCGCGGCTTGGCTCGGAGGTCACGGTCGTCGAGTATCTTGACCGCATTCTTCCGCCTACGGACGGAGAAATCGCCAAGGAGGCCGAGCGCGCTTTCAAGAAACAGGGATTGTCTTTCAGATTGTCTACAAAAGTCACCGGCGCGGAGAAGACGAAATCCGGAGTAAAGCTGACGATTGAGCCGGCCGCGGGCGGAAAGTCCGAGGCCCTTGAAGCCGATGTCGTTATCGTCTCGATCGGCCGAAAGCCGTATACTGAAGGACTGGGGCTGGAAGAGGCCGGCATAAGGACTGACAAACGCGGTGTGATACAGGTTACGGATGGCCACTTCAAGGCGGCCGAAGGCATCTGGGCGGTCGGGGACTGCATCCACGGACCGATGCTCGCCCACAAGGCCGAAGATGATGGTGTCGCCGTCGCAGAACTTATCGCCGGCAAAGCGGGCCATGTGGACTATGACAAGGTGCCGAGCGTTGTTTACACCGCTCCCGAGATAGCCTGGGTCGGCAAGAATGAGGAAGAGCTCAAGGCAGCCGGCGTCGACTATGTGAAGGGCAAGTTTCCCTTCATGGCGAACTCCCGCGCCCGCACAAACCATGAAACCGTCGGCTTTGTCAAAATCCTCGCGGAAAAAGGGACCGACCGCATACTGGGAGCTCACATGATCGGTGTCGGCGTCGGCGAAATGATCGGAGAGATTTGTGTGGCCATGGAATTCGGGGCCGCATCCGAGGATGTTGCCAGGACCTCACATGCCCACCCCACAATGTCCGAAGCGATCCGGCAGGCGGCCATGGCCGTGGAAGGCTGGGCGACACAGATATAGTTGCTGACGCCTGTGAGCCCGCGGCATCTGGACGATTCGCGGATAGGCGCTTAGTCTGCGTGCCATGTACACGCATGCAGGCGCAGGCTGGTCGATCCGGAAAATGGCGGCAGAGGACCGGGACGCCTGCATTGCCATATTCAGGGAGTGTGTGTCTGACTTTCCTTGGCGGGGCGACTGGCAATCCCAGGCGCCGCAGCTCAAGCGGGCTTTTGATCTCGGCCGCAGTTTTGTGGCGAGCGAGCCGCACGCCGGAACGATCGGGTTTCTGACACTGCAGATGCCTGCCGCCTATGTCGATCACCTTTTTGTGGATGAGGACTGGCGGTTTTGCGGTGTTGCACGCGGGCTGGTGACGGTCGCCAGGCGCCTTGCCGGCAAGCCGCTGAGCCTCGATGTGGACCTCAAGAATATGGGTGCGCGGCGCGCCTATGAAGCGTTGGGCTGGCGCGTCGAGGCGCAGGCGCGCCGCAGCCAGCAGGGCGGCCAGCTGCGTCTCGTCAGCCCTTGAGCGAGGCGATCGGCGAGACCGCAGGGGACATCTATGCCCAACCTGCCCGCTGGGTCGCGCAGGGTGCCGGGGCGCAGAATAATATCTTCCTCACCGGGCGCGCCGGAACCGGCAAGACCACCCTGCTCAGGCAGTTCATCGAGCACAGCGCAGACCGGACGGTCGTCGTCGCCCCGACTGGCGTCGCTGCTGTCAATGTCGGCGGGCAGACCATACATTCCTTCTTCAAGCTGCCGCCGCGCCTGATTGAGCCGCAGGACATCCGGCGCCTTCCCAATCCGCGCGTGA
>DAIRTA010000187.1:0-4350 GCA_036804125.1 Hyphomonas sp.
CCGAGCCCTCTCCGCCCTCTGAGGAAAACTGTCGGGTGTATTTGCAGTCGGGATGGCGCGAGCAGCCGACAAAGGCGCCGAACTTGCCGACCTTGATCGACAGCTCGCCCTCCTTGCAGGCCGGGCAGAGCCGCGGGCTCTCGACCGGATGTCCCTCTGCATCCACGGACGGGAAGACATGCTTCTCCAGCGCGAGGTTCAGCGCGTCGAGCACCTGCGAGACACGCAGGTCCTTTGTGCCGTCGATATCGGCAGCGAACTGTTGCCAGAAGTCGCGCAGGAAGGCCTTCCAGTCCAACTTGCCGTCGGAGATGATATCGAGGCGTTCCTCCAGGCCGGCCGTGAAATCATACTCGACATAGCGCCGGAAGAAATTCTCGAGGAAGGCCGTCACCAGCCGCCCCTTGTCCTCGGGAATCAGCCGCTTCTGGTCGAGGCGCACATAGCCGCGATCCTCAAGGGTTGCGAGCGTCGAGGCATAGGTCGAGGGACGGCCGATTCCCAGCTCCTCCAGCCGCTTGACCAGCGACGCTTCGGTATAGCGCGGCGGCGGTTCTGTGAAATGCTGCGTGGAGGCAGCGTCCTCGAGGCCGGCGGCATCGCCTTCCTTCATCCGGGGCAGGCGGGCGCTGTCCTCGCTGTCTTCCTCCTCGGGATCATCACGGTCTTCCGTATACAGCCTGATGAAGCCATCGAAAACGATAACCTGTCCGGTCGCGCGCAGGAGGGCCCGCCCATCGCGTGAAGCCAGGTCAATCGTCGTGCGCTCGAAGACGGCCGCCTCCATCTGGGAGGCGACAGCCCGCCGCCAGACCAGCGTGTAGAGCTTCTTGAGATCGCCATCGCCGTGATAGTCTTCCGGACGCAGGTCGAAATCGGTGGGACGGATCGCTTCGTGCGCTTCCTGCGCATTCTTTGCCTTCGAGGTATAGCGCCGCGTATTGGCCGGCAGGTAGCGCTCGCCATAATTTGCATCGATGGTGCGGCGGGCGGCGGTATAGGCTTCCTCGGCCATGTTGACGCCGTCCGTCCGCATATAGGTGATCCGGCCCTCCTCATACAGTTTCTGCGCCGCCTGCATCGTCCGCTTGGCCGTGAAGCCGAGCTTGCGGCTTGCCTCCTGCTGCAGCGTGGAGGTGATGAAAGGCGGCGGCGGGTTGCGCCGCACGGGCTTGGCCTCGACACTGCTGACCGAATACCCTCCGCTACGGACGATTTCGAGCGCGCGATCGGCATCGCCCTTGTTGCCAAGGGTGAACTTCTTCAGCGCCTCGCCATCAAGGGCCTGCAGCCGGGCCTTGAAGCCCGTCCCGTCCGGGGCTGTCAGGCTGGCCGTGATGCTCCAGTATTCCTGGGCGCGGAAGCTCTCGATCTCGTTCTCGCGATCGCAGACGATCCGCAACGCAACCGACTGCACCCGGCCGGCAGAGCGCGAGCCCGGCAGCTTGCGCCACAGGACCGGCGACAGGTTGAAGCCGACGAGATAGTCGAGCGCGCGCCGGGCGAGATAGGCATCCACCAGTTCGCCGTCGATCGCGCGGGGATGGCTCATCGCCTCGGTGACGGCATTTTTCGTGATCGCGTTGAAGACGACGCGTTCGACGGCGATGTCCTTTCGCAGGGCGCGGCGCTTCTTCAGCGCTTCGATCAGGTGCCAGCTGATAGCTTCGCCCTCGCGGTCCGGGTCGGTCGCGAGGATGAGGGTATCGGCCTCCTTCAGGGCGGCCGCGATCTCAGAGATCCGCTTGGCCGATTTCGCATCGGCCTCCCAGACCATCTCGAAATCATTGTCGGGATCGACCGATCCGTTCTTCGAGGGCAGGTCGCGGATATGCCCGTAGGAAGCCAGGACCTTGTAGTCTTTCCCGAGATACTTGTTGATCGTCTTGGCTTTTGCGGGCGACTCAACGACGACAAGTTTCATGGGGGGCACCTCTCAAGGGGCGCACTGATGGGACGGGCTGCAGGCGGGTGTCAAGGCTGCCTGTACCGCGTCCGGGCGTCAGCCATCCTCGCGATAGGCGATGAAAGCGAGCGTTGCGAACAGCATGAACAGGGGCGGGCTCCACGCCGCAATCAGTGGTGGCGCGGCACCCGTAGCGCCGAGGCTGGCGGAAAACTGGGTCACGAAATACAAGCCCACGGCAGCTATCCCACCCGTGGCGAGAAGCCGCGCCGTCCCGCCCAGCCGCTGCAGCCGCAGGCAGGCCAGGGCGCCGATGAGGGCCATTGCCACGTAAAGTATGGGCGCAGCGGTCAGCGCGTACCAGCGGATCGCATAGCGTGTGGAATCGAGGCCGGCGGCCCGGGTCTGGGAAATATAGCCGGGCAAGTCCCAGAAGCCGATCGTGTTCGGCGAGGCAAACTTGTCGAGCAGGGTCACCGCATCGAGACTGGTCGGTATGGCCAGGCTCGGCTTGCGCTCGGGCGGCATGTTGGGAAGATTCTCGACGACATCCTCGAGTTGCCAGAAGCCGTCATGCAGCCGGGCGCGGCTGGCATCGATGCGCCGCACGAAGGCGAAATCGCTGGTCGGCTGGCTTCCCGAGAACAGGCGCTGCTCTTCGATCATCTTGACACCGATCAGGGTCAAACCGGCATCTTCCACACGCCTGGCATTGATGACGAACTGGCTGCTGTCGTCGCCCTGGCGCAGCCAGACGCCCATTTCGGACACCGCCGCAGTTTCCCGGCCGGTCTGCAATAGCTGGGCGCGTTCAAACTCGTAGATCTGGTTGAGCCGGGCCGAAACCGGGTTGAGCACGACCATCGCGAGAACGCCCATCAGGGTCGCCAGGACGATGACCGGTGTCAGGAACCGCCAGGCCGAAAGCCCGACGGCCCGCACGATGGACAATTCGGAGCGGCGGTTCAGCCGGGTGAAAGCCATCATCGAGGCGGCCAGCAGGGCAAAGGGCAGGGTCTGCTCGACGATCATCGGCAGTTTAAGCATCGACAGGCGCACCGCATCGGTAAGCGGAAGGCTGATATCGCTGCCTATTGTTCGCATCTGTTCGACGACGTCGATGAGCAGGATGGCTATCAGAAGGATGCCCGTCACGAGCGCCAGCCCGAGTATGCACTCCCGCAGGATATAGCGCTGGATACGGTTCAGCAGCCGCATCAGGCTGGTCTCGGCTGGACGCCGGGCGGTGCGACCGCAAGCGGGCCGTTACGCCGGCCGATATGGCGGCCGCGGTGGAAATAGATCCACCCCAGGAACCCGATGGTAATAAACGGAAGCGCCCAGAGCAGTCCGAGCACAGCGGTATTCGTCACGGCGGCCGATTGCAGGGCGATCTGCACGACCAGGAATGTGACCGCGCCGGCCGAAGCCATCGCGATGCGCCGGGAATAGCCCTGCCGGTTGAAGTCGCCGCCAAGGACCGCCACGATGGCAATCAGCACCATGACAATATTCTGCATCGGGCTGGTCAGGCGGGTATGTGCCTCGGCGAGCAGGGCCGGGGCATCCTTGCTCTCGAAATAGTTCTTCATGTCGATGAAAAGAAGCTCGTGGAGATATTTGTCCGACGCTTTCAGCAGCAGCTCGGAATCGCCCCGGGCGAACTCCGACAGGTCCAGCATGTACTGGTCAAATTCGAGAACGGACAATTGCTGGTTGTCATCGAGCTGCTGGCTGACGGCATCGCGCAAGAGCAGCGTCGGGCGGCCTTCAACGGTGATAAAGGCCGCGCTGCGGGCGAGGATGTCGGTCGGGTAGTTGGGGTCTGTTGCATCCGAGATCATGACACCGCGCAGTTCACCGCCGGCCATTTCCCGTGCGTAGAAGACGAGGCGGTCGCCGGTGGTGGTGAACTGGCCGGGCCGGATCAGGGCTGCCGCGAGATCGGCGCGGGCCTCGGCAACGGTTTCGCGTAAGGCCCGCTGGGCTGCGGGCTGGACCCACAGATTGATCGCGAGGTGCGCCGCCATGCAGATCGCTGCAAGCCTGAGCACCGGCGAGGCGACCTGCCAGCGGGTCATCCCGGCGGCCTGCGCCACGACGATCTCCGAATCGCGGTGAATGCGGTTGAGTGACCATACCGCCGCAATGAACAGGGCGAGCGGCGTGAGCAGCGCGATCACCTGAGGCGTCCCGAGTGCGACGACATAGAAATAGGTCAGCGCCGACTGGCGGTTCTCGAGGATGATTTCGGTGCGTGTCAGCCCCTGCGCAAGCAGCGCCATGAGCACGAGCCCGCCAATGATGATGGCGCCAGCCTGCAGGACCTGCCAGAAAAGATGGGTCTGTATCTTTGTCATTCGCTCATTTTCGCTCCGCCGGGGAAAGTGCTGGCGAAGCGACAGGTTTTTCTTGGTAACGAGTTGCGTCTGGCGCGTCGATGC
>DAIRTA010000188.1:0-4340 GCA_036804125.1 Hyphomonas sp.
GCGAGGATTTCCTCCGGGGTCTGAGCGCCGAGATTGACGATCAGCGGCGGCTGCACGTCCTTGAGGCGCCAGCCGGTGCAGATGCGGGCAAGCTGGCGGGCCGCGCCGGTGCCGTCGGAGCCCGCCGCGATCATCTGCGCATAGGGCCGCCCCTCGATGCGCCCGAGCACGGGATAATAACAGCGGTCGAAGAATTCCTTCATCTCGCCGGTCAGGCTGCCAAGGTTTTCCGGCGCCGCGAAGAGATACCCGTCCGCCCCCCGCACATCCTCCGGCGCCGCCTCGCCCGCCCGCAAGAGCCGCGCCTCGCCTTCACTTTGCGCGCCCTCGAACGCCGCCCGCGCCATCGCTTCGGCCGCCCCGGTGCGCGAATGCCAGAGGATGAGGAGGTGTTTCATAAAGGGGAGATTAGGCGGCGCCTCCCGCCCTGTCATCCCGGACAGGCCGCTTCGCGGCCGTGATCCGGGACCTTGCCCGAGGCCGCCAGAAGGTCCCGGATACGCCCTGCGGGCGTTCCGGGATGACAGGACTCTCCCCCTCGCGCCGCCCCATGCTAAGGTTCCCCCACACACCGGAGGACCGCCCATGACCCTCGCCGCTGCCAAGGCCATCACCTTCGTCCTGACGCCGGACCATGAGCGCGCGAGCGCCTGGTACCGCGATGTGCTGGGCCTCCGCCTCGTCTCGACCGACGATTTCGCCGCCGTGTTCGACCTTGCCGGCACCACGCTGCGCCTCACCACCGTGCAGGACTGGACCGCCGGCGCCCATACCGTGCTCGGCTGGGCCGTGCCGGATATCCGCGCGGCGATGGCGGAGCTGAAGGCGAAGGGCGTCGAATTCCTCGTCTATCCGGGCTTCGGCCAGGATGCGGACGGCGTCTGGTCCGCCCCCGGCGGATCGGTGAAGGTCTGCTGGTTCAACGATCCCGACGGCAACAATCTCAGCCTCACCCAGATGCCGTAGGCCGTTTTCGCCGGGCGCCGGGTCTGCCATAAGGCGGGCCATGACCGTCCGCATCGCCGCCTTCTACAAATTCTTCCCCTTCCCGGACTATGCCGCCCGGCGCCAGCCGGTCGCCAAGGCGCTCTGCGGCCTCGGCATAAGGGGCACGCTGCTGCTCGCCGAAGAGGGCCTCAACGGCACCCTCGCCGGCCGCCCGGAGGCCATCGGCGAGGCCCTTGCCCTCCTGCGCGCCCTGCCCGGCGCCGAGGGGCTCGAGGCGAAGTTTTCCGAAGCCGCAGCGATGCCCTTCCGCCGCCTGAAGGTGCGCCTGAAGCGCGAGATCGTCACCATGGGCGTGCCGGGAACCGACCCGACCCACCTTGCCGGCAGCTATGTGAAGCCCGAGGACTGGAACGCGCTGATCACTGATCCGGATACGGTCGTTATCGACACGCGCAATGATTACGAGGTCGCCATCGGCAGTTTCGCGGGCGCCATCAATCCGCAGACGGAGACCTTCCGCGACTTCCCCGCCTGGTTCCGCGCCTTCCGCGCCCGGCTCGAGGCCGAGGGCCGCGCCCCGAAGATCGCGATGTTCTGCACCGGCGGCATCCGCTGCGAGAAGGCGACCAGCTTCGTCAAGGCCGAGGGCCTGGCAGATGTGTATCATCTCGAAGGCGGCATCCTGAAATACCTTGAGACCGTGCCGGAGGAGGCCAGCCTGTGGCGCGGCGAATGTTTCGTCTTCGATGAGCGCGTCAGCGTCCGCCATGATCTCAGCCCCGGCCGCCATGCGCTCTGCCATGCCTGCGGGCGGCCGGTGCCGCCGGAGGCGCGCGCCGATGCGGCCTATGCCGAAGGCGTCTCCTGCCCGGCCTGCATCACTGAAACCACCGCCGGACAACGCGCCCGCTTTGCCGAGCGCCAGCGCCAGGTCCGCCTCGCCCAAGCCGCCGGGGCGCAGCATCTCGGCAGCCGCCAGGCGCCGGCGGGGCCTGACGGGCGGGCCTTGCAAAATCCGCCGCGCGGCGTAAACAGCCCGGCTTCGGACGGAGTGTAGCTCAGCCTGGTAGAGCACTAGCTTCGGGAGCTAGGGGCCGGAGGTTCGAATCCTCTCACTCCGACCAGTCCTGCCGCGGGCCCCGGCCCGGTCAGCCGCGCAGGATCGCGCGCACGGCCTCCAGCGCCTCAGCCGCTTTTCCCGCCTCCGGCCCACCGGCCTGCGCCATATCCGGCCGCCCGCCGCCGCCCTGCCCGCCGAGCGCCGCGGCTGCGGCCTTGACGAGGTCAACTGCCGAGAATTTTCCCGTGAGGTCCGGCGTCACGCCGACCGCCACCCCGGCCTTGCCGCCTTCCGTGCCGACGAAGACGACCACGCCCGAGCCGATCTTCGCCTTGGCTTCATCGACCAGCGTGCGCAGCTCCTTGCCGCCAACGCCCTCGGCAATCCGCGCGATCAGGCTGACGCCCTTGATCGCCTCCGGCCCGGCCGGCGCGTCGCCGCCACCGCCCATCGCCAGGCGCCGCTTGGCCTCGGCCAGGTCCCGCTCGAGCGCGCGGCGCTCCTCAGTCAGCACGGCCACGCGCCGCGGCAGGTCCTTCAGGGGCACTTTCAGGCTCTCCGCCACATCCAGCGCGATCTGCGCGCGGCCTTTCAGGAAGTGGAGCGCCTCGGCGCCGGTCGCCGCCTCGATGCGGCGCACCCCGGCCGACACACCGCCCTCGGAGAGAATCGCGAACACGCCGATATCGCCGGTGCGCGCCACATGCGTGCCGCCGCACAGCTCGACCGAATAGGGCCGGCCGCCCTCGCCCGCCTCGCCCATCGACAGCACACGGACTTCCTCGCCATATTTCTCGCCGAACAGCGCCAGCGCGCCGGCCTCGATCGCCTTTTCCGGGCTGGTCACGCGGATGCCCGTCTCGGCATTGGCGCGGATCTGCGCGTTGACCTCCTCCTCGATCGCTTCGAGTTCGGCCGCCGTCAGCGGCGCGCCATGAGAGAAGTCGAAGCGCAGCCGGTCCGCCTCGACCAGCGAGCCCTTCTGGGTGACATGCGGGCCCAGAACCTTGCGCAGCGCCGAATGCATCAGATGCGTCGCCGAATGATTGGCCATGATCTGGCGGCGGCGAACGGGATCGGCGTGCAATGCGGCGCGCGCGCCGGTTTTCACGCTTCCGGCAACCAGCTCGCCGGTATGGACATGCACGTCCCCGGCCCGCTTCTGGACATCGCGCACGATGAAGCGCGCCTGCCCGTCAAACAGGATTTCGCCATGATCGCCGGCCTGCCCGCCGGACTCGGCATAGAACGGCGTCGCGTCGAAGACGAGTTCCGCCGGGCCGGGCGCCAGCTCATCCACCAGCCGGCCGTCTGCGGCAATCGCCAGCAGGCGGCCCTCGCCGCGGGTGCCGGCATAGCCGGAAAAGCGCGTCGCGCCATGGGCGGCGCGGATGTCAAACCAGATATCGTCCGTCGCCTGATCACCGGAGGTGAAGCCGGCCGCGCGGCTCGTTTCGCGCTGGGCCGCAAGCGCCGCCTCATAGCCCGCGACATCCACTTCGAGACCGCGCCCGCGCAGGATGTCCTGGGTCAGATCGAGAGGGAAGCCATAGGTGTCGGACAGGCGGAAAGCGACTTCGCCGGGCAGTTTCGCGCCAGAGGAAAGCTCTGCGGCGGCCTTGTCGAGCAGGCTGAGTCCGCTCGACAGGGTGCGCTGGAAGCGCGCCTCTTCCTCCTCGAACGCCTTGGTGATCACCGCCTCGGCGCGAACCAGTTCGGGATAGGCCCCGGCCATCTCTGCCGCCAGCGCCGGAACCAGGCGGTGCATCTGCGGCTCGCGCGCGCCGAGCATGTGGCCGTGGCGCATGGCCCGGCGCATGATCCGGCGCAGCACATAGCCGCGGCCCTCATTTGCCGGCAGCACGCCATCGGCAATCAGGAAAGCGGCGGCGCGCAGATGGTCGGCGATGACGCGGAAGCTCGGCAGCGCCTCGCCCTTGGCAGGCGCAGCATAGACGCGTTCAGCCTCGGTAATCAGGGCACGGAACAGATCGATATCGTAATTATTGTGCTGGCCCTGCAGCACGGCCGCAATCCTCTCGAGCCCCATGCCGGTATCGATGGACGGGCGCGGAAGCGGTTTGCGGCTTCCGTCAGCCTGCTGGTCGAATTGCATGAAGACGAGATTCCAGATCTCGATGAAACGGTCACCATCAGCCTCCGGGCTGCCGGGCGGTCCGCCCGCCACCGAGGGGCCATGATCGAAAAAGATCTCCGAGCACGGACCGCATGGTCCGGTATCGCCCATCGACCAGAAATTATCGCTCGTCCCGATGCGGATGATTTTTGAGTCCGGAAAACCGGAAACCTTTTTCCAGATCGCCGCGGCCTC
>DAIRTA010000189.1:0-4327 GCA_036804125.1 Hyphomonas sp.
CTTTCCGGTCCCGGAAGGCAATCATCTCGCGGAATTTCCAGCCGGTATCGACATGCAGCAGCGGGAAAGGTGGCTTGCCCGGATAAAAGGCCTTCATCGCAAGGTGCAGCATGACTGCCGAGTCCTTGCCGATCGAATAGAGCATGACCGGGCGCGAACATTCTGCGGCCACTTCGCGCAGGATATGAATACTTTCCGACTCAAGCCGGTCGAGATGTGTCAGCGCGGGCATGGGTCTCTCTTGCTCAACTCGGTAATGGTCCTGACCCTGTTCCCTAGACTCCGGCAGCGCTGTTGGGAAGGTAGCGAGACAGGGATCCCGCCTGACATAAGAAAAGCTAAACCCGCTGCGCGGCGCGAATGCAGGGTTGGTGACACAAATGCTCACAAATCGTCATTGTGCAGCCGGAATCGGGGCGTTTATGGATGAGTTGTGCCGGTCTGGGGCAGTCAGGAGCGTGTTTCATGTGCGGAATTGTGGCCGTCTCGGGCAAGACAGAAGTTGCGCCCCGCCTGATCGAGGGCCTGCGCCGTCTCGAATATCGCGGTTATGACAGTGCGGGCATAGCGGTTGTGTGGGACGGAAACGTCGAGCGCCGGCGCGCCGAGGGCAAGATCCACAATCTTCAGGCGCGCCTGTTTGAAGACCCTGTGGAAGGCCTGACCGGAATCGCCCACACACGCTGGGCCACGCATGGCCGCCCGACTGAAACCAATGCCCACCCCCATCTCGCGGACGGGGTCGCGATCGTCCATAACGGGATCATCGAGAACTACCGTGAATTGCGGGATGAACTCGAGGGGGCCGGCCGGGTGTTCGAATCCGAGACCGACAGTGAAGTCATCGCCCAGCTTATCGCCCACCATATCGCTGAGGGGATGGATGCGGTCAGCGCGTTTGAAGCGGCCCTGAAGCGGTTTGCCGGGGCCTTCGCCATTGCCGCCATCTTCGCCGACCAGCCCGGCATGATCGCCGGAGCGCGCCGCGGCAGCCCGCTCGTGCTCGGCTATGGCGAGGGTGAGATGTATCTCGGATCGGATGCCATAGCCCTCGCGCCCATGACCCGGGACGTGACCTATCTTGAAGAGGGCGACTGGGTCATCCTGAAACGTGACCGTGCCGACATCCGCAATGCCCGCGGCGAGCGGGTCAATCGCCCGCGCGTCACCTCCGCCGTGAACGACGCCCTCTGCGAGCGCGGCGAGTATGATCACTTCATGCTCAAGGAAATCCACGAGCAGCCGGAATCGCTGGCCCGCTCGGTGCTGCCCTACATCAATCAGGCCAGCCTGGAAATCGAGGTACCGCAAGTCGCCGCCGAAATCTTCGCGAATGCTGATCGCGCTGTGGCGGTTGGCTGCGGCACGGCCTTCTATGCGGCCAGCGTGGCGAAATACTGGTTCGAGCAGCTCGCCCGCCTGCATGTCGAGACCGAGATCGCCTCGGAGTTCCGCTATCGCCGGCCGGTTCTGCCCGTGACCGGGCCGTCAATCCTTGTCAGCCAGTCTGGCGAGACGGCCGATACGCTGGCTGCGCTCCGCTATTGCCGGGAGCACGGAAATCCGGCGATTGCCGTTGTGAACGTGCCGGAGAGTTCGATCGCGCGCGCCGCCGGCATGATCGTCCCGACGCAGGTCGGGCCGGAGATCGGGGTTGCCTCGACCAAGGCGTTCACGGCCCAGCTCTCGGTTCTGGCCGTGCTGGCGCTGTCTGCCGCAAAAGCGCGCGGGTACCTGCTGCCCGGGGATGAGGCCCGCTATGTCAAAAGCCTCCTCGCCCTGCCGCGCAAGATCGCCGAGGCGCTGGAGGCGCAGCCTCACATCCGCGATATTGCCCGTCAAATCGCGACCCGGCGCGATGTCCTGTTTCTCGGTCGCGGACGATACTTCCCGCTGGCGCTCGAAGGCGCGCTGAAGCTGAAGGAAGTTTCCTATATTCACGCCGAGGGCTACGCCGCCGGCGAACTCAAGCATGGGCCGATAGCCCTGATCGAGAGCGGCGTTCCTGTCGTCGTGCTCGCCCCGAAGGACGAACTCTTCGACAAGACCATGTCCAATCTCGAGGAAGTCCGCGCGCGCGGCGCCGAAGTGATCCTGATCTCGGATGATGCCGGCCTTGCGCAGGGCGCCTCCCGCGCCGATCACGCCATCCGCCTGCCGGATGGCGACGAGATCGCCTTGCCGATTCTCGGCGCGATCCCGCTTCAGTTGCTCGCTTATCATGTCGCCGTTGTGCGCGGGACAGATGTCGATCAGCCGCGTAACCTGGCGAAATCCGTGACGGTCGAATAACGACCTTATGCGGATGATCTCTGGTCCTGAAACCAGTCCACGACCCTCTCGATACCCTTGTCGATAGGTATTTCCGGGCGAAAGCCGGTCAGTTCTTCGAGTCTCGTAATGTCGGCCCAGGTTTCGGCCACATCCCCCGGCTGCGCCGGCAGGTTTCGCAGTTTTGCCCTGATGCCCGTCGAACGCTCGATCATTGCGATCATGTCGAGCAGCCGGATGGGGCTGCCATAGCCGATATTCACGATCCGGCTTGTATTCTGGCCTGATTGCGGGACGGAGCCTCCCAGCCTGACAATCGCTTCGACGACATCGTCGATATAAGTGAAATCCCGGGCGTGGCGGCCTTCATTATAGACCTCGATCTCACGGCCCTCATAAACGGCGTGCACGAACTTGCTGATCGCCATGTCTGGCCGGCCCCATGGCCCATAGACCGTGAACAGGCGAAGGCCTGTTATCGGCAGGTCATAAAGATGGCCGTAGGCATGCGCGATTGCCTCATTCGCCTTCTTTGTTGCGGCATAATAGGAAATCGGCTCATTGCACGGGCTGCTTTCAGAAAAGGGCTGCGGCGAGGATGTGCCGTAAACGGAGCTGGATGAGGCATAGACGAAATGCTGCACACCGCCATGCCGGGCGAGTTCGATGATGTTGGAAAACCCGACGAGGTTGGAGCGGGTATAGCGCTGGGGCGCGTCAATCGACATCCTCACGCCGGCCTGGGCGGCCATGTGGTAGACCCTCTCCGGTGCGAAATCGCGAAAGACACGGGCGAGTTCGGCTTCATCTTCAAGCCCGAGGGTTTCGAGATGCACGCCGCGCGGCGCGCAGAGCGCCCCGAACCGCCGCCGCTTGAAGACGGGATCGTAATAATCATTGAAATCATCAAGGCCTAAGACTTCATGCCCCTCCCCGGCGAGGCGGGCACCGAGAAACGCGCCGACAAAACCGGCTATGCCTGTAACGAGTATCCGCATGGAGTCCTTATAGAATAAGCGGCGGGAGCCATAGCCGGGATTCGGGTTATCAACTGAGATAACTACAGATAAAGCCAAGTCTGGCCTAGGGCCTCGCTGCGGGAGAACACGCGGCGAACGCGAGGCGCGGCGACGGCAACCCCAGCTTTCCGGATTGCAATCATGTCCGGCCTGGCTTCAATGGTCGGTCGTGCAGCGGGAAGACATCATGGCCGACCTAAGTGACATCCAGTCAGGCATCTCAGGAATTCTGGAGGCGAAGGGACCCCGGCTCGGCAAGGAGCTGGCCGAGGATTTCCGCGGCGTCGCCCACCTGCCGCTCTGGCAGGCCTGCTATACGAGCCCCGGTCTGCATGTCGGCAACTTTGCCACTTACTATCTGCGTTTTGACGTTACCCGCGAGGACATGGTGCGCCTCAGCCCGTCGATCCTGCGGGATTTCCTGTCATTCACGCTGTTCGGGCTGCCCGGCCAGCGCAACCAGATGGTTGAGCGCCATGGAACCCTTGCCAACATCCACCGCGATATCAGCAAGCAGAAGATCGCCATCGCGCAGGATGCGATCCACAGCCTGATCGGCAAATTACCCGTCCCTGCGAGGGATCGGCTTTGCGCTTTCGTCGCCGGCGATCTTGCTTACTTCCTGGCCCATAATGAGCCGCGGGAACATGCAGCATCCGGCGAAATGGTATCCGGTTCGGATATTGATATCGTCCTCATCCATGACGGGCTTGAGGCAGGCCTGATCGCGCAGATCGATGCGGAAATGATGGCGCTCAAGCAATTCTATCTGCGCCATCCGGGGCACCGGCATGAGATCGATTATATCTGCAAGCCGCTGGAGAGGATGGAGCGGCAATTCAGGTATCTGAATATCCATGACAAGATCGCCTCCAAGATAGCCTATGAGTCGATGTATCTCGGCGGCTCGCTGGAGCTTTACATGGCCGTTCGCGCCGCGATGAAGCGCATGGGCGTGGACGAGTTGATCCGGAATGACTTCCAGCATGCGCTGGAAGACCGCAAAACGGCTGTGCGCAAGCTGCTTGCGGCCGATG
>DAIRTA010000190.1:0-4324 GCA_036804125.1 Hyphomonas sp.
TCGCCGGGATCGTCCCCGGACATGCTGCGCGCGATCCAGGCCGCCAGGGCCGGTGAGGGATTGATCAGCTCCATCTTGCCGATACGGCCCTCGCCGCGATCCTCGCCGCCGGACGCCGGCGCAAAGGCGATATCGTTCATCCGCATCAGGGAGAAGGAGGCTGCGCCATCAACCGTGGCGAGGCCGTCGAATTCCAGCGTGCCGACAGTTACGGTACCGTCCGATCCATCCACACTGGAATCGGCAATCGTGAGGTTGGTGAAAATGGCCCGGTCCCCGGAGAGGTCGCGCGACTCGAAACGGACGAGGCCCGCATCACTTTCGGCAAGCGAGAGGAGCGCCAGCGCCTCATTGGCGGTTGCTGGGTCCCCATCGCGAACCCTGATTTCGCCCAGCCGCTCTCCGCTCAACTCAACTGTCGAGAGAGGGGCGTCCTGAGCCGCCTTGCCATTCTGCCCACATGCCGTAAGCAAAGACAGAGCGATCATGCCTGACAGCAGATACTTCATAATTTGTCCCTCAGTTTTGATCCTGGATGGCCAGGCAATGGCCGCCCTATAAGAGTTGCATACACATGCGGATGAACAATGGCCAGACTATGACGATACGGGCTCCCGGCGGGGCCCGGATTCGCGTGCGCCTGGAGGTCAATGCGAAGGCGCGGCGCCTTATCCTTCGCCTCGACGAGCGGCGCCGCGAGGTGGTCGCCGTGGCGCCGAGCCCGCGCCAGATCAATGCCGCGGCGGCCTTCGCTGCCGAGCGTGTCGACTGGATATCGACCCGTCTGCAGCACCTGCCGGAAATCGTCTATTTCGAGGATGGCGCAGTCTTCCGTTATCGCGGCGAACCCTGCCGGATCAGCCTCAAGGGCGACGGCCGCCTGCCGAAGCTCACGGCGGACACACCGCGCCGTCTGCTGGTGCCGGGAGACCCGGAGACGACCTCTGCCCGCGTCGTCAGGTTCCTGAAAAGACAGGCAAAAGCAGAGTTAACGCGCGCCGTTAAGCGGCATTGCGAGACGCTGGGCGTCGAGGCGGCTGGAATGACTGTCAAAGATACCCGCTCGCGCTGGGGATCGTGCACGGCCGACGGCCACCTGTCGTTTTCCTGGCGTCTGATCATGGCGCCGCCGGGGGTGCTCGATTATGTCGCCGCGCATGAATGCGCGCACCGGCTGGAGATGAACCATTCGGCCCGTTTCTGGGCCCATGTGGCCCGCTGCTGTCCGGACTGGAAGCGCCAGCGCGCCTGGTTGCGGCTGCATGGGGCCGAGCTTCAGGCGGCTGGCGGCTGAGCGAAAGCGGGAGGTTGCGCCTCCCCGGCGCGGCGCCCGAGGCTGCCTTGCGCCGGCCTGCCCGGAAAAATCCGTGTCAAGACAAAAATCTTACCGCAGGCGGAAAATATTTTTTCTCTGGAAAAGCGAGTTCATATTTAAAACCCAGCTATATCGAGGCCTATCTGGGTATATAAATCGGCATTTCTGAACCTGGCGAAACTTAGGGTGCATTTTGCTGACTCAGGTATGCTTTCCTCTGGGTGAAGGCGTGATCGCGAAGTCGAAGCCGATCTCCCGCTCGCCATGCCGCCCGTCCTGATATTGCGAGATGGCCTCCCTGAACCAGCCGGAGACATAGTCGAAGACATGCCCGAAGAAGGGCGCGGCATCAGCTTCGGCCATGGGCAGCCGGAACTCATAATCATCATCATCCTCGATCTGGACGAGGAAGCGGTCACCGAGCTTGCGGCAGACCAGCGTAACGCGCAGCCAGTCGGTGCTGCGCGATACCCTTATGGCAAGGCCGAAGGAAATCGGCCCCAGCGGGCGGAAACCGGATGGCGGGATGGAGAAGGAAAGGTCGCCATAGGGGCGGGGCTCGAACGGGCCGGCCGGCGGGACGAGGTGGACGCATTCGCCATCGCCGGCGCCGAGATAATTGCAGAGCCCGAGGCGCAGATCCTCAGCAAGCCGGCGCACACGGTTATAATTCTCTGCCACTAGGGCCTGATAGGCCTCGACCGTCCCTATCAGCTCGTCAAATCTTGCCATGGTCTGTCGCCTCCACCGGCCAGCAGGCTAACGGCGTTTCGGTGTCGCTTCAAACCGGGCCGGGAACCATCAAGCCGCCGGGCGCCGGGCCGACGGCAAGGGCGTGACATTCGGCGCCGATCCGGCATCGGCTTCCGGCTGCAGGCCGGGGGGAAGCTGGCTGCGGGCCATTTCGAGCGCGAGCACCGGCGGCGCACCGGCGCCGAAGGCCGACAGCACCGTGCGGATCGTGTCATTCAAGAGGGCTTCCTCCTCGACGATCTGGGTATAGCGCGAGGCCACCGGGCCGACGAGGCCATAGGCGAGGAAGACGCCGAGAAACGTCCCGAGGAGCGCGGCCCCGATCATCGCGCCGAGGATCGCCGGTTCCTGGTCAATCGCGCCCATGGTGCGAATGATGCCGAGCACGGCGGCAACGATGCCGAGCGCCGGCAGGGCATCTGCGAGGGTATGCAAGGCCCCGGCGGCCTTCATGCGCTGCTCGAAAGCCGCATTCACGGCGTCCTCCATCCGGGCTTCGGCGCGGGCCGGATTGGACAGGTCGAGCGCCATGATGCGGAAGGCATCGCAGATCAGTCGCACGGCGGTGGCATCGGCGAGGATGCGGGGCGAAGCCCGGAAGAGTTCGGACGCCTCCGGCGTTTCGATATCGGCCTCGATTGCGACATGCCCGCCGCGCTTCACCCGCCGCATCAGGCCGGCGAGCAGGGCAAACAGCTCGGCATAGTCGGCGCGCCGCCAGCGCGGACCGCGAAAGGCCCGCACCATGCCGGCCAGCGCCTCGCGCGTGACGGAGGGGGCATTGGCAATCAACAAGGTTCCAAGAGCGGCACCGGCGATCAGCGCCAGCTCGAAGGGCAGCGCCTTGGCCGCAATCGGCCCGCCCGTCAGCAGCAGCGCGCCGCCGACGAGGAACAGGACGATGACAAGGCCGGCGAGTTGCATGGATCCCTCAGGTCTGTCCAGAATCCGGCTGAGCCTAGACCGGCGGGATTAAGGCCGCGTTTCCGCCCCTGATGGGCGCTGGACATTTGCAGGAGCGCAGCGGAATAAGCCCGGCATGGCTGGAGCAACCGACAATTCGCCGGATACCGCGCGCCCGGATCGGCGCAATGCCTTCATCCTCCTGTTCTTTGCGCTGATGGCGATCGGCGCGGGCAATACGATGCTGCTGGCCGCCGTGCTGCCGCAGCTGACGCGGGAAATGGCGATGCCGGACTGGATGGCCGGGGCCGTCTTCTCCCTCTCCGCCCTGCTCTGGTCGCTATCCTCGCCTTTCTGGGGCAAGCGTTCGAATATCTGGGGACGGCGCCGCGTGGCGGCGACCGGGCTTGCAGGCTATGGCCTGTCGATGCTGCTGATCTGGGTGACGGGCCAGGCGGCGCTCGCCGGCCTGTTCACCGGGGTGGTGGGCGTGTTCATCTGCCTTGCCTTGGCGCGCAGCCTGTTCGGCCTGATCGGCTCAGCAGCCAACCCGGCCGCGCAGGCCTATGTCGCCGACCGCACCTCGAAGGCCGAACGGCAGAGCGAGATCGCCTTCCTGAGTTCCGGCTTCAGCGTCGGCTCGGTTGTCGGCCCGGCCATCGCCGCGGCGCTCGCCGCCTGGGTCGGCATCCTGTTCCCGGCCCTGTTCACGGCGATCATCGCCTTCATCATGGCCGCGCTGATCTGGTGGCGCCTGCCGGAAAGCCGCGCCCCTGTGACGGATGCGGTCAAGCTGGATGCGGAAATCTCGGCCCGCGGCCTGTGGCATTCCGAGCGGGTGCTGCCTTTCCTCGTCTTCGCTGTCGGCCTGTCGCTGGTGACGGGGGTGCTGACGCAGGTGTTCGTCTTTGCCGTGATGGACAAGCTCGGCGTCTCCGGACAGGAATCGGCGCAATATACCGGGCCGGCTTTCACGGTCGGGGCGATTGCCGTGCTGCTGGCGCAGCTGGTGCTGATCCCGCGCATGCACCTGAAGAACAAGACCCTGATGTGGGTCGGCTGCCTGCCGCTATTGCTGGGCGCGCTGATCATCGTCTTCGCCGAGGCCTATGGCACGCTGATCCTGGCGCAATTCCTGATCGGGCTTGGCCAGGGGCTGGTGCGCCCCGGCTTTTCCAGCGGCGCCTCGCTGGCTGTCTCGCCGCAGCTGCAGGGCAATGTCGCCGGGCTTGTCATCTCGGCCAACGGAATGGGCTATATCGTGACGCCCTTCTTCGGCCTGTTCTTCTATGAATACATCCATCCCGACCTGCCCTTCTGGCTCTGCGCAGGCATGCTGGCCGTGATGGCGCT
>DAIRTA010000191.1:0-4310 GCA_036804125.1 Hyphomonas sp.
CGCTGTCCCTTCTCGAGCAGGCGCATCGCCGGCTGCATGATGTCGTGAAGGATGACCTTGAGCGTGGCGGGGAGCGGTCCCTGACCGGCGTCCAGGCCCTGCTTCTCTACGAGATCGGTGACGGCGAAGCGCCGGCCTCGGCGCTGCGTGCCCGCGGCGCCTTTGCCGGGACGAGCCTGTCTTACAATGTCAAGAAGCTTCAGGAGGGCGGCTATCTGGTTCAGACCCGTTCAGAGGACGACAAGCGCACGGTCACACTGAAGCTGACCGAGCGCGGCATGAAAATCCGCGACCGTGTCGAGCGGCTCTTCCAGAAGCAGGCTGGCGCGCTTGAGCCGACAGCCAGCGTCCGGGCCGATGACCTGACACAGCTGAACAAGACCATTTCGCGTCTGGAACGGTTCTGGTCGGATCAGATCCGCTACCGCCTCTGACATCTTCACAGACGGCAAATACAGCAGCGCCCCTGCCGGTTGACCGGCGGGGGCGTCTTGCATTCGTTTTCCGGCGAGCGCCTCCCGCCCGGGCCTGTTCCAAAATGGCGCAGGTCATCCTGTCTGCAGTATGAATACGATTCTAACGGCCCTTTCATGAGAATCCTGTCAGATCCTGCCGGAAGGACAAAGCAGGAAGGATCCCCGGCCATGTCTAAGCCTCTGGTAACTGCCCTTGCGGGCGCCGGCGCGCTGGTTCTCATCACAGGTTGTGCGAGCGCACCCAGTACCTCGCCCGCCTCCTGCCTCGCGACCGACTGGTATGCTCTCGGACTGGAAGATGGCCATCAGGGCCGCTCTCTCGGCGCGCGAAACTCTGTCGCGACCTCCTGCGCCGAATGGGGCGTACCGCCCGACATGCCTGCTTATCTGGCGGGGCGTGATGCCGGCCTGGTCAGTTTCTGCCGTCCGGAACGGGCTTTCGACCTTGGCGCCTCCGGCGCGAGCTATAATGGCTCCTGCGCCGCGCATGACGAATGGCTCTTCCTCAGCGCTTATAATGAGGGGCGCGAGAAGCATGCGCTGGTCTCCGCCGTGAGCTCGGCCAGTTCAAGACTGTCACGGGCCGAGTCGGAGATCAGCCGAATTGACCGCAAGATCGCTGAGTTCAATCGTGAGATTGATCAGGCCTATGCCGGTACCCGGCCCCAGACCGACATCGCCTATAACCGTGCGCGCATCGCGGAGCTGGAGGCTGACCGGCAGAAAGTGATCGTGCGGGATCTTGCCGATGCGCGCGCCGACCTGCGTTTTGCCGAGCGCGAACTTGATCGCTGGGAGCGCGATTTCGCTATCCGACAGCGCGAGCGTGAGCTGCAGGCCCAGCTGGCCGAGGCTGAAGCCCGCGCAGCCGCTGCTGAGGCCGAACTGCACCGCCGCCAGGCGGGCGAGCGGTGACACCCCCCAAGCAGACGGCCTGCCCTTGACGGCACAATACCGGACCTTGCCTGCTTTTCATTGCCGCATGGGCAATCTAAACGTTCCTCATGCGGTGTGTGTGGCTGGGCATAAGCATAGGCTGGGCCGGTGCGGCCGAGGCGGCGCCGTGGGTGCGCGACGAGGGCGGCTGGTATGCCCGCGCACTGGTTGCCCAGGACACGCTCGAAGGCGAGACCGGCTGGCGCCGCGACGCCTATGGCGAATATGGACTTTCCCCGCGCTGGACGCTGACGGCCAAGGCCGAGACGATACAATTTCCTGACGCCGCCAGCTTTGACAGGGACTCCTACCGCCTCACCCTGCGCCGCAGCCTGATTGAGCGCGGTGGCTGGGTCGCCGGCGCCGAAGGCGGCTTCGTGCATGGCAGCACGGTGTCCGGCATTGTCGGGTGCGAAGGCTCAGGGCTGGAGGGCCGCGCCGGCCTTGGCTATTCCGGCACCCGGCGCGGACGGAACTTCCATGCCTTTGCCGATGTCGCCCTCATCGGCCATCAGGATGGATGCCGGCGCCAGCGCGCAGAGATCGGCTTCGGCAGCGACCTGACCGATCGGATCTTTACCGGTCAGCAGATCTGGTTCGAGACCGGCAATGAGACGGCAAGCTCGGTAAAGACCGAAACCCAGCTCGGCATTCATTTTGACACATTCGATCTGGCCATCGGCTATCGCGATGAGATCGGCGGGCGATTCCGGGAGAGCGCGGTCCTCATCGCCCTTGTCGCGCGGCGTTAGGGGGCTTCGGCGTCTGCTGTCGCTTCTGCCTGATATCCCGATTGCAGCATCATATAGGCGATCACGGCCAGCCGGTCGTCCTCGCGGCGGACCCCCGCGAAGCTCATCCGGTTGCCCGGCACGAAAGTCCGCGGATTGGCCAGCCAGTCATCGACCCGCTCCGGCGTCCAGACAAAATCCTCGGCGCCCAGGGCGGGCGAGTACTCGAATCCCGGCGCGCTGGCGACGGGGCGGCCGAACATGCCATGCAGGTTGGGGCCGACAAGGTGGCCGCTGCCTTCCGTCATGAGGTGGCAGGATTGGCAGAGCCGCCAGGTGCGCTTCCCGCGCGCGAACTCAGCGGTGTTGTAGGGGGGCGGCAGGCCAGCAAACCCCTCCCCCGCAGGCCCGGCATCCGTTGTCGAGGTTTGGGTGGCAACAGGCTGATTTTGAACAGGATTTTGTTGTGGCGCCGGGGCTTCGCCGCCGCCACAGGCCGCCGCGATTGAAAGGTAAACGGCCAGTCCGGGGATTGCGGTTTTTTTCATTTAAAAACAAGCCGATCGCTGGATAATGTCGAATCTGCATGAAGATCATGCGCCCGGATACGGCTCGATACAACAATTTCTGCGCGGGACGTGTTGCCGCGGAATAGTCACCACCGGGGATTGGGCCGGGCTGATCGGCGAAGGCAGGCCTCACATCACGCGCGCACCCTGCCGGGATGACGGCCTGAAGCGAAAGTTAACAGTAATCATCAAAATAAACCCAGCTGAAAGCCCGGGATTAACCAAGTTATCCTAGTATTATCAGAAATAATAACGGGTAAGTGGGTTAATAATGATTACAAAATTACTTGCAGCCTCGGCTGTTTCGCTGGGCATGCTCGCAGGCTCCGCGCTGGCATCGCCGGAGCAGGCCGATCTCTGGATCGGGTTTGATGGCCGCGATGACGGCTTTCTGCTCGATACCCATACCGGCGCTCTCTGGATGACCGGCGCCTGCCTCAAGCCGCTCCGGCCTGCGGTAAGGACAGGCGAAGTATGGGTCTCACGCACAGTCGAGATGGTTTCGGTCGGCCGGGCGATGACAACGCTTGACCAGACCTTTGCGCTTGCAACGGACAGCGTGCAGCCGCGGATCAGCGTTCTCAACCCCCATCGCGGCGGCGCCATGAACTTTCCGGCCGTGGTCGAGAGGGAATGCGCCGCCTCGGAGGCTTGCCGGGCCCGCGCCCGCACGCCGGAATGCGGCAGCTGAACGGACCCGCGCTGAAGCTATCCCCAGCGCCGCGACTGCACAATGCCGCCCTTCCGCTCCCTTCTTGCCGCCATCCTGATGGTGCCGGCCCTGATGTCCCAGCCTGCCGGGGCTGAGGGCGTATTGGCTCAGCCCGAGAGCGCTGCCATTGAGGCTGATGCTGGAGGCGCTTTTGCTGCCGCCCCGCAGGTGACGGCAGCAACCGGGCTTGTTGACGTCACGCTTGACGGGGAAACGCTCAGCCTTCGGGTCCGCGGGCTCGGCAGCCCTGAGCCTGAATTTGATGCCGCCCCGCTGTTTGCGGCATTGAAATCCCGTTATGAGTTGCGTGGTTCAATCCTCGGCTATTGGCGCTATCAGGACGGCGCAGTCATCGGGCTTGATTTTTCCGATGGCAAGGTGCGGGCGAACGGCGCTCTGCTCGGCGCTCTGCCCGACCTCAGGCCGCGGGACGAGGCCGACACCTGGCTCACGCCGAATGCGATTGCGGTGCTGACCGGCACGCGGGTCAGCGAGGACGGTTTGGGCAACTGGCACTTCGAACTCGATCCCCGCCTGCGGCCACAATATGATCTTGAACTCTGGGTCGATGGCCGGCCTGCCAGGGTCAACCCTGGCCTTGAGCCGCGCACAATCGGTCCGGTCCTGCTTATCCCGCTGATGCCGGTGGCCGAGGCGCTCGGCCACCGGGTCCAGTCTGATCCGGTCGCCGGCCGGGTCAGGCTCGTGCGTGTCCACGATTCCGCCGTGATCGAACTTGAACTCGCCTCCGGGCTCGTCACGGTGAACGGCGCGCCGTCGGGGGTTTCCCCGAACATCGCCTATGCGGACCCGCGCAACCTGCTCCTGCCTTCAACGGCGGTGGAAACCCTGACCGGGGCAAATATCCGTCTCCGGCCGGGCTCGA
>DAIRTA010000192.1:0-4227 GCA_036804125.1 Hyphomonas sp.
CGCGACATCGCCTCGAACTCATCATTGAACGGATGGCCGTCAGCCGGGCCTGCAACATTCTCGAGGCGGCCGGGTTGACGGGATACACCATCCTGCCGGCGCTGGCCGGCTATGGCGGGGGCAACCGCTGGAGCCGCGACACGGACATATCAGCTGCGGGGGATATGGTGGTGATCATATCCATCGGCACAGAGGAGCGCATCCGCGCCGCCCTGCAGCAGATGGAAAAGCTGCTCTCGGCGCATATCGGCGTGCTGAATGTCTCAGAGGTGAGCGTGCTGCGCCCGGAGAGGTTCTGACAGGCCCCGAGGGCCTGGAGCGGGTAGACGGAATCGAACCGACATACTCAGCTTGGAAGGCTGCTGCACTACCATTGTGCTATACCCGCCCATCAGGGCCTTGCGCATGTTAGCCAACCGGACCGGGGCTGGGAAGGTGGTGGAGGGAGCTGGATTCGAACCAGCGTACGCAAAGCGGCCAGATTTACAGTCTGGTGGATTTAACCACTCTCCCATCCCTCCACGGGATCCCGGAGCCCGGCGCCATTTGACAGACACCGCGCCGCCGCTTCAGAAGCAGCCGGATAGCTGCCGATCCGCGCCGGAAGCGGCCTTATAAGGATGAAGCCCATGGGGCGCAACACCTCTGCGCGGCATACGCGCCCGCGCTCGCGGCACCGGCCTGAACACGCGCGCGGGGCCGGGGAAAACTGGCTCTGGGGCACCCATGCTGTGCTCGCCGCGCTTGCCAATCCCCGGCGGCAGGTTGGGGCAGTGCTGGCCACCGCGAACGCGGCCGCCCGCCTTCCGTCCGGATCGCCTGCCCCGGAGATCCTGACCGCCGAGGCGATCGGTGCGCGGCTGCCCCCCGGCGCCGTGCATCAGGGGCTCGCCATGCAATGCCCCCCGCTCGAGCCACAGGCGCTTGAGGATGTCATAGCGGCAGGGCCGCGCGCCCTGGCCGTGCTGGATCAGCTATCGGACCCGCAAAATCTCGGCGCCATCTTCCGCTCGGCGGCCGCCTTCGGGATCGGCGCGGTCATCCTGCAGACGCGCCACACGCCGCCTGTCACCGGTGTGGTCGCCAAAAGCGCTGCCGGGGCCATCGAGACGGTGGCCGAGGTGCGCACCGTCAATATTTCCCGGGCGCTGGGGATGCTGGCCGAGGCGGGCTATCACACGATCGGCCTTGATGGCGCCGGGAAAGGCACGCTGGAGGAGGCCGTCAGGGGCAGCGCCCGCACCGCCATCGTGCTGGGCGCGGAGGGCCCGGGACTGAGGCCCGGCGTGGCGCAGGCCTGCGCGGAACTCGCACGGATTCCCATCGCGCCCGACATGGAAAGCCTGAACGTGTCCAATGCTGCCGCAATTGCGTTTTATGAACTGGCAAGGAGCAGTTTCCGGCCCGCCTAGGAATTTGCTATGGTGCCGGAAACCGGGGAGCCCGTCATGATGCGTCTTCTGTCCATCCTTCTCATTCTCATTGGCATGCTTGCGGCGGCCTTCGGCGCGGCACGGCTGATGGAGGTCTACTACCGTCCGGGAGAGAGCGAGACGGCCCCTGTAATGGCCGAAAGCGCCTATGAGCCCGCCCCCGAGATACGGGCGGAGATGCCAGAACCGGTTGTACAGGAGATGCGCAGCTCGGTTCCCCCGCCCGCTCCCCCGCCGGCCGCTGCGCCGCTGCCAGAGCTGGCCGAAACAGAAGACTTCTCCGAGGCCGATGTCGGCATCATGTTCCAGCCCCAGGAGGAGGATCAGGAGGCCTATACCGATGAGCCGCGCCTCGGCATGACGGGTGAGGCGGGGCCGGTCCTCGAAAGCGCCGCGCCGGCCAGCGCGAGCTTCATGGACACCCTGCGCAACGTGCCCGTCGCGCATGAGACACCAGCCAGCGCCGAGTACAAGCGCGCCTTCAACGTCACCTTTGCGATTGACGGGACCGGCGGCGGCGACGCCGTGTCCGCCCTGCCAGGGCGCGGCGTGATCGGCACAGGCGAGGCGCAGGTCTCCGACCGCGTGGAAGTGCGCCTGTCCGGCGCGGCTTTCGACATCACGGCGAACTCCCCGGCGGTCCAGCGTCTCTCGCCGCTGACCCAGAACACCTGGCGCTGGTCGGTGATGCCGCTATCGGCGGGTGATCATGACCTTGTTTTCGAGGTCTTTGCCATTGACCAGAACGATACCGTTCCCCTGCGGACATTCCGTGACCGTGTCACGGTCAGTGTTTCGGGCCTCAACCGCGCCATCGCCTTCGCCGATCAGGCCAACCCGCTGTTCGTGCTGCTCGGCGGGCTCGGGTCGCTGATCGCCGGAGGAGTCGCGGCGATCCGGTTTTTCGGGAAACGCTAGCGCGCCTCGCGGAAGCTGTGATAGGCTTCCATCAATACGGCCCAGAAGGGGGCCGTCAGGGGGAAAATAATGTCACTTCGAGCAATCAGCGCCGGCTTCGGCCGGACAGGCACAATGTCGCTCAAGCTCGCGCTTGAGCAACTGGGCTTCGGGCCCTGCCACCATATGAAGGAAGTCATCGATAACGGAGCGGACCAAGTGAAGCTCTGGAACGCGGCCATTGCCGGCAAGCCGGATTTCGACGCGATCTACAATGGCTACAGTTCTGCTGTCGACTGGCCGACCGCCGCCTTCTGGCGGGAAGTTTCTGACGCCTATCCGGGTGCCAAAGTCATCCTCTCCTCGCGATCCGCCGATAGCTGGTACGAAAGCATTTCCGAGACTATCCTGGCCACCGTATGGGCTCGTGAATCCTGGCCCGCTCCGGCCGTCGAATGGTTCAGCATGGTTGAGAAGGTTCTTGAACGCAGCCTCGGCACGAGCCGGGACAGGGCCTCGATAATTGCCGCCTTCCATGCACAGGAAGAGGCCGTCAAAGCCGATATCCCCGCGAGCCGCCTGCTGGTTCACCAAGCCAAGGACGGGTGGGAGCCGCTTTGCGACTTCCTTGGCGTGCCTGTGCCGGACACACCCTATCCGCGCACCAACAGCAAGGAAGAATTCTTCGAGCTGATGAAGGGCGCCAAGGCTATGTAGCCTGCCAGCGAGCCTCTCAATAGCTCTTCGGCAGGCCGAGCACGCGCTCGGCGATGAAATTGAGGATCATCTCGCGGCTGACCGGCGCACCTGGCTGAAATCAGTCGTCCGGTTTTCCGGTGACAGTATCTCGATCCGGCTTCAGTGGACAGAGCAGCCAAATGGCGGATAAATACCTGACAGTGCCGAATAAGGGCCATGACAGTGCTCGCAGATACGCAGGCATACAACCAAAAGCAGGCACCCGCGCACAGGCAGGTGTGTGACCTGCTGGCTCGCGAAATCGACCGGCACCTGGCAAATGCCGAGAATAAGATTTGGCATGCTCATCCCGTATGGTTCCTGAAAGGCAACCCGATTGTGGGATACAGCCGGCAAAAGCCGGGCATTCGCCTGATGTTCTGGAGCGGAGCTGATTTTGAAGAAGCGGCGCTGAACGTTGTTGGCAAGAAGTTCAAGGACGCCTCCGTCTTCTTCAATGATGTGTCAGAGGTCAACAAACAGGATCTGCGAAGATGGCTAGAGAAATCACAAGCGATCCAATGGGACTATAAGAACATCATCCGGAATCGGGGACTTGAGAGATTACGGTAGAGACTCGACGGCCTTGTGGTCGCCAAACAAAAGCCTATCCACTTTGGCCGGGTGCCTGGCTCGATGAGCAATGCTAGAAGCATATGATCGAGATGCTGTCGCCAAGGACAATATCCGCGATCCAGTTCCCGGCAGATGCCTAGTAGGACTTCGGCAGGCCGAGCACGCGCTCGGCGATGAAATTGAGGATCATCTCGCGGCTGACGGGGGCAATGCGGGCGAGCATGGCTTCGCGCATCATCCGCTCGACATGGTATTCCTTGGCATAGCCCATGCCGCCATGGGTCAGCACGGCCGTCTCGCAAGCCCGGAAGCCGGCTTCCGTGCCCAGATATTTCGCGGCATTCGCCTCCGCGCCGCATTCCTCGCCCGCATCGAACAGCGCCGCCGCCTTGTAGGCCAGGAGCTCTGCTGCTGAAAGCTCCGCCCACGAACGGGCCAGCGGATGCTGGATGCCCTGATTCTGCCCGATCGGCCGGCCGAAGACGACGCGCTCGTTGGCATAGCGCGCCGCGCGCTCCAGCGCCGAGAAGCCGAGCCCGATGGATTCCACGGCGAACAGCACACGTTCCGGATTGAGCCCCTG
>DAIRTA010000193.1:0-4219 GCA_036804125.1 Hyphomonas sp.
TCGAAGAATGCGGCGATGCAGTCCACCAAGAACGTATCCTTGTTTGCCGTTGCCGGCCTGATGTTCTGGGCGGTCGGCTACAATATGGCTTATCCGGGCGCCTTCGCACTCAACGGCCTGATCGGCATCACCCCCGGCCCCTGGGACGCCGGGGATACCAGTATCGAGTCTGAAGACGGCTATGCCCCGGCTTCCGACTGGTTCTTCCAGATGGTCTTCGTCGCCACAGCGGCCTCGATCGTCTCCGGGGCGGTTGCCGAGCGGGTCAAGCTGTTCTCCTTCCTGATCTTCACCGCCGTGCTGACGGCGCTGATCTATCCGGTGGTCGCCGGCATGACCTGGGGCGAAGGCTTCCTGTACGAGCTCGGCTTCTCCGACTTCGCCGGCTCGACGATCGTTCACTCCACCGGGGGCTGGGCCGCGCTGATGGGGGCGCTCATCATCGGCGCCCGCAGAGGCAAGTATTTCGGCAAGCAGGTGAACCCGATGCCGGGCTCGAACATTCCGCTGGCCGCGCTCGGAACCTTCATCCTCTGGTTCGGCTGGTTCGGCTTCAACGGCGCCTCGGAGCTTGCGGCCGGCACGGCCGAGAGCATCAACAATGTCTCGAAGATCTTCGCCAATACGAACATGGCCGCCGTCGGCGGTGTGCTCGGCGCGATGATCCTCACCGCGGTTCTCTATAAAGGGAAGGTCGACGCCACGATGGTGTTCAACGGCGCGATCGGCGGCCTTGTCTCGATCACGGCCGAGCCGCTCGCCCCCTCGATGGGCCTGTCGGTCCTGATCGGTGCGGTCGGCGGTGTGCTCGTCGTGCTGACGGTCCCGCTGCTCGACAAGCTCAAGATCGATGATGTCGTCGGCGCCATTCCGGCTCACCTCGTTTGCGGCATCTGGGGCACGCTGGTCGTTCCCCTCTCGAACGGGGATGCAAACCTTGTCAGCCAGCTGGCGGGCATCGCGATCGTCGGTGTCTGGGTCTCGGTGGCTTCAGCGCTCGTCTGGTACGCGCTCAAGCTGACTCTGGGGGTGCGCCCCTCCGAGGAGATGGAAGATGCGGGACTGGACCGCACGGAAATCGGCCTCGACGCCTATCCGGAGTTTGCCAGCCGCTAAGCGGCGCAGGATCTGATCCGGAAAGCGCCCCCGGCCCCTCGCAGGGCCGGGGGTTTTTTATGCGGCGAATGCAGGGAATCCGCCGCGCGTTTGCGCCCTGTTAAGCCTGAACGCCCAAATGTCAGTCTCCCGTCCGGCAAGCAGCGGAGCGCGCGAGACAGATGACAGATTACGCAGCCTATGAGGACAACCTGCGCACGGTGAGCGATCCGGTCTGGCGGATTCTGACCGGCGCCGCCGCCTTTGGGGCAGGGGTCCTGGTCTGTGGCAGCGTCGGCTCCTACACGCCCACCGACCCGAGCTGGAATGCCGCGACATCGGCGGAAATCCAGAACCTGTTCGGCTCGACCGGCGCCATCCTGGCCGATCTCGGCCGGCAATTGCTCGGCTGGTCGGCCTGGATCGCAGGCCTCGCCCTGATGATCGGCGGGGCGATGCGCACGGTCCTCATCGGCCGGCCGCAGATCCGCCGCTGGCTCTATGGCGCCCTTGCGGTCCCGCTGTCAGCGGCCTGTTTCGCGGCCTGGCCTGTTCCGGAAAGCTGGCCACTGAGCGCGGGTCTTGGCGGCATGGTCGGTGACGGGCTCTTCAATCTCGGCGTCCTGCCCTTCCGGGCCCTGATGCTGCCGGCGCCGCATCTCTGGGCGGCCTGCCTTCTGGGCGGGCTTGCGCTGATCGCCGCCCTCGCGGCGATGGGTTTCCGCCGCCGCGATGCCGTGCTGCTCCAGGCCACAGCGGCCAGCTCCGGCCGGACGGCCGCGCGCAGTGCCGCGGGTCTCGGTGGGCTGATCGGCGCGGTGTTGCAGCTGGCGCGCCGCAAGCGCGCGTTCCGGCTGCACCATGATCCCGGTACGGACCGTGCCCTGATCATCAAGCATGAGGATGATTATGCTCCTGCGGCGCGCTACCTGCCGGATGAGGACGATGTCGAGGATGACGCCTATTATGAGGAAGAGGACGAAGACGCCGCCGCCGGATCAGACGAGGACGAGGGCGACTATGCCTATGAAGCCCCGCGCTTCACACGGCCGAAGGCCGCCGCGCGCCCGTCTGTCGCCCGGGTTGCCCGCCCGGAGCGCCGGCGAATATCGGCGCGCCTTCCCTCGATGGACCTGTTGCAGGTTCCCGAGGAACGCCGCGACACGGTAGACGAGGACGCCCTGCTGGCAAAGGCCGCGCGCCTGTCGGAGGTGCTGAAGGAGTTTGGCATCCGCGGGCGGGTTCGCGAGGTCCGGCCCGGCCCGGTGATCACCCTGTTCGAGATGGAGCCGGCGCCCGGTGTCAAGTCGCAGCGCGTGATCTCGCTTGCCGATGACATTGCCCGCTCGATGAGCGCTGTCTCGGCGCGCGTGGCCGTTGTGCCCGGCAAGAATGCCATCGGTATCGAACTGCCGAATGACGAGCGCGACACGGTCTACCTGCGCTCGCTGCTGCAGTCGGATGCATTCGTTTCCTCCCGCGCAGCCCTGCCGATGGCGCTTGGCGAGGATATCGGCGGCGTGCCGACGGTCGTTGACCTGCAGAAGATGCCGCACCTCCTGATCGCCGGGACAACCGGATCGGGCAAGTCGGTCGGCGTCAATGCGATGATCCTGTCCCTGATTTACCGACACACGCCGGAACAGGTCCGCTTCATCTTCATCGATCCCAAGATGCTCGAGCTTTCGATCTATGACGGGATACCGCACCTCCTCGCGCCGGTTGTCACCGATCCCAAGAAGGCGGTGAATGCGCTGCAGTGGACGGTGCGGGAGATGGAAAGCCGCTACGAGCTGATGTCGAAGGCCGGCGTGCGCAACCTGGCCGGCTTCAACGAGAAGGCCGCGAAATACCGCGAAGCCGGCGAGCCGATGGTGCGCAAGACCCAGACCGGTTTCGACGAGCGCGGCAAGCCGGTGATCGAGTCCGAGCAACTCCCCGCAGACCATATCCCGCATATCGTCGTGGTCATCGACGAGATGGCCGACCTGATGATGGTCGCCGGCAAGGAGATCGAGGGCTGCGTGCAGCGCCTCGCCCAGATGGCGCGCGCCGCCGGCATCCACCTGATCACGGCAACACAGCGCCCCTCCGTCGATGTCATCACCGGCACCATCAAGGCGAACTTCCCGACCCGGATCTCGTATATGGTGACGACCAAGATCGACAGCCGCACCATCCTCGGCGAGCAGGGCGCCGAGCAGCTGCTCGGCATGGGCGACCTGCTCTACCAGTCGCCCGGCAAGAAGTCCCAGCGCCTGCACGGGCCGTTCGTTTCCGATGAGGAGGTCGCCTCGGTCGTCGACTGGCTGCGCGAGCAGGGCGAGCCGGACTATGTGATGGACATCCTGGAATCCTTCGATGACGGATCAACCGGCTCGCCGGTGATGGACGCGATGCTGGGCACAGGCCCGAGCAGCGAGGATGACGCCCTGTTTGCCGAAGCGGCAGCCATCGTCGTGCGCGACCAGCGGGCCTCTACCTCCTACCTGCAGCGCCGGCTCAAGGTGGGCTATAACAAGGCTGCCGGCCTGATCGACCGGCTCGAGGAAGAAGGCATCATCTCGGCCCCCAACCATGCCGGCAAGCGGGATGTCATGAGGAAGCCGGCGCGGCATGCGGAATAGGCCGCCCCGGGCAGGCGCCTGGCCCGCCGCCTATCCCATGGGGTACAGGATATCCTTCGAGACCTTGTCGCACGCGGCCATGACATCGGCCGGCAGGACGAGATCGGCCGCGGCGAGAATATCCGCCAGCTGATCGAACTGCGACACACCGACAATCGTCGAGGCGACGAAGTCATGCTGCTTGGACCAGGCGGTGGCGAGCGTCACCGGGCTCATGCCGGCGTCCTTGGCGATCGCCATATAGCGGGCGGTGGCCTCCAGCGAGCGGTCATTGACGAAGCGCTGGGTCATCATGACATGGCGCCCGCCAAGGCCAATATAGCGCGAGAAGCGCGCGCCCTCGGGTGTGGCCCCGCCCTGGTACTTGCCGGACAGGACGCCCCCGGCAATCGGCGAATAGGGGATCAGGCTGACGCCTTCGCGCAGGCAGATCTTTGACAGGGCATCCTCGAAGCGGCGATTGTTGAGCGAGAAATTGTTCTGGATCGTCTGGTAGC
>DAIRTA010000194.1:0-4187 GCA_036804125.1 Hyphomonas sp.
CGGCGCCTCGATGGGCGCGGTCATCGCCGCCTGCGTCGCGATGGGCTGGGATGATGACGAGATCCAGCGGCGTATCCGCGAGGCCTTCGTCAAGTCGAACCCGCTCGGCGACTACCACCTGCCGGTGGTCAGCATGGTGCGCGGCAAGCGTGTCGGCCAGCGGCTGGAGACGCATTTCGGCGATGCCGACATCAACGAGCTGCGCATCCCGTTCTTTGCCACCTCGACCAATCTGACGACCGGCGCCCCGCATATCCACCGCACCGGGCGCCTGCGCGAGGCGCTGCGCGCCTCGATCTCGCTGCCGGGCATCCTGCCGCCGGTCGTCGATGGCGCGAACATCCTCGTCGATGGCGCGGTGCTGAACAATTTCCCGGTCGAGGCCATGCGCGACCTGCATCGCGGCTTCGTCATCGGATCGGATGTCTCGCGCCAGCCGGCCGGCCTCAATCTCGACGAGTTCCGCGAGCCGCCCGGCTTCTTCCGCTGGGTTGTGCGCCATGGCTTCTCCTCGCCGCCGCCGATCGCGGGCCTGCTTATGCGGGCCGCAACCCTGCGCGATGACCGCCTCGCCGGCCGGGATTATGCCGATGTCCTGGTCCTGCCGGAGCTGCCGGATGTGCAGCTACGCGACTGGACCGCCTATGACGAGGCCGTTGCCGCAGGCTATACGGCCGCAAAAGCGGCGCTGGAGGGCCATGAAGTGCTCCGGATGACCGGCAATTCCTGACCCGGCTCATTGCAGTTCGGAAACGGTTAACCAGCCTTAAGCATAATTCACAAAAAAAGTGCCCAGCTTCAGGCTCCGGGGATAACATGGACACGACCCTCTTCGACCGGCTGCCGCTCGGCTATATGGAGATCGAGGCCGTACGCGCGCCTGATGGCACCATCGCGGACCTGCGCTGGACCTATGCCAATCCCGTCAGCCAGCGCTATATCGGCCGCAAATCCGGCCCGCTCGAAGGGTCCAGCCTCGCCGATGTGCTGACAGCCGGACGCAAGAGCCAGCTCTATCAGACCACTGTCAAAGCCATAGAGACAGGCCACCAGGCAGACTATATCAGCCGCAATGCCAGCGAAAAACGGCTCCAGAAATTTACGCTGAAGGCTATTGCCGTGCCCCGGGGCGACAAGGCCGCAGTGTGCTTTCACCAGTTCGAGGAAGCTGATGACGCACAGGCCGAGACCGAGGACATGCTGGCCCTGTTCCGCGCCGCCTTCGAGCTGGCGCCACAGGGCATCACCCTGACCCTCGAGCATGGCGAGCTGATCTATGCCAATGCGGCCATGCACCGTATGCTCGGCTATGCCCCCGGAGCGATCAACGGGATGAGCATCCTCGACCTGCTGGCGCCGGCCTATCATGCCCGTCTCGCCGAAGTCGGGCAGGAACTGGTGACCGGCTCGCGCATGGAGTCGGTGGAGGAATGGGATCTCATCACGCGCACAGGCGAGACCATCCGCGTCTCCAGCGCCTCGTCCTGCATGTTCTCGCGCTATCGCGGCCGGCAGGTGTTCATCGGCCACACGCGCGATGTGCGCGAGGAAAATGAAAGCCGCGAGCGGCTCGAGGTGGCGCTCGACCGGGCCGAACAGGCGACACGGCTGAAATCTGAATTCCTTGCCAATATGAGCCATGAGATCCGCACACCTCTGAACGGCGTTCTCGGGATGGCGCAGTTGCTCGCCCATGAGGGGCTTAAGCCGCACCAGGCCGAGCAGGTCTGCGTCATCCTGGATTCCGGCCGTACACTGATGGCTCTCCTGAACGACATCCTCGACCTGTCCAAGATCGAGGCCGGGCGGATGGAGCTGTCGCCCATACCGGGAGACCTGCGCCACAAGCTGAGCAGCGTGTTCAAGCTGAACGAGGTCTCCGCCCGCGAGAAAGGCATCGGCCTGAACCTGTTCCTGCATCCGAGCGTGCCATCACGTCTGGTGTTCGATCCGGTCCGGGTGCGACAGTGTGTCGGCAACCTTGTGTCGAACGCGATCAAGTTCACCAGTGAAGGCGAGGTCCAGATCGTTGTCCTGGCCGAACCGGAAGACGGCGCGGTTCACCGGATCACCATCCATGTCTCGGATACCGGCTGCGGCATCGCAAAGGGCCAGATCAACCGGATTTTCGAATCCTTCGCTCAGGAAGACGGCTCGACCACCCGCCGTTTCGGTGGTACGGGCCTCGGCCTCGCGATCACCCGCAAGCTCGCCCGGATGATGGGCGGCGATGTCACGGCCGTTAGCGAGCCGGGGCGCGGTTCCATCTTTACCCTGACCTTCCAGGCCACACTGGCCGAGAGCCTGACAGACAGCCCCGCGCGCGCGCTGGCAGCGCGCACGTCCCGCACGCAGCTGGCCGGCTGCCGGGCGCTCGTGGTCGATGACAACAGCGTCAACCGGCGTGTCGCCCGCTCTTTCCTCGAGCATTACGAGTTTCAGGTTGAGGAGGCGCGCGATGGCAAGGAGGCGCTGGATATCCTCTCGAGGGAGGCGTTCGATATCGTGCTGATGGACATCCATATGCCCGGCCTTGACGGGCTGGAGGCTTTCCGGCGGCTGCGCATGTCGGCCAGCCCGAACCGGCTCGCGCCGGTGATCGCGCTGACCGCAGACTCCATGCTGGGCGACCGCGAGCGCTACCTCGCGGAGGGATTCGACGATTATATCTCGAAGCCGATCGACGAGCGCGCGCTGATAACGGCGCTGAGCCGGATTCTCGGCCTGCCGGAAGAGGCCCGCCAGAAGGCCGCGGGCTGACGCGGGGTCACACTGTTTTTTCCGGCATCGCTCCGTGGACGGTTATCCGCAAAGCTGGCATGAACGTCCGGCATCCATGGAGGACAGAGGATGGCCAGGCAGGTAAAGGCTCACAAGGCCGTAGGCGAGGACTTCCTCGCCGGGGCGAAACAGTCGAGCGTCGTGCACAGATTTCCGTTTCCGCCGCAGATGGTGTGGAAAGCGCTGCTCGATCCGGTGGCCTGGACCGAATGGCTGAGCATCACCAAGGTAACCTGGACGAGCCCGGAGCCGTTCGGCGTTGGCACGACGCGCACGGTCGAGATCGGCAATGAGATCGTCGAGGAGACGTTCTTTGCCTGGGAAGAGGGACGCCGGATGGCGTTCCGCTTCGAGGCGTCGACCCTGCCGGTGACGGCGGCGGTCGAGGATTACCGGGTGGTGCCGGCCGAAGGCGGCTGCGAGATGCGCTGGACCGGCAAGGCGAGCGCCTTCCCGCCGCTCGGCGGGGTGATCACCAGCCAGCTCGAGAAGGCGTTGCGCGAGGGCATGCCGAAACTGGAAGCCGTGATCGCGGCGAACCCGGAGCGGTTCCGCTGAGGCAGCTAGAAACACGCCTACGGATCGTTTTCCGAAGCGCCCAGAAATCCTGCAATCCTTACCTGCAACTCGTCATGTGAGCCGAGCAGGAGATGGCCGCCGGATGACAGGCGCAGGAACCCGGCATCGGGGATGCGCGCGGCAATAGCCTCACTGATGGCGACCGGATTGAGCCGATCATCCTCGGCGTGGATGACCAGCACCTTCGCGGTGATCAGCTCAAGCGGATAGATGGCCTCGGGATCGACGGCGGCCGCCTCATTGCGGATTCCGTCCGAACGACCGGACGCCGGCAAGAACGTATCGACCAGTACGCGCACAAAATCCCGGTCCTTCTGTCCGGTAATCAACTCCGGGCGGGCATCGAAGGCGGCCTCCAGCGGGCGGCGGGCGAGGGTTTTCATCAGCCAGTAGACGACATCATTTCCCGCAAGTGCGGCGTAAAGGGCTGTCGGGACAGGGCGCCCCTCGACCTCGGGACTGAAGGGCGTGAACGGGGCGGGCGAGAGCAGCACCATGGCCCGGACACGCTGCGGATGGCGCGCGGCGAGCTGGAGGGCGGGCGGCGCCCCTCCGGACATGGCGAGAACGCCGGCCGACTCATAGCCGAGGGTATCGAGCAGGCTGGCGAGGGCATCGGCCTGTGCGGCCGTGGAGGCGTCTTCCGGCAGCGCGCTGCGCAAGTAGCCGAAGCGCGAGACGGCAATCCAGGTATAGCCGCCCGCCCCGATGGCTTCGGCGAGCAGCCGGCCCTGATCGAAGCCGCCGCCCGCGCCATGCAGAACGAGCACCGGCGGGCCGGCGCCCCAGCTGGCATATTCGATCACGCCCTGAGGGGTCTCGGCGAG
>DAIRTA010000195.1:0-4162 GCA_036804125.1 Hyphomonas sp.
TACCCCGGCGGGGTGCATTTCGAGATGACCGGGCAGAATGTCACCGAATGCCTTGGCGGCGCGCAGGCGATCTCGGAGGAGGACCTCTCCAGCCGCTACCACACCCATTGCGACCCGCGCCTGAATGGCGAGCAGGCGCTGGAGCTGGCCTTCCTGCTGGCGGAGAAGCTTCAGGCGGTCGAGGCCGGCGGGGCGGGCGCTCGGAAGGCAGGCTAGGGACTGTCCGTTCAGTGAATCCGCACGCTGAGGAGCGTGTAGTTGTCAGTGGCATTCTCCTGATTGCAACGCCGGATCCGGACCGTGCCCTTGCCATTCTCCGTGGCTGCTGTGGTCGCCACCCGAATCGTTCCGTCCGGAAGCTTTATGACGGGAGCTTGGTAGTGGCTGCTGAAGCCGGTGATGCCTTCCGGGTGTACTGCCGGAAGCTGGAGGCATGGCAGTGTCGTCGTATGGGAAAAGCCAATCATTTCGACATTCACGTAATCGCCTCTGGGAGTCGTGAGGTGAGACACATCAACTTCTATCCAGATGTCATACTCCATCGGATTATATGTCGAGAAATACGCTATCGGGACCTGCTGGCCGTTGTGGGACATCATCTCGACATAGGCCGGGCGCTGGAGCCGCATGCGCGCGATGGGCGTCAACAGGGTGGTGGGCGTAAGCGTGGCGCTGGCGGGCGGCGGGGCGGCCTGGACCGCGCCGGGAGGCGTCGGCGCCGGGCGGGTACGTCCGGGCTGGACATCGGTGACAGGTGGAGGCGGGCGCGTGCGGCCCTGCCGCTCGACATCCGGTGCCGGACCAGGCGTCTGGGCGAGGGCCGGTTCGGCCAGCAGAACGGCAGCTACCGCAAGACTTGCAGCTCTCAACATGGTATGTACCCCCCTATGTTTGCATGACTACCGGCGACAATTTACCGAACGTAACCTGATCTTCCGCAGCCGTCCATATGGAGGTTTGATCCCTGCCATCGCAGGATATGCAGCGGCAGAGGCCGTCCGCCTCAGGGCGGGCACCTCTGCCCTGCATGGCGTCTGCCTACCGGCGCAGGCTGATGCCGGCATAGATCGAGGCGGCGTCTCCAGGGAAGAACAAGGCGCTGTTTGCTTGCGCCTGATTGACGACATTCACCGCGGATACCCAGCGTTCATCCGTCAGATTCCGTCCTTCAATCCAAAGGCGGGTTTTCCCGACATCCAGCGAGACGTTAAGCCCGACCAGAACAGCAGCCTCTGCTGAGACCGTATTGAACAAGTCAGTGCGGGTTGAGCCGCGCCAGGTAAGGTTTGGGTTAAAGGACAGATGCTCGCCAAAGCCAAAACGCGCCTCGGCATAGGCCGCATGTTCAGGCACCCCCGGGACGCGATTATCGCCATACACCGGATCATCATCAAAACGCGCCCAGAGCCAATCATACTTTCCGGCGAGGACAAGCGAGGGGCCACCGGCAAAGAGGATCTGGTCAAATCCGGCCTCACCTCCAAGTTCGATCCCGGTGCGGAGGGTCTTGCCGGCATTCAGGATCGGCGGATTCAGCGCCCCTGCGGCGTCAAGGCGTAGCAGCTCGCCGTCGAGGCGGGAATGGTACAGCGTCGCGTCCCAGCGGAAGGCGCCGCGGCGCCCGCGTGTGCCGATTTCGGCCGTATCGGCGGTCTGCATCCGCAGGCGGGGGATCCTGTCCGGTTGCAGGGGCTGGTTGCCGCCGAGGTCGAAGAAGCTCGGGGCCTCTGCCGTCCGGGTCAGGGCGGCAAAGACGCTCCAGTTTTCCCCGGGACGCCAGACGAGGCCGGCCCCCGGCAGCCATTCCTCATAGGCGATGTCGTAGGCGGGAGACGTCGTCGGGTCGAGAACGCCCCGCCTTTCGACCCTGTCCGTAGACAGATAAGCCAGTGACCCTGAAAGGGTCAGGCCGGGAGTGATCTGGTAGCCCAGGCGGCCATAGACCTCGGTATTCGTGGCCTCGCGCACACGATCCGCAGAGACCGCGCCCGGCAGGGCCGAATTCGGCGCATTGAGGCCGCCGGCATAGGCAAAGGTCGTCGCGTCCTGGTCCATGCTGGCATATCGCAGGCCGGCCTCTGTCTGCCACGGGCCTGCGGCCGGCGCCGATGACCAGAGCAGCCCGCCGCTCCAGGTCCGGGAGTCCTCCAGCAGGATGCCGCCGGGGGTCGGGTGGTTCTTGAACCGGTCGTTCCAGCCGGCGGTGACGGTAATGGCGCCCGGCCCGAGATCGAACACTGTCCGGCTGGAGAGGAATTTCTGATCGATATCGGTTTTCTGGTTGCGGCGCTGTGAGACGAAGGCCGCGGCGCCGGGATCGGCTTCGAACTGCGCCCGGGTCAGCGTCCCCGGCCAGAGCGCGTCGCTTTCGACCAGCGCGGCAAACAGCCGGGTCTCGATCCTTTCGGACAGGCGCAGGCCGGCATTTGCCGATATGCGCAAGGTGTCGGTTGCCGATTGCGCGCGGTAGCCATCGGCCTCGCCGGCGGTGATCGCGGCGAAAGCGTCAAAACGTTCAAGCGCCCCGCCTATTTCGGCACTCGCGCGCTGATAGCCGAATGAGCCGGCCGAATAGCTGAGGCCCGCACCGGGATGGGTGACTCCGGTTTTAGAATGCGTCTCGATCACACCGCCAAGGGTTGAGGCGCCTGTGCCGAGAGCCGCCCCGCCGCGCAGGATTGTTACATGCGAGGCCGATGCAAAATCGAGGACGGGCGGATCGAAATTGCCATCAGCCTGATTGATCACCGTGCCGTCGCGAATGACGAGGAGGCCCTTGCCATGGCCGGTGCGCACGATGCCGGAGCCGCGGATCGACAGGCGCAGGTCCTCATCGCCGAAACGCGGCGCGGCGAACACGCCGGGCGCAAGCCGCAGGGCATCTGCCAGTGTGGCCGTGCGCGTGGCGCGCAGGGTCTCGGCGTCGATTATGCTGGCAGCGCCGGCGAGGGTTTCAAGGGCGCGGGCCGCCTCTTCCGCGGTCTGGGCGGTCAGGGAGGGTCGACGGGTCTCGTCTACCGAGACGGTATCGAGCACACGCTCAGGATCTTCCTGAGGGTGTGCGACGGGGGTGGCCTGGCAGGCGAGGAGGGCAGACGCGGAAGCGAAACACAGAGTGCGGAACATGAGGTAAACCTTGATCTGGAACAAAGACAGGGAGCCGCGCGACGGCGCGCGGGCAGGAAATGTCGGTTCAGATCAGGTGGGGTGGGCCGCGAGCGCCGAGTGGTGGGCCGCAGGGTTGGCCGTTCAGGCTGCCGGAATGCGAAACCAGCGGCATGGCTTCCGGGGCGGGCCAGCTAAGGGCCAGTATAGCAGGGGCCGCGAGGGCGCCGGCGCAGAGCGCATGACACGCCTTGCAGCTGTCTGGTCCGTCTGGTGCGGGCTGGGATTTGCCGCCGAGAAGCTCTGCGAGTTCCCGGCCGAGGGCCGGGTTTGTCTCCGCGCCTGGTTCGGCACAGAGGATCGAAAAGGCCTGATTGGCCTCCCCGCCCTGCGCATGGTGAGCCGGCATGAGCGACAGCAGACCCAGCGCGAGCAGCGCCAGGCATCTGGTCACCAGACTGTTGCGGACCCACTCCATGATAGAAAACTAGTCACGGCCGCAGAGACCTGTCCACCGCGTTCATCCGGCAGGGGATGCGGCATATGGTATGGCGGCGCCCGCAAGGCGGGGTGAGGGGCGCGGGCCTAGGCGCCTTGCCAGATTGCAATTTCATGGTGAAACTCGCCGCAGGAAAGCGGGAGCGAGGGACGCCGCCATGAGGACACTTCGATCTGTTATCGGGGCGCTGGCCGCCTTGCTCTGGCCGCTGGCGGCGGGGGCGCAGGGGCTGATCCTGTTCCCGGCCGAGAATTACGGCCAGGCCACCAAGATGTTCAATGAGAGCGCGCTGAGCGAGGCGCAGCTGGAAGTGCTGATGGGCCGCAGCGCTGTCTATGAGGCGATGGCCGATTTTGACGAGAGCAATCCCTATCGCCGCCTTGGCCGCTCGATCGCCCTGCTCGACCTGCTGATCGAGGACACCAACCGCCTGCGCCACAATACCAACTGCACGGCGACCCGGATCGCCAGCGATCTCATCATCTCGAATTATCATTGCGTGCCCGGCAAGGGATTCCGCACCCTCGCGGCGCAGGCGCGCTTCGGCTTCCTCGATCC
>DAIRTA010000196.1:0-4132 GCA_036804125.1 Hyphomonas sp.
AATGGCGCACCGATGAAGGCGAAGATGGGAACTGGCATCTTCTGTTTGCCCGCCGCCTGAAATGACCGCCCGCCCTGCCTGCAAAGATGCTCCGTACAGTGTCACTACATGCCCGGCGCCATTTGCCTAAATGGGCTTCGGTTGCCTCAGCCAGGCCAGGTTGATTTAGCTCGAATTGATCTGTCTCGTTGCGGTGAACCGTAAGGGTGCGCGTCACTGCCTCCGTGTTTAATCGCCAGGCCTTGAATGAAAATGTTTTTTCCGCCCGCGCGTCGGGCCTGCCTGTCAGATTGCATTTTCGTCACTTGAAAGTTGGAGGGGAGAGGCGCTCAGTCGAGGAAATACCTGACAAGGGGGGATGTGAAATGGGGCTGCTGTCTTTCGTCAACGGGCAACCTCTGCCGACCTCTCCCCCGGTATGCAGGCGAGATACCTGCCACCTCATCAGCTTTGCTAATCGGCACATGGGATTGAACCGCTGCATATTCAGGCCGGCGTCCATCAAGGCCACCCTGAGAAAAGCCGTGCTTGGCCTGATGCTCGCCCTCGCGCCATTTGTTTCTGAGGCGCAGCTCGATCCGGGCGGCGGTGGCAGCACCGGCCCCGGCATGATCGCGACAGAATATATCCAGCGCCAGAACATTTCTGACCGGCTTGCGATGCATGATGTTGGCCTTCTCGGCGACTTTGTTGACCTTGATACGGGCGCGCTGACATTCTCAAATGTCGATATCGCGATCCCCGGAAATTCAGGCCTTGAAGTCGCGATCCGGAGGTCCCGCCCGCAGGTCTTTGCGTTTCCTCATCTCGATTCGGCGTCGGTCAGCGTTCCCGCCGGACAGCCTATCTCGAATGATTTCTCCGACTGGCATATCGAGACGCCGCGGATTTCGATCATCCTGCCCAGCAACTGGGACCGCAACCTATGCGCCTTCACCCGTTATGGCGGCCAGTTCTTCACCTATCCGAACGATCCCCCGAGCTTGAATAACGAGTTCTTTGAAGACTATCGCGTCTCCAACGGGATGGACCTGGTCATTCCCGGCAAGGGATCGCAGAAGGTTCTTTACGAGCCGCAAGGTCTCAGCTGGCCGGCTGTCAAGGTCACGAAGGATTTCTGGACGCTGACCTGCACTCCGGCCGACAATGGGGCCACCGGCATGACCGCCACGGCGCCCGACGGCACAAAGTACCGTTTCGACAAGTTCGTCATGCGCCAGGCGCCGACACTTTATGTTCAGGGCGATCCTTTCATCGGGGCCAATGGCTTTCCGCGTGCAGGCAACCTGCTGCGCTCAGAATTCCTGCTGCAGGCGAGCGAGGTGACCGATGTCCATGGCAACTGGGTGCGCTACACCTACAACAATTATGGCTGGGTGACGAAGATCGAAGCCAATGATGGCCGCCTGATCACGATCAATCGCAACGCGTCCGGCCTTGTCCAGACAATCACCGCCAATGGCCGGACCTGGACATATACCTACGGCACACAATCCGGGCTGACTTATCTCGACCGCGCCACCCTGCCTGACGGACGCTTCTGGTCATTCAACCTGCCGGGTTTCGGGTCCGCAGGCGACTTTCGCTATGACTGTATTCCCGGACCTCAGACCTATTCGGTCAAGCATCCGGACGGCGTCACCGGACAATTCACGATACGGACCGCCCGGCACCGGAAGGGCGATTCCAGTACCGGCGACGGTTACACACCGAGTTGCCTTGGCGGCCCGCCCAGATTTCTGGAATGGTACGAATCCTATTCGCTGGAGTCCCGCACGCTCTCAGGCCCCGGCTATCCGTCGGCAACCTGGACCTATGCCTATTCGGGCGGCTGGGCGGCGACGAACAGCTGGTCTGTTCCCATGCCGGCGACGCGCTGGGGCGAGGTGACCAGCCCCGACGGCATCCGCACGCGGCACACCTTTTTCCACACCGGCGGCTTTGAGGGCCTTCTGCAGAAGGAGGAAATCTTCAGCGGCGCAGCGGTCCTTCAGACCACGGCCTATGAATACCTGCTGGAAGGCATTGTCGGCGTCACCTTCCTCGACAATGCCAATCTCAACCGGTTCAACCGCCCCCGGCCGGTATCAAAACGGACCGTCACGCGCAACGGAACCAGCTATACCACGAATTATACCTATAATTCCAACATGTCCTCGGCGGGCTATTCCTTTGCCAATCCGATACAGGTGACGACATCCAGCCCGCTGCAGGCCGGCAGCCGCATCGTTGCAACCGAATACCAGAACGATCTGGTGAAGTGGATTCTCGCGCTTCCGAAGAAGATCACGCGCAACGGAGTAGTATTTGATGAGTTCACATATGATGCCTTCGGCCGGCCGACCCAGCACAAGCTGTTCGGCGTCGTGCAGGGCACATTCACATGGTTTTCCGGCGCGTATGGTAACAACCAGAACGGGACGCTGACCAGCTACAAGGACGCGCTGAACCGCGAAATCAAGCCGTCAAACTACAAGCGGGGCATACCGCAGACCGTGTTGCGGCCGGACTTGGTGACCCTCACGCGCACCGTCAATGATGACGGACGCCTCACCTCGCAGACCGATGGAAAACTGCAGACGACGAGCTATGCCTATAACAATTCCGGCTGGCTCAGCCAGATCACCCGGCCGGGCGGGTTTGCGCCGACGACGATTACCTATTCCGGGCTCGGATCAGGCGCGGTCCAGACGCTGACGACCGGCTCCCGGCGCCAGATCGTCACCTATGACGGCATGTTCAGGCCCACTCTCACCCAGACGGTCGCGCTGTCCGGCGGCGGCGGGCCGGTGTTCGAGCGCCGGGCGTTTGATGCGCTGAACCGCGAGACCTTCACTTCTTTCCCCTCCGCCACCTCGGCCGCGAGCCAGGGCGTGAACACGACCTATGACGGTCTCGGCCGCGTCATCCAGGTCCGCGAGAATGTCGCGCCTCTGGCGACCACAACCACCGAATACCTGACCACCAACCGGGTACGTACGACCGATCCCTCCGGCAATGTGACCCTTGTCACACGCTCCGGCTATGGCTCGCCCGATGATGGCCAGACGCTGCGCATCGACCAGCCGCTCGGCGTCGCGACCGTGATGACCTATGACATCCATGGCAATCTACTCACCGCGACACAGAGCGGCGGCGGCAAGAGCGCGGTGCAGAACTGGTGGTATGACAACCGCTACCGCGTCTGCGCCCAGCGCACGCCGGAGACCGGCACCCGGCGCTTCGAGTATGACGCCGCCAACCAGCTCACAGCCTATGCCGAGGGCCTCACCGGCACCGGCTGCGCGGCGCTGCCGTCCAACAAGATCACGCTCGCCTACAGCCCGATGGGCTGGCTCACAGCGACCAGCTTTCCGGCCGGCACCGCCAGCATCACCCGCTCCTATGACGCCAATGGCAATGTCACCGCCGTCAATCGGGGCGGGGTCAACTGGACCTATCAGTACAACGCTCTCGATGCGCTCAGTCTCGAGCGCCTGCAGCTTGACGGGCGGACCTATCAGTTCAGCTATGGCTATACGCCGGAGGGGTATCTGACGACGGCCGCGCTGCCGTTCGGGGGCACGGCGGCGTTCTCGCCGGACGGGCTGGGCCGGCCGAAGGGGCTCAGCATCGGGTCCACGGTGCACGCCTCGGGCGGGACCTATTTCCCCAATGGCGACCTCTCGGCCCTGACGCTCGGCAATGGCCAGGTCTGGTCGGCGGTGCAGGATGCGCGCCAGCTGATCACCTCGGCTGAGGCGGTGAAGGGTTCGGTCAATGCGTTCCGGCGCAGCTATGCCTATGACGCCAATCGCCGGATCACTTCGATCACCGACCAGGCGGTCTCCGGCGAGAACCGGGCCTTCACCTATGACGCGCTCTCGCGCCTGGCGACGGCCTCCGGGCCATGGGGCACCGGCAGCTACAGCTATGACGCGCTCGGCAACCTGACCGGCTGGACGCAGGGCACGGCCTCGCACACGACGGTCTGGGACGCGGCCACGAACCGGCCCAGCTCGGCGACCACCACCGGCCTCGGCACGCGGGCGATCGCCCATGATGCGCGCGGCAATGTCACCGGGCTCGGGCCGCTCAGCTTCACCTATGATGCGGCGAGCCAGCCGGTCGCCGTCTCGGGCGCAGTCTCCGG
>DAIRTA010000197.1:0-4100 GCA_036804125.1 Hyphomonas sp.
AAGACGTTCTCGACACATGGTTCTCCTCAGCGCTGTGGCCGTTCTCGACGCAGGGCTGGCCGGAGGAAACCGAGCGCCTGAAGACCTTCTATCCCACGGCAACGCTCGTGACCGCCTTTGACATCATCTTCTTCTGGGTCGCCCGGATGATGATGATGGGGATCGAGTTCACCGGACAAGTTCCGTTCCGGGACGTTTACATCCATGCCCTCGTCCTCGACGAGAAAGGCCAGAAGATGTCGAAGTCCAAGGGCAATGCCATGGACCCGCTGGAACTGGTCGATGAATACGGCGCTGACGCTTTGCGCTTCACGATGGCGGCGATGGCGGCGCAGGGCCGCAATATCCGCCTCTCGAAACAGCGCGTCGAGGGCTATCGCAACTTCGCGACCAAACTCTGGAATGCCGCGCGCTTTGCCGAGATGAATGAGTGCAGCGCCCCGTCCGCGACTGATCCCTATACGGCGGAAAACCCCGTCAATCGCTGGATACTCGGTGAGCTCGATATCGCCCGCGCCGAAGTCACGCGCGGGCTTCAAGACTACAAATTCAACGAGGCGGCTGGCGCGCTCTATCGCTTCATCTGGAATACGCTGTGCGACTGGTATCTTGAGCTGATCAAGCCGCTCCTCAGTGGACGCGATGGCCAGGCCACAACAGAAACGCGCCTTGTCTGCGGCTATGTCATCGATGAGGCGCTGAAACTGCTGCATCCTTTCATGCCCTTCATGACCGAAGAACTCTGGGAGCGCCGTGCGCCCGGCCGCTGCGAGGCTGAGGGTTTCCTGATGCTGCAATCCTGGCCCACTGCTACCGGCTTTCGCGATGCCGCCTCGGCCGCAGAAATCGGCTGGCTGATAGACCTGATCACGGAAATCCGCAGTGTCCGGAGCGATCTCGGCGTGCCGGCCGGCGCTAAAGTGCCGCTGACGCTGATCCGCCCTGGCAAGGAGGCCGCCGCCCGCGCGATGGCCCATTCCAGCATCATCGAGCGTCTCGCCCGCGTCTCGGATATTGCGCTCGCAGATGACCTGCCTGCCGGCGCCGTCAGCTCGCTTGTGGGCGAAACGGCCATCGGCCTCGCCATCGCTGACCTGATCGATATCACGGCCGAGAAGGCGCGCCTTGCAAAACGTGTCGCCGAACTCGACAAGGAAATCGCCAGCCTTGAGGGCAGGCTGGGGAATGAAAGCTTCATCGCCCGCGCCCCGGCAGAGATCGTCGAGGAGCAGCGCCAGCGCCTTGCCGAGGCTCAGGCGGCGCGCGCCAAGCTCGATGCTTCGCGCCTGCGACTTGATAGCCTTGGCCAGACCGCCTGAGGATTTAGCCGCCCGACAGGTACAACACCGCCGGATATCCGGATAACCAGACGGCCCAGCCGCCAAGCGCAATCCACGGGCCGAACGCCAGCATGCTGCCTGCGCCGACCGCCTCACGCCGGAACAGCGCACCGGCGAGGGTCGCAAGGATTCCGGCGAGCGCTGCGATCAGCATGGCCGGAGCGAGGCCGGACCAGCCGAGCCACATCCCCAGCGCGCCGAACAGTTTCGCATCCCCCCGCCCGAGACCGTCGCGCCCGCGCAGACGGCGGTAGAGGATTTCGATGCTGACGAGCGCGCCATAACCGATCACGGCCCCCGCCGCATGATCGATCCACGCCTCGGGCCGCGTCACGGCGACCATCGCCGCGCCCAGCGCAAACACGGCAAGATTGAGCGCATCCGGCAGGATGAACATCCGGAAGTCGATCAGCGCGAGGGCCAGCAGCAGCCAGCCCAGCAGGAGGGTGAAGAACAGTGTCCCGTCTGGCGCGAAATATAGGCTGAGGATGGCGACCGCCGCGCCTCCCAGCGCAGCGCCAGGGTGATGCAGGCCGACCGCGGCTCCACATTGGCGGCAGCGCCCGCGCACAATCAGCCAGCTCAGCACAGGCAGCCGCTCGAACCATTGCCGCGCCCGCCCGCAGGCCCTGCAACGCGGGACAAGCAGATTTCCGCGCTCGCCCGCAGCATAGCTCTCAGCCCCTGCCGCGATCAGCGAACCGGCGAAAAGCCCGGACAGGACCAGTAAGATTTCCAGCAACACCATGGGCCGGCCCGCGCCTCTGCAGGGTCCGGCTCGCGCCGGAGAGCGGATGAGACTTCCCTTGCGGTTTGCGGCGTTTCGCCCTCTCTGAAAAGGGCCAGCGTACCGGCCGGCTATTTTCCTCGCTCCGAAGGGTGACGCTGCCGCGAGTTATGCTAAGCAGCTAGCGTGCTCATTACAGGGGGGCGATCATGCTTCGTCAGTTTCAGACCCTTTTCGCAGCGACGCTTCTCGTCGCCTGCGCCAGCGCTTCGGACGTGCCCGGCCTCGCCGAGCCGGCGCCGGCCTCCCCTGAATGGCGTCTCGTCATCCATGGCGGGGCCGGGGTGATCCGCCGCGAGAACATGTCCCCGGATGCTGAAGCGGCTTTCACGGCGGCGCTTGAGGAGGCGCTTGAGGCGGGCGCAGCGGTCCTGCGCAACGGGGGAAGCGCGCTCGATGCGGTTGAGGCGGCCGTGCTGCCGATGGAAGACAATCCCCTGTTCAATGCCGGGCATGGGGCTGTGTTCACAGCCGATGCAGGCCATGAGCTCGATGCCTCGATCATGGAAGGCAGCCGCCGCGATGCCGGCGCCGTGGCCGGGGTCACGCGGGTGCGCAATCCCATACGGGCAGCACGCGCTGTCATGGAGCAGTCTGAACATGTCATGTTTGCCGGCGCCGGCGCTGACGCTTTCGCCGAAGGCCAGGGGCTCGAAATGGTCGAGAACAGCTATTTCAGCACCGAAAGCCGCCGCCTCGCGCTCGAGCGCGTGCTTGAAGAGCGCGCCCGCACCGATGATGCCGACCGGCACGGAACGGTTGGCGCTGTCGCGATCGACATGGCCGGCAATCTGGCCGCCGCCACGACCACGGGCGGGATGACGGCAAAGGCCGCCGGCCGGATCGGTGATGCCCCCCTGATCGGCGCAGCGACCTATGCACAGAATGGTGTCTGCGCGGTCTCGGCTACAGGCCATGGCGAGTATTTCATCCGGGTCGGCGTTGCCAAGACGATCTGCGACCGTGTGGCGCTCGCCGGGGAGACGATCGAAGAGGCAGCGCAGAATGCCCTTGATCAGGTTGCGGAGCTGGGCGGGGATGGCGGCGTCGTCGTCCTCGATGGAAGCGGTCACTTCGCCTATGTGTTCAATTCCGAGGGCATGTATCGCGGCATGATCGATGCGAGCAGCCGGGAAACCGCCATCTATGGCCCCGCGCCGATGGTCCGTCTTGAGACTGATCAACCAGTTACTCTTCCGGACGGCGCCGTCCTGACCCTCACGCTCTATGACTACCGGCTGGCGGATACAGACTCGGCCTATGGCCACCGAAGCCTTCCCATCGCAGCCCTGCCGCTTGAAACCGTCCTTCCGGAACCTGAAACCGAACGGCGGATTGCCGGCCCCGCCATTCGCGCCGTCATCCGCAGCGCGGACGGTGCCCTTCTCTATGTCAGCGATACCGTAACGCCAATTGAGGCCGGCGTGATGCCGGTTCTTGTCCTGCGCCCGGTCCCGTGATGCCGCCAGTCATTTGAGGCGGATGACATTTCCTGCAGATATTCCTATGCGGGACGTTTGTTGAGCCAGTCCGCGAGACCGCCATGACCAAGACCTGGGACAAGTCCCGCCTGCCCTCCCGCCATGTCACCGAGGGTCCCGAACGGGCGCCACATCGCAGCTATCTCTATGCGATGGGCCTCTCGACCAAGGACATCCGGAAGCCCTTCGTCGGTGTCGCATCCTGTTGGAATGAGGCGGCGCCCTGCAACACTGCCCTGATGCGCCAGGCGCACGCCGTATCCGAAGGCGTGCGCGCGGCCGACGGCACGCCCCGCGAGTTCTGCACAATCACCGTCACGGACGGGATAGCAATGGGCCATGAGGGGATGCGCTCGTCGCTTGTCAGCCGCGAGGTGATTGCCGATTCCGTCGAATTGACGATGCGGGGCCATGCCTATGACGCGCTCGTCGGCGTTGCGGGCTGCGACAAGTCCCTGCCCGGCATGATGATGGCCATGCTGCGGCTCAATG
>DAIRTA010000198.1:0-4054 GCA_036804125.1 Hyphomonas sp.
AGCGCGAATTCAGCCTCTGGGCCGGGCTCAGCCCGAAACAGTTCCAGGGCGCCCTCGCCCATGGCGCGGCGGGCGAGATGCTGCGCAGCGGCGCCAGCGTGCTGGAAGCGTCGCTCGAAACCGGCCTGTCGGGACCGGCGCGCCTGCATGACCTGTTCATCGCGCATGAGGCGCTCACCCCCGGCGAGGCCAAAGCCGCGGGCGGCGGCGCCGTTTTGACCTATGGCCGCGCCCCGACCCCGTTTGGCGAAGGCGCCTGGCTGCTCTCGCCGCGCGGGCTGGTGGCGCTCGGTTTCATCGATGAGGCGCCTGTTCCGCACGCTTCAGGCGGGCATGGCCCGCGCGGGGAAGAGGCCGCCTTCGCCGATCTCCTGAAGCGCTATCCGAACGCCCGTGCCCGGCGCGATGATGCCGTGGCGGATCGTTTTGCGCGGCAGGTTTTCGAACAGGACGACCCCGTCCCGGTCTGCCTCTACGGCTCGGCCTTCCGGCGGCAGATCTGGCGGGCCCTGCTCGACATTCCGCCCGGAACCACCGACAGCTACGGCGCGATTGCCGCGCGCTGCGGCCAGCCTCGGGCCGCACGGGCCGCCGGCGCAGCGATCGGCGCCAATCCGGTCAGCTGGTTCATCCCCTGCCACCGCGCCCTTGCAGCCGACGGCCGGCTGCATAACTATCACTGGGGTGTGGCGCGCAAGCGCGCCATGCTGGCCTATGAAACCGCGCATGCGCTGCCTCCGGGCAGCTGACTGCGCCCCAAGCGGAGCCGCCCGCAGGACGGATGCTGATTTATCTTTTACTTGTCGCCGCGATCCTGGCCTGGGCCGGCCATTTGGCCTGGCAATGGAAAAAGGCCCGGGAGTTTGCCCCGCAATTGCTGGCCGCGCGGCAGGAGAGCGGCGAATTGCCCGCGGCGGTGAGTGTCGAGGAGTTTACCGACCTCTATCTGCGGGCCGAAGGCCCTCGCGCCTCGACCTACTTCCTGGCCTGCGCCGCGCTGCTGACCTTCGGGCTCGGCCCGCTCGCGGCCGTCTTCAATGGTGTATGGAATGCGATCTGGCGGCTCGTCGGCCAGCCGCCCGTGTTCGAGGCCGGCACGCTGATCCACACCTTCAGCTTCTTCCTTGCGATGATGGGGATTACGATCGCCGTTCTCGCCATCGCCATGCGCCGGTATTATGCGCTGACGCCGCCAACATTGAAACAGATAATCCGGGAGCTGAGCAGGTCTTGACGATGACGATAGAATACCTGCACACCATGGTGCGCGCCAGTGATCTCGGCGAGACGCTGAAATTCTTCTGCGACGGGCTCGGCCTCACCGAAATCGCCCGCTATGACAACGAGACCGGCCGCTTCACGCTTGTCTTCCTTGCTTCGTCTGCGGATATTTCGCGCGCGGGCGGCCTCCCGCAAGGCAAGCGCCCGACCGAGATGGACATCCCGATGGTCGAGATCACCCATAACTGGGACGAGGCCGATTATCAGGGCGGGCGCAATTTCGGGCATCTCGCCTACCGGGTCGATGACATCTATGCCGCCACCGAGCGCCTTGCCGGTCTCGGCGTGACCATCAACCGCCCGCCGCGCGATGGCCGCATGACCTTCATCCGCTCACCGGACGGCATCTCGGTCGAACTGCTGCAAAAGGGCGAGGCACTGGCGCCGAAAGAGCCCTGGGCCAGCGCGCCGAATATCGGGGCATGGTAGGCGCGGCCTGATCAGTTGCCCGCGGCGCCCGGCTGCGCAACCGGGATCTGAAACTGATAGGCATGGCGGTCCAGTATGGCAGGATTGCCCACTTCATAAGTATCGACCCGGACATCGCCAAGCGGCGTGATGCTGAAGACGCGGAACATCGGCGTATGGTTCGTCTCATCCGGAATCTTGGTCCGTTCGAGGGCCGGGATATGCAGGTAGTGAACATGTCCGATCTGCTTGGAGTGCTCGACGCGGTCCATATCCATATGCAGGTCGCCGGAGATCACAGCCGCCAGATTGGGCTCGGCGACAACCTCCGCAAACCGGGGATGGGCGATGCCTTTATCGGCATTCTCGGGATAGACGCCCAGCTGGGCGCCGTGCACCACGAGGAAGACAGGCTTCGGCGCAGCGGCCCGGACCTGCGCCAGCATCCAGTCGATCCCCTCATCATGGAAATCCCGGCTGAAGTCGGGCGAGGCATAGACCATGACCACCGGCCCGCGATCCTGGACATAGCGCCGGCTGGTGATGCGGCCCTTTCCGGCATTCCAGCGATTGGCGTAGTCCAGGAACCGCTCTACACTCTCATTGAATTCCTCATTCCCCATGATCGGGAAGAAGGGCGGCGTCAGGGCCTGCAGAACCGGCGTTGCCGCCTCATACTGCAGGATCGTTCCCTTGTGGGCGATGTCGCCAACACCCACAACGAAATCGATCCGCTCTCGCGCCGCCAGGGCGTTCACATCGGCAACCGCCGCAGCCATGTTCGGAAACTCGGCCAGCGGCTTGGGCTCGGCATCGCCCAGGACGGCAAAGCGAAGGACGCCGCTCTCGTGCGGCCCGGACTCGCTGCTGGCGCAGGCGGCCACGAGCGTGAACACTATGACCTGCAAGGTAATCAGAAGGCGCGTCAGCGCGCTTCGGCAAGGCGGATACATCGGCACTCTCCCGGCTCGGCAGGGCGTACTTACACGCATGAGGCGTAATCTGGGAACCCCCGGGAACAGGGTATAATGACAAAGGTATCATGACATTCCCACCGTCTCAGGGAAAACCCCGCCACCGAAACAGCGAGGCCTGCGCCGGCAAGCATAGTCCGTGCGCCGCCTAATCCAGCGCGCCGATATAGGGCAGGCCGCGATACAGGCCGGCATCATCCATGCCATACCCGACAAGGTAGCGCCCCGGTGCCTCGAAGGCGCAATAATCGACATCCCCCTCGCCGCGCGGCGCCCATGGCTTGCGGGCAAGCGCGCAGGTGACGACCTCGGCAGCGCCCTTGGCGAGGAGATGCGCCTTGGCGAAATCCAGCGTGCGGCCGGTATCGAAGACATCATCGACCAGCAGCACATGCCGGCCGGTGACGGGGCGTGAGATATCGGCGCGCACGACAACGCGCCCTGAGCTCTCGCGCTCGTCGCGATAACTCTCCAGCCAGATGAAATCCGCGACCGGATGGCAATCGCGCCGGGCCAGCGCCTTCATCAGGTCGGTGACAAAGGGAACGGCGCCGATCAGGACGCCGACAATCGTCCATTGCCCCTCAAGCCGGGGCGCGAGCGCGCCAGCAAGTGCATCCACGCGCGCCATCAGATCAGCTTCGCCGAGAACCGTATCAATCCGCCGGGGCTGACCGGAATCGCCCATCAGAGCGGCGGCTCCTCGCCGGAGGGGCCGGGCCCGTCCGGGTCGCGGCCCTGCTGTTCCGGAAGGGGCTCGGGCGGCACGGCGCCGCGATCGACAAAGGTGAGTTCAAGCTCATAGCTCTCCACCGGGGAGGGTTCGACCACGACCCCGAAACGCCCGGCCTCGCCGGGCGCCAGCTCGACGGGGGTGACATAGCTGTAGCGCGTGGCGACGACACGGCCGGCCTCATCCAGGAGATCGACCCGGATGCCGGGCGTCTCGACCGGCGTCTGGGCGACATTGATGGCCCGGCCGGTTACGGTGACGATCGGGATGGTGTCGTTGAAGGTGCGGGTATGGACGATGCCGTCAAAGGTCAGCCCGAAGCGGTTGACATCAAATCCGGCCAGGCGGTAGGCGGCGGCGGATTGCGGCCAGACCTTCACAACATCATTGCGGAAGATGAAGCCCGCGGCCGTGAGCCCGGCAAACAGGATCGCCGTGATGGCCCATGACAGGAACGCGGCCAGACGGCTGCGGCCCCGGCGCTGCTCCTTCAGCTTCTCGCGGTAAACTTCATGCGCCGCGCGCTCGGATTTGGCCGGATCCTCCTCGCCGGCCGGGCGCACGAACCAGGAATGGCCACAGGCGGCGCATTTTACCGTGCGGCCGCTTTCACCGATTGTTGAGTCATCTGCGAAATAATGGGTGCTGCAGGAAGGAC
>DAIRTA010000199.1:0-1879 GCA_036804125.1 Hyphomonas sp.
TATGACCTCGCCGCCAAGGTCGCCAAGAACGCCCACAAGAACGGCACGACGCTGAAGGTCGAAGCCCTCGCCCTCGGCATCTCTGAGGAAGACTTCGACGCCATCGTACGCCCGGAGAAGATGATCGGCCCGGACCCGGCCTGACGCCTTTTCGCAGAGCGCGGATCTTCAGGCCGTACTTGCGGCGTGTATCGAATATACGTATAAGATATGCGTATGACGAAGCCATATCTCGCCCAGAACCGCCCCAAGACCCGTGTCAACATCACGGTCGATGAAGCCCTCATCGCCGAGGCCAAGGCCGTGGGTATCAACCTCTCGGCTGTCGCTGAGACAGCCATCCGGAACGCGACCCGCGCGGAGGAAATGCGCCTCTGGAAAGAGCGCAACAAGGACGCCATCGAAGCCTGGACCCGGAAGATCGAGGAAGAAGGCCTCTGGTCGGATGGCCTGAGGCTGTTCTGAGGGATGGCCGCGTATGCCGTTCACAGGATGACGTCCACGAACCGGCGCGTGGTGGTCCTTCAATATCCGAAACTGGATACCGGGCCGACAGTGATGGTCGCGCCGCTCTATCCGGCTGAGGATAGGCTGGTGCTTGAGGACATCACGCTGCGCGTCGAGATCGCGGGGGAGGGCTATCTGGTCGCGGTTCACCTGATGGCAGCGATCCAGCGGCGCGAGCTGGGGCCAGCCGAGGCGAGCCTTGCGGCGCACGAATATCCTATCGCCAACGCCATAAACCGGCTGTTCTTCGGCCTCTGAGCTTTCGATATCCCCGGCTGACGGCAAGGCAGGGCGCCGCTAGACTGGCGCACACAGAATCACCTCCGGATCCAGAAAGGCCCACCGCCATGCCCACTGCCCCTGTCGGCTCGAAAGCCAATCCCTCGCAATTCGATGTCCTCGGCAAGCTCGCCGAGGATGAGCCCTATTTCGTGATCCGGGCCCATGACCCGTTATCGTCCGCGCTGGTCGAACTGCACGCCTATATCGGCGCGGGCCAGGCCGGCGCGGCGCACAACAAGCTGGCCGAGATCATGGCCCTGACGACGCCCAAGCCTCCGCGCCCGGCCTCCAGCCCGAAATACCGCGAGACCTTCGCCATCTCGCTCGCCATGGAACAGTGGCGGGAAACGCACAAGGAATGAGGCTTTCACCGGTCTCGCTGGAGAATGCGTTCGTCCGTCTCCGGCCCTTTGATCCCGGTCTGGACGGAGCAGAACTGCATGGCCTGGCAGGCCGCGCAGCCGAGATCTTCCGCTTCTGGTCGTATCGCGGGCCGGACGGCTGGGTTGACCGCTGGATCGAGGCGATCCGCGAGCGGACGGAAGAGGGCAGCATGATCCCCTTTGCCGTGGCGGATCCCGTCAGCGGGGCATTCATCGGGATCACCAGCTATCTTGATCCGAGCCCGGCCAATCGCTCGGTCGAGATCGGCATGACCTGTTATGCGCCAGAGGCACAGGGCACGCCGGTCAATCCGGCGGCCAAGCGCCTCCTGCTGGCGCATGCCTTTGAGGCGCATGGCGCCGTGCGCGTTCAGTTCTCGGTCGATACGCGCAACCAGCGCTCACAGGCCGCAGTGCTCAAGCTCGGCGCCCGGAAAGACGGTGTCCTGCGGCAAAACAAGATCGTGGCGGACGGGTTTATCAGGGACACGGCTGTGTTTTCGATTCTGGATTCCGAATGGCCCGAAGTGAAGGCCCGCCTCGATGCCCGGCTGGCGGCCGTCTCAGGCGTAAGCCGCTAGGTGAAGTTCAGATGCGGGTGTATATTCCCGGTCTCTTTGGGAGGAGGGACAAAACATGGCACTCAGGAAATTCATCCGTCCGCCGCATGATCGACCCCAGCACGGAAGCCGGCTGAGCCGAGCATG
>DAIRTA010000199.1:1889-4007 GCA_036804125.1 Hyphomonas sp.
GGGAGGAGGGACAAAACATGGCACTCAGGAAATTCATCATCGAACGGGATATTCCGGCCGTCGGCACATTTGCGCGCGAGCAGTTGCAGGAGGCGGCGAAAGCCTCAAACGGCGTTCTCCGCCAGCTCGGGCCGGATATCCAGTGGCTGGAAAGCTATGTGGCCGGGGACAAGACCTTCTGTGTCTATCTCGCCGCCGACGAGTCGCTCATTCACAAGCATGCCGAAATGAGCGGCTTTCCGGCGACGAAGATTACCGAAGTCCGCCGCATGATCGACCCCAGCACGGAAGCCGGCTGAGCCGGGCATGACGGCGCCCATCAATCTCAACAAGGCCCGCAAGGCCAGGGCGCGGACCCGGCAAGAGCAGCGCGCAAGGGAAAACAGGGCGAAGTTCGGCCGCACCAAAGCCGAGAAGCAGGCCGAAGAGGCGCGCGCTGAAACGCTCGCCCGCCTGACCGAGGCCCACAGGCGCAGCCCGGCGCCGGAGGACGGTTAAAAAAGCGTTGACAGGCTGGTCGCGGCTTTGCACCAGTCTGGCAGCAATGTGCCAGACCGGGAGCGTGCAAGATGCTCAAACGCGTGCTTTTCAAGACGGCTTTCAGCTTGGTGGCGTTCAGTGCGGGCATCTTGTGGGGCCTGGCCGCCGAGGCATACGCTGCCGGTGTCCCGTTCCTCGAGATCTTCCGCGGCTGACACGCCGCGCCGGCCCCCGCAGGGTCAATCCTTGACGCGTGAGGGCCGGATGGCCAGTTGACGGGCAGCCGCAAACGGGATGCCCCATGACACAGACACTGTTTTCGCCCTTCCGCCTGAAATCGCTCGATCTGCCGAACCGGATCGTGATGGCGCCGATGACGCGCTCGCGTTCGCCGGGCGGGGTGCCCGGTGAGGATGTCGCCGACTATTATGCCCGGCGCGCTGCCAATCATGTCGGGCTGATCCTCACCGAGGGCACGACCGTGCGGCGGGGCGGGGCGTCGAACGATCCCAATGTGCCGAACTTCCACAAGCCCGAGGCGCTGGCCGGCTGGAAGCGCGTAGCCGACCGCGTGCACGCGGCGGGCGGGCGCATCGGGCCGCAGATCTGGCATCAGGGCATGATGCGCAAGGCCGGCACCGGCCCCGAGCCGGACGCCCCGACCGACAGCCCCTCCGGCATCACCCATTCCGGCAAGCCGGTCTTCGATCCGCCCTCCAGCGCCGAGGTCGATGACATGGTGCTGGCTTATGCCGATGCCGCGGCCGAGGCGCAGCGGCTCGGTTTCGACTGCGTCGAGATCCACGGTGCCCATGGCTATCTGATCGATGAGTTCTTCTGGGAGGTGATGAACAAGCGCACCGACCGCTTTGGCGGCAGCCTGCCCGAGCGCGCGACCTTCGCGGCCGATATCATCCGCGAAATCCGCCGCCGCACCGGGCCGGACTTTCCGATCATCCTGCGCTATTCGCAATGGAAGCAGCAGGATTACGGCGCGCGCCTTGCGTCAACGCCGCAGGAACTGGAGGCGTTTCTCAAGGTCTTTGTGGAGGCTGGCGTGGATTGCCTGCATGTTTCCCAGCGGCGCTATTGGGAGCCGGAATTTCCTGAAATCGATGGCGAAAACGGCCTGAATGGCGCCGGCTGGGCGAAGAAACTGACCGGCCTGCCTACGATTACGGTTGGTTCGGTAGGCCTTTCGGTTGATTTCATCGGGGCTTTCCGGGGTGAAGGCTCCGGCCGGCGCGCGCTGGACGATCTGGAAGAGCGCCTTGCGCGCGGCGAATTCGATCTTGTGGCGGTTGGCCGGGCCCTGCTGCAGGACCCCGAATGGGCCACCAAGGTGCGGGAAGGCCGCACCGGCGAACTCGCTGATTATGACGCCAAGGCGCTTGCCACGCTGTATTGAGGCCGGCGGCCCGGCGGGGCCGGGCATCCAATGCCCGTCCGGCTGCGTAGAGAGACACAAGACCGAACGAGGCCAGCCCATGCGTGTGTCAAAACTGTTTGCGCCCGCCCTTGCCATGTCTGCGACCGCGCTTGCTACCTCGTCTTGTGCCAGTGGCAGCAGCCTGGCCCAGTTTGCCGAGGCCCCCCGCCAACTCGTGCTGGAAGAGTATTTCCTCGGCCAGACCACGG
>DAIRTA010000200.1:0-4001 GCA_036804125.1 Hyphomonas sp.
TTGCAGGCCCGGCTGACGGCCATCCGTTCAATGATGAGTTCGAGGCGATGTCGCGGGTGCATGTGATTGCGATCCTATAGGCCGGCCAGCTTGCCGAGCCAGATATACAGCGGCAGGCCGAGAATGAGGTTGAAGGGAAACGTGATCCCGAGTGACAGCGTCAGGTAAATCGCCGGCCGGGCCTTGGGAAGGGCAAGGCGCATTGCAGCGGGCACCGCGATATAGGAAGCCGAGGCGGCAAGCGTGATCAGCAGCGCCGCATCCGCCGCAGGCATCGCGTTCACCATCGCCACAAGGGCGGCGAGACTGGCCGAGACAAGCGGCATGTAAAGCCCGAACAGGATCGTGCCGGTTCCGAGCTGGCGCCATCCGTTTCGCAGGCCCCGCCCCGCCGACAAGCCCATATCCAGCAGGAACAGGCAGAGCACCCCCTGGAAAGGGGCCACGAAGAAGGGCTCGATCGGGGCAAAGCCGGCCTCGCCCGTGATCCATCCGATGATCAGGGCGCCGAGCAGGACAACGACCGAAGCGTTGAGCATCACCTCCCGCGCCAGCTCGCCGGGTTGGGAACCTGCGACAGAGGCGGAGCCGCCTGTGCCTCTTGCGGCAATCAGAAGCGCCATGATGATGGCGGGCACTTCCATGATCGCGGCCACGGCAACCATGTATCCGGAGGCGGACAGTCCGGCTGCGGAGATGGCCTGGGTCGCGGCCACGAAGGTCACGATCGAAATCGAGCCATAATGCGCCGCCGCTGCGGCCGCATCGATGCGGTCCAGCTTGCTGGTCCATCTCAGCAGGGCAAAGGCAATGACCGGCAGGATCAGTGACAGGACGATGGCGGAGACCATCAGCAGGGCGAGGTTCCAGCCGAGCGGGCTGGTGGACATTGCCACCCCGCCCTTGAGGCCGATGGACATCATCAGATAGATCGCCAGCCCCTTGGCGAAGGCCTCGGGGATCGACATCTGTGAGCGGAGCAGGGCTGCGCCGAGGCCCAGCAGGAAAAACAGGACCATGGGCGAGAGCAGCGTGGCCAGTGCAAGATCCATGGATACTCCCTTGCCCTTTCTGGCCGGCCGCGGCACCGCCTAGCGCAAGCCCGCGAGGATTGGCCAATTCAATGAGGCTATGGCCTGCATAGCCTGAGCCTATCGCTAATCGGATTCGCTTGAGACGATCCTCTCGGCCGCCGCTCTCAGCGGTGCGGCGAGCAGTTTCAGCGCTTCGGCGAGGGGCGAGGTGTCCCGCCAGATCAGGGACAAGTCCCGCCGGGCCAGCGGATGATCGATACGGCGCAAGACAAGGGCCGGGTCGCGCCGGGCTTCGGTCAGCGCATAAAGGCTCGGCAGGATCGCGACGCCTGCCCCCATATCGGCCATCTGCCGGATGGCGTCGAGGCTTGTGCCTTCATACTCCGTGCTGACGATGGCGCCGGCTTCATTGGCGAGTTCTCCGATGATGGCATTCAGCCGGTGGCCCTGGCCGAGGGTCAGGAGCGAGCGTTGTTTCAGGTCAGCCAGCCTGACGGGGCCGCGCCGGGCCGAAAGCGGATCATCGCTCGCTGTGAGGATGTACAGGCTTTCCGTGAACAGCGGTTCGCAGGCCACATTGCGATGGTCATCCGCCGTGGAAATGATCGCGTCGAAGCGTCCTTCATGCAGATGCTCGTCGAGATCAACCGTCCGCTCCTCGCGGACATTCAGCCGCAGGTCCGGAAACCGCTGGTGCAGGTCGCGTGTGGTCAGCGGCAGCAGGTAAGGCCCGACTGTCGGGAGCACGCCAAGATTCAGCCGGCCGGACAACCCCTTTTGTCCGAACCTGGCAACCGTCCTCAGCTCGTTCAGGTCCCGCAGGATGATCCGCGCCCGCCGCACCAGTTCCTCCCCGGCAGGGGTGAGGACGGAGCGTTGCCGCGAGCGTTCGATCAGGGTCACGCCGAGATCGGCCTCCATTTCGGCAATCTGTGCCGAAAGGCTCGGCTGGCTGACATTCACCATCCGCGCAGCATCCCGGAACTTTCCGGTATCGGCCACGGCGACGATGTATTGAAGCTGTCTGAAGCTCGGTCGCATGATAGCCTAGACCTATCGTCTTGTAAGTTACTTTCGATTTTAACTATCGGTTTTCCCGCCTAATTCAAGGGCATCGGAGGCCACTGGCGGCCACCTGGAAAGGAAAAAATATGAGAGAGCACTTCCCCGTGAGCCTGTCGCCGATCCTGTCACCGTCGGCGTCAGCCCCTGAGACAGCAGCGCTGTCAAAGCCCTTCCCCAGCCCGAGCCGGCGCCAGTGGCGCAGGCTGCGTATGCGGCGGTATGCCAGGCTTGGCGGATAGGCAGACAGCGGGCCGGCACCGGGCGATCCTCCCCGCCCGGTGCCGGTCAATCCGTTTGGCGTGACGGTCAGTTCCATAGTGTGTGTACGGATCTGGCCGTTGAGCCTCAGGGAGACCAGCCATCTGACAAACCATCCGGCTGAGGCCGGATCCAACTTCATCCAAGGAGCCCATCGACATGTTCAACCCCCAATACCTCGTTATCGCCTCTGTCCTGTCCGCCGGCGTCGCGCTCGGGGCCTGTGCGAGCACCCCGGCCGCCCCGCTCGCGGCGAACACACCGGCGGTGACCGCCGCATCTGAAACGGCCGCCGTACGCGTGACGGAGGCTGATGTGAAGGCGGCCCAGCAGGCCTGGGGCAATGCCCTTGTCAGCATCTCGGCCGCTAATGAAGCCGGCGGCCAGGAAGCGGCCCGCGCGCTGGCCGAAAGCGTCATCGACTCGGCTTATGGCTACAAATACGGCCCGGTCCTGTTCAAGCCGACACTCGCGGCCGCGCCGCAGACCTTCCGCACGACGCGGGACGGGGCGCTGGCCTATTTTGTCGGCGGCGATGCCAACTTCCCCGCAGACACGGGCTTCGCCCTGAAGGGCTGGCGCGCCTTCGAGATCGAGAACGCAGCGATCTTCATTGATGGCGATGTCGCGATGTCCATGGGCAATGTCCGTCTGACAAACGCCGAGGGCGCCGAAACCGTGGTCGACAAGACCTGGGGATACCGCATCGATGACGCCGGCAACCTGCGCATCGTGCTGCACCACTCCTCGCTGCCTTACCAGCCCTGAGCGGAAGGCCAGTCAAAAAAACCGGCGCGGCTGTCCTCTGGCAGCCGCGCCTATTTTTTTCCGGGAAAGAGGCGGGCGGCCGTCAGCCCTCGGGCAGGGGCGTGAACTCCTCACCATCGCCATCGGGCAGCTTCATCCGGCCCTGCCTCCAGTCCTCCTTGGCCTGCTCCAGCCTTTCCTTCGAGGACGAGACGAAGTTCCAGAACAGGTAGCGCTCGCCGAGCGGTTCCCCGCCCAGCACCATCACGGTCGAAGGCCCTTGTGCAGTCACCTTCACACTCGTGCCCGCCGCCAGCACGGCCATCTGTCCTGCACCGATCCGTTCACCGCCAATCTCGGTCTCGCCCGCGGCGACATACACGGCGCGCTCGGGATACTCTTCCGGCACATGCCGGGCGGCGCCGGCCTGCATCTCCCAATGCATGTAGAATTGCGGCGAACGCACGGCGACGCCGGCATCGAGGCCCTCCGCCGCGCCGGCGATCAGCCGGCCTTCAAGGCCGGGCTCGCTCCACTTCGGCAGGCTCGCTGCCGCATGGTGCCAGAATCCCGGCGCCATTTCCTCATCCGCCTCGGGCAGCGCGACCCAGGCCTGGATGCCATGCATGTGCGCGCCCTCCGCGCGGGCCCGCTCGAAACGTTCCGAATGGGTGATGCCGCGTCCCGCCGTCATCCAGTTGACCGCACCGGGCTCGATTTCCTGCTGGTAGCCAAGGCTGTCGCGGTGCGTGATGGCGCCGGAATAGAGATAGGTGACGGTGGACAGGCCGATATGCGGGTGCGGACGCACATCCAGCGTGCGCGATATGCCCGCTTCAAGATCCACCGGGCCCATCTGGTCAAAGAAGATGAACGGCCCGACCATCCGCCTTTTTG
>DAIRTA010000201.1:0-3993 GCA_036804125.1 Hyphomonas sp.
CAGATAAGCGAGGTCGCTCGACAGGGTCTGGCTTTGACTCATAACAACTCTCCTTGGATAACTTTGATTCTCAAAGTATAGGCAAAATCAAATAACTGTCAACAGGAAACTGCGCTGCTATCAAGCGGGGCGCGTCCAGCCTGCGGCAGGCTCCGGACCCGAGAGCCTTCGAGCTTCCGGGCCATTTCCTGGCGAAACCTCTCTCCCCGCGGGTTGCGCCCGCGGAATTTTTCGCAAGAATGGCCTGCGGGTGCTTGGGGACAGCACAAAGGAGGGAGCACATGCGCATTCCCGCATCTCTCGCAATGGCCGCCGCCATGGCTTTTTCGGCCGCCGCCCAGAGCACCCCCGAGATCATCATACCCGAAAGACCCATCATTCCGCGCGATGGCCGAATTATCACACCGCTGCCGGACATTTCCGGCACGGAGCGCCAGCGCGCCCTCGGCTGCGTCAAGCACCAGCTGTATAATACGCGGTCTGCGGATCATTACAGCGTCAGCTTCATGATAGCGACCAGCGAGGGCGACCGGAACTTCAATTTCGAGAGCGACCGTATCCGCCATGTGCCCTCCGGCAGCCCCCTGCCGATCCCCACGCGCGCGGAGACGCTGAAATGGGAAATGATCATCGGGACGCTGGAGGCCGCTGCAGCTGCGCGCAAACCCGTCATCATTGACTACACGACACCGTCGAACGCGGTGTTCGGCATTTATGTCCAATGGTCGGACAGCTGCCCGTCCTGAACCCGCCCCACCGGGAGCCGGGGGCGACCTTGTCCACCAAATCCGCCCCCGGCGCCGGACAAAATACCCCGCGCGATCAACGCCTTGTAAAATAGTTCGCCGGTGCCCATCCCCCCGCCTCCCGGCCGGGTTAGGATCAGCGCTGATGACCTGCGCCACACTCCTCCGCGACCCGTATTTTGCGCCCCTGTTCGCGCATGTCTGGCCATTATTCTGGCCTTATCTCATCCTGCAGCTGCGCCCTATCGCGCGCGCCTTCTGTCGCGGCGAAGCGCTCTCCATTCATGTCCGCGTGACCCGCTGGGGCCATATCACCTGGCGGCGTGTGGTGCGCCCCCTGCCCCCGCCGGACTGGCGCGCGCGCCTTCTCGCCCGCGTGCCGGCGCCCTGGCCGTGGGAACTCGCCGCGGCGCCTTTTGATCTGCCAGCGGATAAAATACCGGACCGGCGCGCCCGCCCTGTCTTCGCCGCCCCTTGCTGGCGCCCCGGCCTCGCCTGGCCCGACACATCCTGACGCGCGGCCTCGCCCGCAATCTGCAATCCCTGCCGGACGGCCCTCGCCGCGCCGGCCGCCCGTGCTGGCCGGTCAGCCACCGGTCCGCTCCAGCCCTTCCTTCAGCTTCCGAACGACTTCCTGCCTGACCTCCCAGGGCGTCCAGCTCTTGTGCAGGCGCGAGAGCCAGTGCCGGTTGTTGCGGCCATAATTGTCGCTGAGCTGCCAGGGGCGCGGCAGGACACGCTGGCCAAGAATGTCTGCGACATGGGCCATCTCCTGCGGGCTGGCAAAGACAAGCTCGCGGCCCTGATGGCTGAGGGTCCAGACCGGCCAGCCCTTGCCAGGCACGCGCGCCGGAAAGGGCGGGTCAAAGTGGCGGGCCTGCGCCCAATACTCCCCCGGCGGCGCCCGGTGGACAGAGGGGCTGACCGGCGTGCGCACCGGCGCATCGCGGTAATCAAGAGTGAGGCGCATGGCCCCTTCTGCGCCTCAGCCCGGCGGCGGGGGCGGCGCCCAGTGCGGCGGCGGGGTCTCGACCGGGCGCGAGAGGTCGAACTCGACCCGGAAGAAGCGCTCCGGCCGGCGCAGCTCATAGGCAAAAAGGTTCTCCCCCGTCTTCACCTCCACCGCCCAGACATTGTCCTTGGACACAGGGATGTTCTCGCGGTCGAACAGGTCCTTGGTCGACTGATCCGCCGGGAATTCCTGCCGGGTTGCGGCCGGCTCGGAAACGGAGAAGCCGCCATAATCCGTCAGCGGATCAAGCCCCCCGCTTTCCTTGCGGTGGATATGGCGCAGCTCCCAGACGCCGAGCTCGCCCGTGGTCGACAGCACCCAGGTGCGCGAGCGGTCCTCGCCGACACTCAGCGGCACGCGGATCAGCCCCGGCTGGCAATCACGCACATGCATGACCAGGCGCGCCGCGCGCCACTCATCATCGACGGCGTCGTTGCTGACCACCCGGCCCTCGAAGGCCTGGCCACAGACCGACAACAGGCCATCGCCGAAGGCGAGGTGCGGCGCGCGGGTGCCGGGCGCGCTGGCACAGGCGGAAAGGATCAGGGCGAAGGCGGGGGCAGCAGCCAGTCTGATAAGCATGAGGCGCAGCCTAGGCAGGCCGCGCCTCTTTGCAAGCCCTCAATCGGGGCAATGAGCCTGCAGGGCTCAGGCCGGCTTGGGTTCGGCGCCGCCGATCTCGCCTTCCCCGCCCTTGGGTTTCTTGCGCTTGCCGATGACCGGCACGGCCGAGGCCGGACCGGCCTCATCCTCCGGAAGCTCCGGCCGCGAGGGCGGATTGCCTTTCAACAGCTCGGCGATTTCCTCGCCGGTCAGCGTCTCGTATTCGAGCAGGCCCACGGCGATGGCCTCCCACTCCTTGCGGTATTCCGTCATGATCCGGCGGGCGTCTTCCTTGCCAGCCTCGATCAGCTTGCGAACTTCCTCCTCGATCTTGCGCGAGGTTTCTTCCGAGATGTGGCTCGACTGCATCAGCTGCTGGCCGAGGAAGACATCGCCCTGGTCCGAGCCATAATCCACCGGCCCGATCACATCGGAATAGCCCCAGCGCGTGACCATGGCACGCGCAAGCCGGGTCGCCTGCTGGATATCGGACGCGGCCCCGGCGGTGACATTGTCATCGCCGAATTTCAGCTCTTCCGCCACGCGTCCGCCCATCACGATCGCCAGGCGCGAGGTCATCTCGATCTTCGACATCGACAGCTTGTCGTCCTCGGGCAGCTGCATCACCATGCCAAGCGCGCGTCCGCGCGGGATGATCGTCGCCTTGTGGACGGGATCGGCCGCCGGCGCCTTCATGGCGACGATAGCATGGCCAGCCTCGTGCCAGGCGGTGAGTTCCTTTTCCTTCTCCGACATCACCATCGAGCGACGCTCCGGACCCATCAGCACCTTGTCCTTGGCATCCTCGAATTCAGACATGCCGACCACGCGCTTGCCGCGGCGCGCCGCCAGCAGGGCCGCCTCATTGACGAGATTGGCGAGATCAGCCCCGGAAAAGCCCGGCGTGCCGCGCGCAATCGTCTTGGTGTTGACATCCTTGGCGAGGGGCACATTGCGCATGTGCACTTTCAGGATTTTCTCGCGCCCGATGATATCGGGATTGCCGACCGTCACCTGGCGGTCGAACCGGCCGGGGCGCAGCAGTGCCGGATCCAACACATCCGGGCGGTTGGTGGCCGCCATGATGATGATGCCTTCATTGGCCTCGAAGCCGTCCATCTCGACGAGGAGCTGGTTCAGCGTCTGCTCGCGCTCGTCATTGCCGCCGCCGAGGCCGGCGCCGCGCGAGCGGCCGACCGCGTCGATCTCGTCGATGAAGATGATGCAGGGCGCCGAGCGCTTGGCCTGTTCGAACATGTCGCGTACGCGGCTGGCGCCGACGCCGACGAACATCTCGACAAAGTCGGAGCCCGAAATCGTGAAGAAGGGCACGCCCGCCTCGCCGGCCACGGCCCGCGCCAGAAGCGTCTTGCCGGTTCCGGGCGGGCCGACCAGCAGCGCGCCTTTCGGGATCTTGCCGCCCAGGCGCTGGAATTTCGACGGGTCCTGCAGGAATTCGACGATCTCCTGCAGCTCTTCCTTGGCCTCATCGACCCCGGCGACGTCGTCAAAGGTAACGCGGCCATGCTTCTCGGTCAGCAGCCGCGCGCGGCTCTTGCCGAAGCTCATCGCGCCGCGCGTGCCGCCGCCCTGCATCTGGCGCATCATGAAGATGATGATGCCGATGATCAG
>DAIRTA010000202.1:0-3975 GCA_036804125.1 Hyphomonas sp.
CGAACTGCATGCCTTCGACGACATCGAGTTCGGTCTCGAGGGCCTTGGCTTCCTCAACCGTGATGACGCCTTCATTGCCGACCTTCGCCATGGCTTCGGCGATCATCTCGCCGATTTCACGCTGACCATTTGCGGAGATGGTGCCGACCTGGGCGATCTCCTCATTGGTTTTCACTTTCTTGGCATTGTGAGCAAGGTCAGCGACGACTTCGGTCACGGCCTTGTCGATGCCACGCTTCAGATCCATCGGGTTCATACCGGCGGCAACGCGCTTCATGCCTTCGCGGACGATGGCCTGGGCCAGAACGGTTGCGGTCGTGGTCCCGTCACCGGCGACATCATTGGCCTTGGATGCCACTTCGCGCAGCATCTGAGCACCCATATTCTCGAACTTGTCCTCAAGCTCGACTTCCTTCGCAACGGTCACGCCGTCCTTGGTGGTTCGCGGAGCGCCGAACGACTTCTCGATCACGACATTGCGGCCTTTGGGGCCGAGCGTGACCTTGACGGCGTTAGCGAGCACATCGACCCCGCGCAGCATCCTGTCGCGCGCATCTGAGCCGAATATTACGTGTTTAGCAGACATGATCTGGTTCCTTCTAATTTGGTCTGGAGAACTTCAGGGGCGTCAGAGACTATTTCTCCAGCACGCCCATGATGTCGCTTTCCTTCATGATGAGCAGTTCTTCGCCATCGACCGTGACCTCGGTGCCCGACCATTTGCCGAACAGCACCCGGTCCTTGGCTTTCACGTCGAGCGGAATGCGCTTCCCGTCTTCGCCGAGCGTGCCGGCGCCGACTGAGACGACGATGCCTTCCTGGGGTTTTTCCTTGGCGGTGTCAGGGATGATGATCCCGCCCTTTGTTTTTTCATCTTCCTTGACGCGGCGCACGACCACGCGGTCATGCAGGGGGCGCAGTTTCATTTTTACAGCCTCTTTGATCATAACTACCTCGGGTATAAGGGTTGGACGATCCGCGTCAGAGCGGCCTCGAGGAGCTGTTAGCACTCACCCGAGTCGACTGCTAACGGTAGCGCGCAAATAGGGAAACCTGACCCGCTCGTCAACGGGTCCCGGGGATGATATTTTCCTGACAGTGTTGTGGCAGCACTCGTTGAGAAAGATGCTAACACACTGTATTAATTGATTTTATATTCTGCAGGGTTAGCATTTTCATGAGCGCTCGCGTTGCGGCGACTCAGAAAAGGAGCCTCGAATGAAAAGTGACCCCGATTTCCTCAACCGCCTTCAGGGCGGCGGCCTGCTGACAACGGAAATCCTGTATTACCTGCCTGACCATAGCAATGTGCTGCAGAGCTTTGTCTGGCAGACAATTGACTCAGCCCCGGTTTTCCCGCGGCTGAATGCCTTCCTTGATCACTGGCGCCGCGAAATCGAGGCCATCATACATTCAATTCATGTTGCACATGCCGACTGGATCGGTCCGGCCGAACTCAGGAACGTCGCTGGTCACTGGCAAGTCCATTAGCGGGCAGCTCCCGGAAAAGCGTTAAGCACGTGTTGTAACGCGCCCGGCAAGTTCACATCCGGTCTGAAGCGAATTCGTAAGCAGGCCCATGGTAAACAGACTTCCGAATGGGGCGGAAAGCCCGATGATCGGTTGGCCGGGCATGAATGATTTCCTTTATATCGCGCGGTATTTCGCCTTCGTTGCGATTTCGGCCCTGACGATCTCGCTGATCGGGTCGCTTATTGTTTTCCAGGTTGGCATTCCAGCTGATGTCCTGAGCTTCATCAGGCTTAACCTCATCGTGACATCCCTTGTCGGTATGCCGATAGCCGTGCTGGCCTCGCTGCAGGAATACCAGTCCCTTGTTTATCAGCGCCGCCTTGAGGCGATGGCCTGGACAGACTCTCTGACCGGGCTTTTGAACCGTCGCTTTTTCAAGGTTGCTGCGGAAGAGGAGCGGGTGCGCATGCGCCGTACCGGCACGACGGCGGCTGTTATCCTCTTTGACCTCGACAATTTCAAATCCGTCAATGACACGATGGGTCACGCCGTCGGTGACAGGATACTGAAGGAGGTTGCGCAACTGGCGCACACCGAACTGCGCGGGCCATTTGACCGTCTCGGCCGCTGGGGCGGTGAGGAATTCATCATCCTCCTGAGCCATGTCAAGAATGAACAGGCGCAACTTGTCTGTGAGCGTCTGCGAAGCCGCATCGAGCAGCAGAATTTCGAAACGGGTGCCGGCCAGATCAATATCACGGCGAGTTTCGGCGCAGCCATTCTCGGAGCAGGAGACGATCTCGCGGAGGTGATCGAAGCCGCCGATGCCGCGCTCTACTCTGCAAAACGCACCGGCCGGAACTGTATATTGCTCAGCCCGCGAGAGCCGGTGACGGGATCCCTGGCTCCGGCACGCCTTGACAGCTACCGGCGCGCGCTCGCCGCCAATGATGACGAGCCGGCGCCGACCCGCCGCAAGGCTTCAAGATAAAACCCGAAGTCATCGCAACCTCTCGACGGCTTGCCCGCACCGCCAATACCTGATTGGTGAGGGCGGCAGGAGAGGTGTCCATCGATGCCACAGGATACACCGCAGGGGCCGCTCAGGGGGCTGCGGGTCCTTGAACTCGGCCAGCTGATCGCGGGGCCGTTTTGCGGCCAGCTTCTGGCCGATCTCGGGGCTGATGTCATTAAGGTCGAGCCACCCGGGCAGGGCGATCCGCTACGCGAATGGGGGCGGGAGGGCTTTCCGCTCTGGTGGTCAGTCGTGGCGCGCGGCAAGCGCTGCATAACGGCTAATCTGCGCGAGAAGCAGGGGCAGGATATCGTCCGGCGCCTGGTGGAGCAGGCCGATTTCCTGCTCGAGAATTTCCGTCCCGGAACAATGGAGAAATGGGGTCTCGGCTATGACGAACTGTGCATGGTCAATCCGCGTCTCATCATGATTCGTGTGTCCGGCTACGGACAGACCGGGCCTTACGCCTCCCGCGCGGGTTATGCGTCCGTCGGTGAGGCGATGGGCGGGCTGCGTTATGTGATGGGTGAGGCCGACCGCCTGCCCTCACGCGCCGGCATTTCATTGGGCGACAGCCTCGCGGGACTTTATGCGGCCCTTGGCGCGCTTGCAGCCCTGCATCACCGCGAAAAGACGGGCGAGGGCCAGATGATCGATGCGACGATCTATGAGTCCGTGCTGTCGGTGATGGAGGCCCTCGTGCCGGAGTACCAGTTCGAGGGGTATGTGCGCGAACGCTCCGGATCGATCCTGCCGAACATTGCCCCGTCAAATATCTATCAGGGTAAGGACGGGATGATCATCATCGCCGCAAACCAGGACACCGTATTCACCCGGCTGTGCGAGGCGATCGGTAAACCGGAGCTCAAGGACAATCCGGACTACAGCACGCATGTTTCGCGGGGAAAGAATCAGGCCCGGCTGGACGGGCTTATACAATCATGGGCCAGTCAATATTCCATCGACGAGATCGAACAGGTGATGATCCGGCACGGCGTGCCCGCCGGGAAGGTCTATCGCGCGCCAGACATGCTGGCAGACCCCCACTATGCGGCAAGGCAATCGCTGGTCGAGGTCGCGAGTGCGCGCTGGCCGGGTCTGCGCCAGCAGAATGTCTTTCCAAGATTGTCGGCCACGCCCGGTGCGATCCGCTGGGCCGGGCCGGATCAGCTCGGCGCACATACCGAGGAGGTTCTCACCGAACTTCTGGACCTCACGCCCGAGCAGGTCGCCAAGCTCCGTGAAAGCGGAATTGTGTAAAAGGAGATCGCATGCCGAAAATCGACTTTTCCTCTGCACCAGAAGGCGGGGGCACCCGCTATCCATCGCCCTTTGATGTGCCCTGCCGGGACCGGCGCTGGCTGCAGCTCGGGCTTGCAGCAGGCCTGACCCAGTTCGGGGTGAACCTCGTCACGCTTGGCGCCGGGCGTCTGGTCATCGCAGCGCCACTGGCACAGCCATGAGGACGAGTTTGTCTGGGTGGTAGA
>DAIRTA010000203.1:0-3972 GCA_036804125.1 Hyphomonas sp.
CCATCGAGATCCAGACGCGGGCTTCCTTGTTGCCGAGGACGTCCATCGCCTTGGCCGCTTTCAGCACCATCATCCGCATGGCCTCGATTTCAATCCGGGCGCGCGAGATGATCTCGGTATTGCCGCCAAGCTTGGCGAGCGGCTTGCCGAAGGCTTCGCGGCTGAGGCCGCGGATGCACATCAGGTCGAGCGCGCGCTCGGCCTGGCCGATCGAGCGCATGCAGTGATGGATGCGCCCCGGCCCGAGGCGGAGCTGGGAAATCTCGAAGCCGCGCCCCTCTCCGAGCAGCATGTTCTCCTTCGGCACGCGGACATTCTCGAAGCGCAGGTGCATGTGGCCATGCGGCGCATCGGGGTCGCCGAAGACATGCATCGGGCCGACGATGGTGACGCCGGGATGCGGCAGCGGCACGAGGACCTGGCTTTGCTGGCGGTTGACGTCCGGGCCATTGTTCGACTTGCACATCACGATCATGATGCGGCAGCGCGGATCGCCGGCGCCGGAGGCATAGTATTTCTCGCCATTGAGAACATATTCGTCGCCGTCGAGTTCGCACTTCATCGACACGTTCTTGGCGTCCGAGGAGGCCATGTGCGGCTCGGTCATGACATAGGCCGAGCGGATCTTGCCCTCGAGCAGCGGCTTCAGCCATTGCTCCTTCTGGGCGGGCGTGCCGACACGTTCGAGCACTTCCATATTGCCGGTATCCGGCGCCGAGCAGTTCATCGTCTCCGAGGCCATCGGGTTCTTGCCGAGCTCGGCGGCGATATAGGCATAATCGAGATTGGACAGGCCCTCGCCGGTTTCGGCATTCGGCAGGAAGAAGTTCCAGAGGCCCTGCTTCTTGGCCTCGTCCTTCGCCTTCTCCAGGCATTCGAGCTGGCCGGGGGCGTAGGACCAGATGTCTTTCTTGCCCTCGCCGAGGCGGTGGAACTCCTCGCTCATCGGGTTGACCACTTCCTGGATGAAGCGGACCACATGGTCATAGAGCGGGCGGACCTCTTCAGACATGCGCAGATCATTCAGGTCAGCGCTCGCATCCGGCAGGCGTTGGGTATCGGGCATCGGTCGGTTCCTCTCGTCGCAGGCTCAGGCAGGTCGGGCTTTCTCCACAGAGAAGGTAACTGAGGGGTGGGGGCGCATGCAAATTATTTCGGCCCCTCGTGACGCGGGGTGAATTGCGCTAAGGCGCCGCGGATGAGCCTGACCAGCGCCGCTATCCTCCTTGCCACCGTCCTTGTGACCTCGCTGATCTCGGGGATTTTCGGCCTTGCGGGCGGGCTGATCCTGATGGGCGTGCTGACGGCGCTGATGCCGCTGGCCAGCGCGATGATCGTGCACGGGGCGGTCCAGCTGGTTGCCAATGGCTATCGCGGCTACCGCCTGCGCGCCCACATCCAGTGGCCGGTAGCGGGGCGCTATGCCCTCGGCGCCGGCGCGGCGCTGGCCCTCCTGGTCTGGCTGAGCTGGCGGCCGGAGAAAGCCACTGTTTATCTCCTGCTCTCCACGCTCGCGGTGTTCGTCTGGATTCCGCGGCGCTGGCTATCGCTCGATGCCCGCCAGCCGGGACAGGCGGAACTCGCGGGCTTTGCCGGGCAGGGCCTCAACCTGCTGGCCGGGGTGGCCGGACCGCTTGTGCAGCTGTTCTTCGTGCGCACCGACATGACGCGCCAGCAGATCGTCGCGACCGAGGCGGCGACGCAGGCCCTCTCCCATATCGTCAAGATCGGCTTCTGGAGCGCGCCGGTGATTGCCGCTGCCGGATGGGGCGCGCTGCCGCCGCTCTGGCTGATCCTCGCCGCGATCCCGCTGTCCATGCTGGGCACGGCGCTGGGCGGGCGCATCCTGGACGCGATGAGCGATGTCAACTTCAAGGCCTGGCTGAAATGGCTGGTGACGGCGGTCTGCGGCGTCATGCTGCTGCGCGGGCTGGGGCTGATCGCCTTCTAGCTGGCCGGCCCGCGACGCGCCCGGAAGAAGTCGCGCAGGAGCCCGGCCGCCGCCTCGGCATGGGCAAGGTCGTGCTCGACCGCCGGGCGCCAATGGCAGGTCGGCTGCTCGAACAGGCGCGGGCCATGGAGGACTGCGCCGCCTTTTTCATCGGCCGCCGCGAATACCAGCCGGCCGATGCGGGCGAGGCTGATCGCCCCGGCACACATCGCGCAGGGCTCCAGCGTGACATAGAGCTCGAGCCCGGTGAGGCGGTAGTTTCCGATCCGCGCCGCCGCGGCGCGCAGGGCGACGATCTCGGCATGGGCCGACGGGTCGTGCCGGCTGATCGGCTGGTTGAACCCTTCGCCGACACGCTCGCCCGTGGCCGGATCAATGATCACCGCACCGACCGGCACCTCGCCGGCCGCAGCCGCGGCGCGGGCAAGCTCAAGGGCGCGGGCCATGGGAGGGGTCATCATACAAACTCGCTGGCGGGCCCACCGGCCCCGAGTTCCAGGGCCACACTGGCGAGGCGCTTGTCAAAACTCGCAAGCACCGTGCCGGGTGAGATGAGCACCGAGGCAACAAGGTTTGCATCCACTAGGCCAATCCCGCGGGACCAGAGTTTTCGATGTTCGATCAGGGCCAGCACGTCCTCATTTGAAACAACAGCCAGCTGCGGAAGCTTCGCCAGTCCGCCGAGCACACCCGCCCTGTTGGTCAGCGAGCCGAGCGCGATCTCGCCGAGAATGAAGGGATGCATGATAACCGTGCCGGTCTGCAGGCTGGGGCCAAGGCTGAAAGGTGACGGGCCGAAATGCTCGACCCAAACCGACGTGTCGAACAGGATCATTCCACGGATTCATCTGCAGGAAACCGGCGCCGGGGGGGCGCTTTCAGGTTCGGCTCGGTGCCCGCCAGCAGGGCCAGCCGCCGCGCCGCCTCCCGCGCGATGAGCGCTTTCAGCGCCTCGCGGATAAGGGCGGGCTTTTCCCCGATGCCAGTCAGCTCCATGGCTTTCGCCACCAGTTCGTCATCGAGGTTCAGGGTTGTGCGCATCGGAAGGTCTCGCGTCAGCGATCAGAATTAGCATCAAATGATGCAGTTGTCGATGACTTCCCGCGCCCATGCCGATCGCAGCAGGCGTTGTCATGGCGGCAGAGCCGCCTTAGACGCAGCGCCGTTATCAGGGACAGCCGCCGCATGCGCATCATCGCCGGACAGCACAAGGGCCGCAGCCTTTCCGCGCCGAAGGGCCTGACGACCCGGCCGACGAGCGACCGGACGCGGGAGAGCGTGTTCAACATCCTTGCCCATGCCGGCTGGGCGCCGGAAATCGAGGGGGCGCGGGTGATCGACCTGTTCGCCGGCTCCGGCGCGCTCGGCCTTGAGGCGATGAGCCGGGGCGCGGCCTTCTGCCTGTTCGTGGAGACCGACCATGGCGCCCGCGGCGCGATCCGCGACAATATCGAGGCGCTTGGCCTGTTCGGGAACACACGGCTGCACCGGCGCTCGGCCACAGACCTTGGCGAGAAGCCGGCGGGCGTTGGCCGCCCCTTCGATCTCGCCTTCCTCGATCCGCCCTATCACAAGGGGCTGGTGCAACCGGCGCTGGACGGCCTCATCGGCGGGGCCTGGCTGAGTGAGGACGCCGTTGCCATCGTCGAGACCGGCTCGGACGAGGCGCTGATGTTTCCCGGATGGGAGGTGTGCGATGCGCGCGATTTCGGCGCGGCGCGGGTGAGCTTTCTCAGGCGGCCATGACCGGTCCTGTCAGGCGTCCAGGAACTCCGCCCTCAGATCGAAACTCGATTTCTTCGTGCCGATATCCGTGGCGCAGCTGCCAAGCCACTCACTGGCGGCGGCATAGCCTTTCTCGCGCAGCTCGGTGAGGAAGCGCCAGCGGGTGTCATACTTGGTCGACAGGCCATAGCCGAGAAGGTCCTGCCCGCCTTTGATGGCGTGGATGTTCAGCCGGCGGTAACGCTTCAGCATCGGTTCCTTCAGCATGCCATCATCGATCAGGCGCTGGACGAAGG
>DAIRTA010000204.1:0-3954 GCA_036804125.1 Hyphomonas sp.
CCGAAGCCGCCGAGGATGACCGAAATAAAGCTTCGGTTCATTCCCTTGCACATGATGTAGGAGAGGATCGCGCCCGAGGAGCCGACCAAGGCGCCGGTAATGATCAGGGCAAAGTTGTTCAGCGTGAAGCCAAGCGCCGCCGCGGCCCAGCCGGAATAGGAGTTGAGCATGGAGACGACGACCGGCATGTCCGCCCCCCCGATCGGGATGATCAGTGTCACGCCGAGGATAAAGGCCAGGACCGCCAGCCCCCAGAAGGCCCAGGTCGCTTCGCCGCCCGTGGCGATGAGAATCCCCAAGAGGCCAACAATGCCGATGCCGAGAGCGATGTTGAGGAGATGCCGCGCCGGCAAGAGGATCGGCGCACCGCTCATGTTGCCGTTCAGCTTGGCGAAGGCGATGACCGATCCGCTGAAGGTGATGGCGCCGATCGCCGCGCCGAGGCCAAGCTCGGTCAGGGAGATAGGATTGATGCCGGAAAGGCCCTGTATCCCGAAGCTTTCGGGCGCATACAGCGCGGCGGCCGCCACCAGCACGGCGGCCATACCCACAAGGGAGTGGAAGGCGGCGACAAGCTGCGGCATGGCCGTCATCGGAATACGCCGGGCGATCGTTGCGCCAATGCTGCCGCCGATCGCGACACCGCCGAGGATGATCGCCCAGGTCAGCGGCGTCAGCTCCTGCCAGACCAGCGCGAGGGTCGTGCCGACGGCGATCGCCATGCCGATCATGCCATTGCGGTTACCCTTCCGGCTGGTGGCCGGGCTCGACAGCCCGCGCAGGGCAAGGACGAAAAGAATACCGGCGACGAGGTAGAGCAGCGGCGCCCAGGTGGATTGGAACTGTTCCAAGGGTTAGTCCCCTTTTTTCTTGTACATGGACAGCATCCGCTGCGTGACGAGGAAGCCGCCGAAGATATTCACGCTCGCGAGTACGACGCCGATTGCGCCGAAGGCTTTCGCTGTCCAGCTCTCGCCGGTCAGGCCGGCCGCGGCCGCGGCGATGAGGGCTCCCACGATGATGACGGAGGAAATGGCGTTCGTCACAGCCATCAGCGGTGTGTGCAGCGCGGGCGTAACGGACCAGACGACATAATAGCCGACAAAGCAGGCCAGCGCGAAGATCGCGGCGAGGAAGACAAAGCCGTTGGTTGCGCCCGTTTCAGCCGCAAAGGCGGGCAGGGCAAAGGCAGCAAGGGCAAGGGTGGCGAGAGCGTATTTCATCACTTCAGCCTTTCACTGACAGTTTCGCCAGCCCGCGTCAGAAGCATGGCAGTGACGATTTCATCGTCCGTATCGAGATTGAGTCCGCCCTCTTCGGAGGTAATTAGCGGAATAAAGGCGAGCAGGTTTTTCGCAAACAGCGATGACGCATCGGCCGGAAGCCGGGCGGGCAGGTTGGTGAAGCCGGCAATCTTCACGCCGCCAATGTCAACAATCTCGTCAGGCTTTGACATAGGGCAGTTGCCGCCCTGCGACACCGCCATGTCGACGATGACCGAGCCCGGTTTCATCGATCCGACCATCTCCTCGGTGATCAGCACCGGCGCGGGGCGTCCCGGGATCAGCGCCGTGGTAATCACAATATCCTGCTTGGCGATGTGGCTGGCCGTTAGCGCCGCCTGTTTCGCCTGGTATTCTGCGGACATTTCCTTGGCATAGCCGCCGGAGGTTTCGGCGGCCTTGAATTCCTCATCCTCGACCGCGATGAATTTCGCCCCGAGGGAAGCGACCTGCTCCTTCGCCGCCGGGCGCACATCGTTGGCTGAGACAACTGCGCCAAGGCGCCGGGCCGTTGCAATGGCCTGCAACCCGGCAACACCCGCGCCCATCACAAAGACCTTGGCCGGCGCTATCGTTCCGGCCGCGGTCATCATCATCGGCATGGCGCGGCCATAGATCTGCGCGCCTTCGATGACAGCGCGGTAGCCGGCGAGATTTGACTGTGAGGAAAGCGCATCCATCGACTGGGCCCGCGTGATTCGCGGTGTGAATTCCATGGACAGCGCGGCAATCTTGCGGGCGTTAAACGCAGCAATTTCTTCCGCCGGGAAGGCAAAGGGCTCCATGAGCGCGATCAGGGCCGTCCCTTCAGGAAGTGCGCTGAGCTCATCTGGCTGCGGCCGGCGCACCTTGAACACGATGTCACCCGCTTTCGCCGCGTCCGCAGCCGATCCGGCGATGCTGGCCCCGGCTTCGGTGAAGGCAGAATCAAGAAAGCCGGCAATAGTGCCCGCGCCGCTCTCGATGGTTACGCTATGGCCAAGGCCCACGAGCTTCTTTACCGTCTCGGGCGTAGCGGCAACGCGGCTTTCCCCAGAGCGTGTTTCTTTAAGTACAGAAATCTTCATGCGCCGTGAATTAGGGGAAAGCATCCTCCGTGCAACACTTATTTTGAAGGTCAGGGGCATGAAATTGTTTAGTTTGGCTAACAGGACAGCGCTGGTGACCGGCGCTTCAAGCGGACTCGGCCGGCATTTCGCGGTCGAACTTTCCAGGGCCGGGGCCGATGTTGTCCTCGCCGCCCGCCGTCTTGACAGGCTGGAGGAGCTTGCCTCGGAGATCAGCGCGGCCGGGGGGCGGGCCCTGCCTGTCGAGATGGATGTCACCTCCGAAACGAGTGTCACCGGGGCCTATGCTGAAATTCAGGCGGCGTTGGGCCGGCCCTGTGATCTCATCGTCAATAATTCGGGCCTGTCCCGCGAGGGCTGGTTTACTCAGATGAAGGAGGAAGACTGGAACCTTGTCATCGATACAAATCTCACCGGCGTCTGGCGCGTCGCCAAACTCGGGGCCGATGCCATGATCAAGGCCGGATCTTCCGGCAGCATTATCAATATTGCGTCGATAACAGCGCTGCGCCCGTCACATATGATTGCGGCTTACGCCGCGTCAAAGGCAGCTGTCGATCATCTCACGCGAGTCATGGCGCTGGAACTCGCCCGCTACAATATCAGGGTCAATGCGCTGGCCCCCGGTTACTTCAAGACCGAGATCAATGACGGTTATCTCGACAGTGAGGAAGGCGCGAAAATGATCCGGCGCATCGCCATGCGCCGCATCGGAGAGAAGGCTGAACTCACCGGGCCGCTTCTGCTGCTGGCCTCGGATGCGGGCAGTTACATGACCGGTAGCACGATTGTTGTGGATGGCGGGCACACTCTCACGCCGCTTTGATCGCCGCTCACGGCCCGCTTGCTCAGTTGTCAATTCAGGTTTACATATTTCTCACGTGAAAGGTGCCCGGGGAAGCCCGGGTGAAAAGGGAAGCCGGTGGGAATCCGGCGCTATGCCCGTAACTGTCAGCGGGGAGCCTTTCGAGCCATACGCCACTGGGAAACCGGGAAGGCCGCTCGAACAGGCACTGATCCGCAAAGCCAGGAGACCTGCCTTTCGCCGTCGTTGGCTCGCCGTCCGGGACCAGGCGAGGAGCCGCGGAAGGCCACCTTCCGTTCATGCGACATGTCATGAACCCGCTACCGGGCGCTGCCCGGTCGCACTGCGAAGGATACTGGCCCTTGCTCAGATCATTATTCCTGTCCGGCGCCTCGGCGCTGTTATTCTGCCCGTCGCTCGCCCAGGCTGAAGAGACGCCCCCGGCGCGAATCCTTGAAATCATAACGGTTGACGGCCTGGCACCGTTAGAGCCCGGCGCAGAGACGGGCGCCGTCACTCTTCTGGACGCTGACGCGCTCGCCATCCGCCAGAGCCCGAATCCGGCCGACGTCCTGCGCGCTGCGCCGGGCGTCGCGGTCTCCCGCTCCGGCGGCCCCGGCGCGCTGACACAGGTGCGGATACGCGGCGCGGAAGCCAATCATACCCTCGTCCTGTTCGATGGCATCGAAGTCTCCGACCCGGTCAATGGCGAAACCGATTTCGGCCTGCTGACAGCCTTGCCCACGGGCAGAATCGAGATTCTCCGCGGGCCGGCCTCGTCTCTCTACGGATCAGATGC
>DAIRTA010000205.1:0-3952 GCA_036804125.1 Hyphomonas sp.
AGGCCGAAGGCAATACCAACATCACGTTCGAGGTGGGAACGCCGGACGAGGCGCGCTGGCCGGCGGCAGCCTTCGATGTCGCAATCGGCTTCAATATCCTGCATCTGATCCGCGACCGGGGCGCGGCGCTCGCCGGGGTGCACCGCCTGCTGAAGCCGGGCGGGCGTCTGATGACCAAAACACCGAGCCTGAGCGAGGCGAACCCCCTGATCCGGCTGGCCGTGCCGGTGATGCAGGCCATCGGCAAGGCGCCTTATGTCGCTTATCTGTCCGAGGCCCAGCTTGCCCGCGAGATCGAGATGAGCGGCTTCGAGATTATCGCGCGCGAGCGCCATGGCTCGAAGAAGGGCGATATTCGCGCGGTGCTGCTGGCAAGGAAACTCTGACCGCGAAACAAAAGGCCGCGCCCCCTGGGAGGCGCGGCCCTGTTGGCTTGCCGTGATGCCGCGATCACTCGCTCGGCAGGATCACCGTGTCGATGACATGGATCACGCCGTTCGACGCTTCGATGTCGGCGGCGATGACAGTGGCCTCATTGACCTTCACCGAACCATCGGCTTCAGCGCGCACCGAGGCATCGAGCCCGGCAACCGTCGGCGTGGCGACGCCGGCATCGGCCGGGGGAACGTCAGCCGCCATCACCTTGCCGGCCACGACATGGTAGGTGAGGATTTGCGTCAGCTGGTCCTTGTTTTCCGGCTCGAGCAGCGTGGCCACGGTGCCCTCGGGCAGGGCGTCAAAGGCTGCATTGGTCGGCGCGAACACCGTGAACGGGCCCTCACCGGAGAGCGTATCGACAAGGTCAGCAGCCTGGAGAGCCGCAACGAGGGTCGAGAAATCCGGGTTGGCGAGGGCAATCTCGACAATGCTGAGCGCGGGCGCCGGGGCCGGCTCTTCGGCTACCGGCTCGATCTCGACTGTGTCCATGACCGGGGCGGGATCGGCAGCGGGCGCCGGGGTGAGGTCGGCCTGCGGCTCGCAGGCGGCGAGCGCCAACGCGGCTGCCGCAACGGCGGGGAAAAGGAGAAGTTTCATGTATCAGGTCCTTTGGTTTCAGGGGACGCGGCGTCACATCGCGCGCCCCCCTGATCTGGAACGTTTGTCCCACCCGGCCAGTTCCATGGTTAATTTTTTTCCGCGGCATTTTTGCGGCAGGCGCGCAAGGCCCGCCGGAATCAGCTCATCCAGCGCAGCGTGCGCGGCTGGATCGGGTTGACGAAATCGCGCCCCTCGGTGCGGCTCGCGGCCCATTCGCGCTTTATCATCCTGTACCATTTTCCCTGTTCATCCGCATCGCCGACCCACAGCATGGTCTTCTGGTATTTCGTGTTTTTGCCCTGAAGACCGACCATCTGCGCATCCTGGGCCAGGAAGGTGCGCCCCATCCGCTTCGCCAAGGGAATGGCGAGGTTGAGCAGCGGCGCCCCGGTCCACCAGGTCAGCTGCGTGACCTGGGTATGGCTGGGGTCGATCGGCGTCATGCAGGTCAGCGACAAGAGGCGCATCCGCGCGTTCGATGCGATTTCCCAGCGGAAGCCGGGCAATTCAAACCAGATTTCCGATTCCACATCGCGGCCGAAGACCAGCCTGTAGAGTATGGAATTTTTCGGCGGCGCATGACGGCCAAGCGCCCAGCCGCGGGCGGTCGGCTCAAAGCTTTTTTCCTTCAGCCGGAACCCGGCCGAGGGCGGACGCCACCACCACTGGCTGTGAACGAAAGGCACATGCGCCGGATCGATGAGACCGGCAACGGCATCATCCATATGACCGTCGAAGACGTGTTCGACCACGAAACCCGGCTTTCCCGGCAGGCGGCCAAAGTCCGGCGGCGGCGCGGCGGGCGGCGCGTCGCTGCGCGGGTCATCCGCAACATACACATAGACGGCGCCGCTGGCCTCATGCACCGGATAGCGGCGCACCTTCACACGGGAGGCATCGAACGGGCTGTCTTCGGTCAGGCTCGGCACCAGCCGGCAGCCGCCATCGGTGCCGAAGCGCCAGCCATGATAGGGGCACTGCAGCGTCCACTCCCCGGCTGTCTCGACCTGCCGGCCGGCCGAAAGCGGCACCAGCCGGTGCGGGCAGATATCCCGCAGCGCGAATGCCTCGCCCGCCGGCGTGCGGCCGATCACGACCGGCTCGCCGAGCATCATGATGCGCCGCTGCGTGCCCGGCTTCAGCGCGGCAGAAACCGCGCCGAGATACCAGCTGTCGGTCAGGAAACCGTCGGCGGTGATCCCCCGTTGCGGGGCAGGATGCTGGGTATCGGCCACGACGCGGGCTATTCCGGGGCCACGACCGTGACGGCCAGGCTATAGGTGTCCATCGGCGGCTCATCTGTCTCCCAGGGGCGGCGTTCGGCGAGTTCGACCGTGCCGGTGCCCGGCGAAATGGCCTTGAAGTCGAAACTCAGGAAATGATTGCCGCCGGTAAACCCTTCCAGATTCTGGACAGCCGGATCAGTCGGGCGCGAGCCTTCGCCCGTGAGTTCGAGGATATCCGGGAGGGTGGTGATTTCCCAGACATAGCCGGCGGTCGGCACCGAGACGAGCTCGATACGGAGCGTCTCGCCGAGCGGCACGCTGACCGCGCCGCCCTTGTGCGCGGCCCCGGCATAGATGACGCCGGCCTCAGCCTGCGCCTGCGCGGCGGAAGCGGCCTGAGCGGCCTCCTCTTCGGTCGGCATCACGGGGGGCTGCCAGGCATCCGGCTCCTTCATGTCCTCAGCCTCGGTGAATGGCGCAGTCGCATCGGGGCCCTCCGTTTCAGCACAAGACCCGAGCAGAACCGCGCCGGCCAGCGCCGCCATCAGCCATTTCATGTCCGCCTCCTCCCTGAGACAAGGCGCTGTCATACGCCGACTGCCCGTCCGGCGCCAGCCATCGGCATCTTCCCGGCCCGGCAGGCCTCCTCTATATGCCGCGCATGACCCCACGCGACAGAATCCGTAATTTCTCGATCATTGCCCATATCGACCATGGCAAATCGACCCTTGCCGACCGGCTGATCCAGGCCTGCGGCGGCCTTTCCGACCGCGAAATGAGCGAGCAGGTGCTCGACTCGATGGACATCGAGAAAGAGCGCGGCATCACCATCAAGGCCCAGACCGTGCGCCTCGCCTACACCGCGCAGGACGGTGAGACCTATACGCTGAACCTGATGGACACGCCGGGCCATGTCGACTTCGCGTATGAAGTCTCGCGCTGCCTCGCCGCCTGCGAAGGCTCGCTGCTGGTGGTCGATGCCTCGCAGGGGGTGGAGGCCCAGACGCTGGCCAATGTCTACCAGGCCATCGACCAGAACCACGAGATCGTGCCGGTCCTCAACAAGATCGACCTGCCGGCCGCCGATATCGACCGGGTGAAGGAGCAGATCGAGGACATCATCGGCCTCGACGCCTCTGACGCGGTGCAGATCTCTGCCAAGACCGGTCTTGGCGTGCCCGAAGTGCTTGAAGCGATCGTCACCCGCCTGCCCCCGCCGAAATCCGGGGAGTCCGCCGCGCCGCTGAAGGCCGCGCTGGTGGACGCCTATTACGACCCCTATCTCGGCGTCGTCGTTATCGTCCGCGTCCATGACGGCGTGCTGAAGAAGAAGCAGGTCATCCGCATGATGCGCACCGGCGGCGTCTATGAGATCGACAAGGTCGGCACCTTCAATCCCAAGCTCACCGAAGTGGGCGCCCTCGGCCCCGGCGAGGTGGGCTATTTCGTCGCCTCGATCAAGGAAGTCGGCGACTGCTCCATCGGGGACACGATCACTGAGGACAAGCGGCCGACTGACAAGGCCTTGCCCGGCTACAAGGATGTCCAGCCGGTCGTCTTCTGCGGCCTCTTCCCGATGGATGCCGGCGACTTCGACGATCTGCGCGCCGCGATGGGCAAGCTGCGCCTGAATGACGCCTCCTTCACCTGGGAGATGGAAACCTCCGCCGCCCTCGGCATGGGCTTCC
>DAIRTA010000206.1:0-3945 GCA_036804125.1 Hyphomonas sp.
GCCGCCAAAGCTGAGGCGGACATCGGTCAGGGTGATCAGGGGCGGCTGGGCCATGCCCCGGGAAATAGCCACTGGCAGAGCGGCGCGCTAGGGGGCGCGCGCGGGCCCGTAGCGCCTCAGTCGAAGGTGTAGCTGAGGAAAACCCCGGCGCTGAACTGGTCAGCCCGGCCGCGCATGCGCACGAGCGGCGAGTCCCCCACATCCCCGGTGAGACGATCATAGCCCGTGAAGGCGACGAGCGACCACTGGCCTTTACGGTCAAGCGGGAGGAAAGCAAGGGCGCCTACGCCAAAGGAGTGAAGGCCGCCTCCTGCCTCATAGACCGGTAGCCCGGAGGCGGAAGACTGAGCCGGGTTCACCCCGAAATAGGCGGTGTTGTAATTGTCATCCACGATTTTCAGGCGAGGCCCGGCAGACCAGATGACGGGAGGACCGAAGGTGGTGATACGCCCACTGACATTCATATCAATATTCATCACCAGCCCGTCATGGCCGGAGACGGCCTGGCGCAGTTCGGCCCCCGCTGAGAACGGGCCTGAGCGGTATCTGAGGAAACCGCCAAGCTCCAGGGTGGTGTTCACATCGCCCAGACCGAGGAGATCATCTGTCTTCGAGCCGGATATCGTGAAGGTCTGGTCGCCATCTTCCTTTCGGGAAAACTTGATCCGGCCAATCGGTCCTGCGGTAAAGTTTCCAGCCCTGAGAAGATTATAGCCGGCGCCTTCCTGAACGGAGGCGAAGAAGCGATCTTCATACCTGAGCTGGATATTGGGCAGGATCATCACGTCATAATCATCATCGCCCTCATAGCTGGGTGTCACGAGGCTGCCGGTGCCGAGGGTGACTTGCCAGCCCTTGCCAGCGTCCGCCTCCTGCGCCTGAACGTTAAGCGCAAGGACAGTCGTGGCGGCGGCGATGATTGCGGGGCGCATGATAGATCTCCGGAAGATGTCTCGTGCATACGGGAGGCCCGGCGTTCCGGATCAGCCCGGATTACAGCGTTGCCCGCTCTTCCGAATTCAGCAGGCGCCACTGGCCTTCCGGCAGGTCAGCCAGGTGCAGCGGGCCGAAGCGGCTGCGATGCAGGGTTTCGACATGATTGCCGGCGGCGGCAAACATGCGGCGGACCTGATGATAGCGGCCTTCGGTCAGGATGAGCCGGGCGGAGCGTGGGCCGGTGACATCGAGGCGGGCCGGCCGGCAGGGCGTCTTCTCGCCGCGCAGCACCAGCGTGCCGGAGGCGAACAGAGCGGCCTCATGTCCCTCGATCGGGCGGGCGAGGGTCGCCTCATAAGTTTTCTCGAGGCTTGATTTCGGTGCGATCAGCCGGTGCAGCAGCGCGCCATCATCGGTAAACAAGAGGAGACCGGTTGTTTCCGCATCCAGACGTCCGATCGAGGACAGTTTCGGATTGCGGCGCAGGAATCGCGGCGGCAACAGGTCATAGACGAGTGGTCCCTGATCCGCATGCGAACAGGTATAGCCGGCCGGCTTGTTCAGCATCAGGACCATGCCAGGGGCAGGGTCAACCGGCTCCCCGTCGAAGCGGAGATCGTCGCCCGTGCCGGTGACCCGGCCTGCGGCAAGTGCGGCTTCCATCTCCTTGCGGCTACCATAGCCGAGACCGGCAAGATAGCGGGCAAGCTGGCGGGCGCCTTTCATCGCCGCTCCCGTTTCGGACGGCTGGCCCGGATGATTTTGTAGCCGCCCTCATCCTCGATCTGGGCATGTTCCTTGAAGGCGGCCGAGAGCACGGCCTCATAGGGAAGGTGCCGGTTGGCAACCATCCACAAGGTTCCTGAAGGGGTGAGCGCCCTTGCCGCCGCGCGGATGAAGCCTTGTCCGAGCGCGGCCTGGTCGGCGCGGCCTGTATGGAAGGGCGGATTCATCAGGATGAAGTCGAAAGGGCCAGGCAGATCATCACGTATAAGGTCAGCCCACTGAATGCTGTGGCGGCCCGGATAAGGCGAAAGCGTCGCCTCGGCGCAGGCGAGGGCGCGATGCTCGGCTTCGAGAAGGGTGATATGTTCGACGCGCGGGCAGTGGGCGAGGGTCTCACGGCTGAGGAAGCCATAGCCGCCGCCGAAATCGGCGCCGCGGCCTTTGATGTCCTCCGGGATTGAATCGGCGAGCAGCATGCTGCCGGGGTCGACCCGGTCCCAGCTGAACAGGCCCGGACGGCTCCACAGGCCCGGCTCAATCTGGCGGGGCGCATCCATCGCGATCCACTCCTCGGCGGCCACCTGGTTGAAACGTGCGGCCTCCTTGCGGGCCCAGAAGGCGCGGCATTTGTGCTTGGAAAGGCTGGCCGTTTCCCCGGCCAGTTCGGCCAGCGCCCTTTCAGCGGTGCGCGCGCCCAGCGTGTTCGGCAGGGCGGCTAGGACAACACCGCCTTCGGGCGCAGCCATAAGGGCGCGGGCAAAGATGGCGCGCATTTCGTCGCGCTGGCGCGGCGGCAGGATGAGGGTGAGCCCGGCGGCGGGCAGTCCGGGGTCCTCAGGGTTCAGAACCGTGTAACCGGCCATGGCCAGCGCATCATGATCGGGCTTGAAACTGGCGCGGCAGACCAGCCGGTCCTTCGGCAAGAGGGGCAGGCGAGGCTGCGGCTCAGCCTTCAGGAACAGGACCGGCCCGGCCGCAGGCAGGGGCACGGCGCCTGTCTCAAGCGCAAGAAAGAGCGTTTCAAGGACGGCCGGATCATGCATGCCCAAGGCGATACGCCGCCTTGGCGCCGGCGAAAAGGGCCTAGCTCATCCGTTCGATGATGATGGCCGGAGCCATGCCGCCGGCGGCGCACATCGTGACGAGGCCATAGCGCCCGCCGGAGCGCTCCAGCTCGTCAAGGGCCGTGCCGATCAGGATCGAGCCGGTGGCGCCGATCGGGTGGCCGAGGGCCATGGCGCCGCCATTGATATTGACCTTCTCGCGGTCGAGTTTCAGGTCACGGATGAATTTCTCGGCAACCACCGAGAACGCCTCGTTGATCTCCCAGACATCGATATCGCTGACCGACAGGCCGGCTTTCTCGAGCACCTTCTTCGCTGCCGGAACCGGCGCGTTCAGCATCAGGGTCGGGCAGTCGCCCATATTCGCGGTCGCAACGATCCGTGCGCGCGGTTTCATCCTGTGCTTGTCGGCATAGCGCTCCGACACGACAAGGATAGCCGCTGAGCCATCGACGACACCGGAGGAGTTTCCGGCATGGTGGACATGGCTCATCTGGCCTTTCAGCTGCGGATATTTCTTCTCGATCATGTTGCCATAGGTCGTGCCCTGATCATCAACCGGAACGCCCCAGAACATGTTGAACACGGTCTTGAGCCCGGCCAGGCTCTCCATAGTCGTTCCGGGGCGGGGGAATTCTTCCTTGTCGAGGGCAATCGAGCCGTCTTCATTCTGAACAGGCACGAGCGACCGGGCGAAGCGGTTCTCCGCGATGGCGCGGGCGGCGCGCTCCTGGCTGACAACGGCAAGGGCGTCCACCGCGTCACGGTCGATGCCTTCCAGCGTGGCGATCGCATCAGCGCAGCAGCCCTGCTGCGATTGCGGGTGTTTCTCGCGCAGGCGCAGGTTGCCGGCATCCATCATCGGCGGGTTTTTCGGATCGGCCGTCGAGGCGGTATAGCTCATCATCTCGCAGCCGCCGGCAATGACGCAGTCTTCCATGCCGGACATGATCTGCGCGGCTGCAAGGCTGACGGTGGTGATGCCCGATCCGCAGAAGCGGTCGAGCGTCACGCCGGAGGCCCTGATGTTGTAGTCTGCGTCAAGCGCGGCCATGCGGCCCATATCGGCGCCCTGCGCGCCGCGCTGCGAACTCGTGCCCCAGATGATGTCATCAACGGTGGCGGTGTCGAGGTCATTCCGCTCACGGATTGCGCGCAGCACGGTTGCGGCCAGATGCTGCGGATGAAGATGGGCCAGGGACCCCTTGCCGACCTTGCC
>DAIRTA010000207.1:0-3913 GCA_036804125.1 Hyphomonas sp.
CGTGATCAGGCCGGCCGCCCAGGCGGCGGCGCAATCCGTGGCGTCCGTGCCGGGATCCCCCAGCGAGCTGGCGCCAGGGCCCATGAAGCGCGGGTCGTCACATTCGCCATCATTGACATGATTACCGGTGTCGCTGCCAAATTCGGGTTCCGGTACGCCTTCATTGAGGCGGGCGCGCTGCGCGATCAGGCCGGCCTCCCACAAGGCGCGGCAATCGGAGGCGTCTGTGCCAGGTGCTCCGGCTGTCGTGGTTCGCTGCCCTTCAAAGCGCGGATCATCGCAGTCGCCGTCATTTGCAAAATTGCCGCTGTCATCGCCAAAGTCCGGCGGCATGAGACCGGCATTGACCGGCGCCCGCAGCGTAATCTCTCCCGCGTCCCAGAGGGCGCGGCAATCCGTGGCATCGGAGCCTAACGGGCCGGCTATGCCGGCGCCAACTCCTTCAAACCGGGCGTCATCGCACTCGCCATCATTGATATAGCTGCCGCTGTCCTCGCCAAAATCGATAGACGGCTGCTGTGCATCTGCACCCGGCGCGGACGTTGCCAGGCCCATAAGCATGGCGAGTGCAATTGACAGCACTCCAGTTCTGAAGCGTGCCATGATGACTTTCCCTTCCGGTCAGAAAACCTGACGAAGCCGTAACACACGCCCCAGACCAGGGGGAAGGCACTTTTATCCGTACAGGACCGTTATGGTCTCGGCGACACAGGCCGGCCGGTCCTTGCCCTCGATTTCGATGGTGCACTCCATCTTCATCTGCTTCCCGCCTGATTTTTCCTGAACTTCCAGGCATTTCTGGCGCAGCCGGACCTTGGAGTTGACAGGCACCATATTGGTGAAGCGCACCTTGTCCGAGCCGTAATTGATGCCCCGTGTCACCCCCTCAACGCGCAGCACCTCGGCGCCCAGCATCGGGATCAGTGACAGGGTGAGAAAACCATGGGCGATGGTTGAGCCGAGCATCTGCTTGGCCATCTCCTCATTGACGTGGATCCACTGGTGGTCACCTGTCGCATCAGCGAACAGGTTGATCCGGTTCTGGTCGATCGTATGCCATCCGGAGACGCCGACCTCCTGGCCGGCAAGCGATTCGAGATCCGAATAGGCGATTGTGCGGGCTTGGGCCATGGGCTCCTCCTCTGGCTTATCTGAGGCAGGATTAGTGCTGCGGGGGCCGGGTCACATCAAGCCTTACGGCGCGTCAAGCCCTCGACAGACAGGCCGGATTTCTTCACAAGATTAACGGGCTAACAGAGAGAGGGGATATCCATGTCAGACAATTCACAAGTTTCCGTCGATCCGAACACCAAGGGCAATGCCAACCTGATTTATATCCTCTACCTCGTGGGCATCGTTGTCGGCGTGACAGCGATCGTCGGCGTGGTGATGGCCTATATCGGAAAGGGGCAGGGCAATGCCCTGCTCGAAAACCATTACAACAACCAGATCAACATCTTCTGGAAGGGCCTGCTTTACATGTTTGTCGGGGTCATCCTGAGCGCCATCCTCATCGGTTTTCTGGTGCTTCTTGCTGCTCTTGTCTGGTACATCATCCGGATCGTGAAGGGCATGCAGGCACTCTCCGCCAATCAGGAAATCGAGAATCCGGGAAGCTGGCTTCTATAGGCCCGCGCGACAGTATCAGTGCGTGGCGGCCGCCTTCAGCGCGGCGCGGGTTGCCTCGAGAGTGTGGTCGATATCCGCTTCGGTCATCGCCGTCGAGATGACGTAGTGCAGGGCGGGGTTTATGAACACGCCGCGATTGAGCAGCTCGACCTGCGCGCGCGCGAGCACTCTGAAGACATCCGCCTCGCGCACCACATCGCGGATGGTTTCGACCGGGCCGGACACGCCCGGCATCAGGGTTGCCAATGAGCCCTCGCCAAGGACAAGGCCGCCGAGATTGAGCTCGCGGAGAATCAGCCCCAGCCCGTCACGGAGCCTGTCGCCCAGAGCGTTGATATGGGTCATGCGGCGGGCATCAAGCGCCTGCATCGCGGCGAGGCCGGCAGCCATAGCGAGCGGCGTGGCGTTGAAGGTGCCGCCATGGCCGACTTTTGCGTGACCGAGCGTCTGGTCGAAAACACTCATCGCCTCGCGCGTGCCGCCGAACGCACCGATGGGCAGGCCGCCGCCGATGATCTTGCCCATGGTGACGAGGTCGGCCGAGATTCCCAGCGCCGGCTGGCGCCCTGCAATATCGAGACGCAGGGTGTAGACTTCATCCAGGATCGCGAGCGCACCAAGGCCGCGCGCGAAGCTGACGACGCCCTGAGCGAATTCCGGTGTCATCGGCACGAACATGAGCCGGGATGGCAACGGATCGAGCAGGACTGCGGCAAGGTCGTCGGCATGGGCCGCCAATATGTTGCGGGCCGCTTCCAGATCATTCATCGGCAGGATGATCATGTCATCCAGCACGCCCTGCGGTGTGCCCACGCTGGTCGCGGTCGGGCGGGGCTGGTCTGCGCCGCCCCAGAGCTTCGGCTTCGGCTGCTGGCTGACCTCGGCATAATCATAGCTGCCATGATAGCAGCCCTCGATCTTGGCAATCTTGCTGCGGCCGGTTTTCGCCCTCGCCGCCTTGATGGCGAACATCACAGCCTCGCTTCCCGAATTGCAGAAACGCACAGTCTCGAGGCTTGGCACTCGCGCGCAGAGCAGTTCGGCAAGTTCGATCTCGGCCTCGGTGGGCGCCCCGACGGCAATCAGCTCGCCGGCCTGCCGGCGGATCGCCTCGACCACAGGCGCGAAACTATGGCCGTGGATCAGCGAGGTGTAATTGTTGACGAAGTCCAGCCGCGCGTCGCCGTCGGCATCGATGATCCGGGCGCCCTCTCCGCGCACGGCGTAGAGCGGATACGGCGCGAAGTACACCGTATGCCGCGTATTTCCGCCGGGCATCACCTGACGCGCCCGATCCCAGAGCCTTGCCGAGTGCGATGCGGTGTCCGGAAAAACGGCCATCACACGATCCGGCTGTCCTTGTTGCCCCAGTAACGGTCCCGGACCAGGCGCTTGTAGAGCTTGCCGGTCGGATGGCGCGGCAGTTCGGGGTCGAAGTCGATGCTCTTCGGGCATTTGATCTTTGACAGCTGCGACTGGCAGAAGTCCATCAGCTCGGCGGCAAGCGCCTCTGAGGGCTGGATGCCGGGCATGGGCTGGACGACCGCCTTCACCGCCTCGCCGAATTCCTCATCCGGCACCCCGATGACGGCGACATCGGCGACCTTCGGATGGGTGATCAGCACATTCTCGGTTTCCTGCGGATAGATATTCACCCCGCCGGATATGATCATGAAGGCCTTGCGGTCTGTAAGGTATAGAAAGCCGTCCGAATCCAGCTTGCCGACATCACCGAGCGAGGACCAGTCTGGATGCGCCGGATGGCGCGCGCCGAGGGTTTTCTCCTCATCATTGTGATAATTGGGGGTCGGGGTGCCGGAAAAATAGATCTGCCCTTCCTCGCCAACGGGCAGTTCCTTGCCGTCCTCATCACAGATGTGCACCGTGCCGAAAATCGCGCGGCCGACCGTGCCCTTATGGGCCAGCCAGTCCGGGCTCTTGACCCAGGTCATGCCATTGCCTTCCGAGCCGGCATAGTATTCATCAATGATCGGCCCCCACCAGGCAATCATCTGTTCCTTGACAGGGACCGGGCAGGGCGCAGCCGCATGGATTGCAAATTTGAGACTCGAAAGATCATACCGTGCACGGACCTCTTCGGGGAGCTTCAGCATCTTCACGAACATGGTCGGGACAAGCTGCGTATGCGTTACCTTGTATTTTTCGACGAGGCGCAGGTAGTCCTCGGCGTCGAACTTCTCCATGATGATCAGCGTGGCGCCGAAGCGTGTGAACGCCATGCACCAGCGCAGAGGGGCGGCGTGATAGAGCGGGGCAGGCGACA
>DAIRTA010000208.1:0-3909 GCA_036804125.1 Hyphomonas sp.
TCCGGAACCATCGGCCCGAGATCATGCTGAAGGCTTTCGAGATTGCCGGCTATGGGCCGGAGGTTGTCGAGGCGAAGTTCGGCGGCATGCTGAACGCGTTCCGCTACGGCGCCCCGCCGCATGGCGGTATCGCGCCGGGGGTGGACCGGATCGTCATGCTGCTGGCGGATGTCGATAACCTGCGCGATGTCATCCTGTTCCCGATGAACCAGCAGGCGCGCGACCTTTTGATGGGCGCGCCGGGCCCCGTCGATGAAAAGCAGCTGCGCGAATTGCACATCCGGCTGGCGGCGAAAGCCAAAGCCTGAGCGGCTTCGCGATGCGCGGCCTTACTCGCTGAGCGGCCGGATCCCGAGCGGATCGGAGCAGAGCGGAAGAGCGATCCGTGGCGGCAGGATGGTGGAGAGCGAGCCGCAGGCGCCGCTGAAATCGGCGCTATCAGACCCGCGCACATCGCTGAATTCCGTGCCCGAGAGCTGGGCATCGCGGAAGGATGCCCCCGTTATGTCGGCGCCGGCCAGGCGGGCATCGGTGAGGTTGGCGCCGTTGAGGATGGCGCCCTGCAGCACGGTGCGCTCAAGCGCCGCGCCGGTCAGGTTGGCGCCTGAAAGGTCAGCCGACTCGAAACGGGCTGTCATCAGGTCTGCGCCGGCGAAATTGGCCCCGACCAGGACGGCATGGTTCAGGTTCGCACCAAACAGGCGGGCCTCACGGAATTCCGCACCGCTGGCCCGCGCATTCTGCAGGCGCACGCCTTCCATCCGGGCCCGGTTGAGCTTGGCGCCCGTCAGCACGGCATGGCGCATGTCGGATGAACTCATGATCGCGTCATTGAGGATGACGCCGGGGGCATTGATGCTGCGCAGATAGGCATGGTCGAGGCGTGCGCCGGAATAGTTTGCGCCGGCAATCGTCCAGCCGCCGAGGTTGAGGCCGGTGAGATCACAATCTGCGCACTGACCCGAATAGCTCGGCGACCAGCCAACCGGTTGGCTACCCGCGCTGGTGGCCTGGGCCCAAGCGGGCAATACCGCCAGGCAGCCTGCAACAAGGCCGATGACCGCTGATCTCGAAATAAGAGTAGCCATACCAGAGCCTCTAGACGTGACTGCGGCATACAAAAACTGAAGAAGCTGTAAGAACTGTAAATGTCTCAAGGGTGTGGCCGGTTTGCCATAGACCCGGCACCGGCGGGCGGGTGCGCCGAACGGCTATTCACCCGTCAGGCGAGCGGCTGGCGCTGGCTGACTTCTCCGCAGGTTTCGCAGTGATAGTCACCCGCCTCGCCGGCAGCGAGACAGGTAAAGCTTCCACAGGCGGGACAGGCCATTTCGAGATAAGCCGCTGCCGCTGCGTCCTCTGCCGTCACGGCTCCATCGGCGGCCGGCTTCTTCTCGTTCCGGCGCGTGTCGAAGATGACGATATTGTCAGGTATCTGGCCGCGTGAAAAACCGCGTGAGATCAGTTGTGCGGCCTCGCCGGGAAACAGGTGGTCAGGCGGGCTGCGTGTCGCGTCGCCTGCGCCGCGCCCGAGCCCGTCATGCGTTACATCGGCTTCCGCCAGATCGTTGCGGCCGAGATAGGAAACGGCGAGCTCGCGGAAGATATAGTCGAGGATCGATGTGGCTCTCCTGATCCGGTCGTTACCCGTGACCTCGCCAGCCGGCTCGAACCGGGTAAAGACGAAAGCATCAACATATTCCTCCAGCGGCACGCCATATTGCAGGCCCAGCGAAACCGAGATGGCAAAATTGTTCATCAGGCTGCGAAAGGCTGCGCCTTCCTTGTGCATGTCGATGAAAATCTCGCCGAGGGCGCCATCCTCGAACTCGCCGGTGTGGAGGTAGACCTTGTGGCCACCCACAGCGGCTTTCTGGATATAGCCCTTGCGCCGGTCCGGCAAGCGCTGGCGGCGGATGGCCGGGGGCGGTGGCGCATCAAGCACCGGCAGCGGCGGCAGGGCGCTTGCTTCTTCGACAAGTTCCTCGGCGAGGGAGAGGATCTGGTTCACACGCCCTGTGATCTCGTCTGGCGCGGGTGCCCGGTGCCCCGACAGGAGCACAGAGAGGCCTGCGGCCATCGCCGCTTCGGCCGGTAGCAGGGGGGTGCTCGCCGAGACACGCATCATCGCCTGGCCGCCAAGTACCCGCGCGCAGGCCGCTGTGAAACGGATCTCCGCCTCGACCGGACTGTCGAGCGGCAGGCCGGCAGCAGCGAGGTGGCGGCCGGCGAGTTCTTCCACGCCACCATCGATTGCGGCCTCGGCAGAGGCGATTTCACGGCGCGAGAAGCCCACGGCCGAAAGAATCTCCCGGCCATCTACATCGAACCGTTCGGGCGGAAGGCGCAGATCGTTCGTGATGATGTCATCGCCCAGAACCCAGCGGGAGAAGGCAGCGTTCAGGGGTAACCCGTCCCCGATAGCCCTCGTGACGCGCTCGATGGCGGCTTCGCTGAAGCCCCGGTCGCGCAGGCGCGCCCGGCCCAGCGCCGCGTCGAGATCCTGCTCGCCCGCGCCGGCAAGTTGTTCCAGCAGTGGTCCCAGCTGATCCGGCGCGCGCCGTGCGAGGCCAAGCCGGGCCGAACGGCTCAGTGACGGGGTCTCCTCGCCATAGGTCACCACTGTCCGGACCGGAGCGGCGCCTTCGGTCTCGGCATCGGGCAACAGGGCCGCGATATCCTGAAGCGGCAGGATGGCGAGCTGGCAGGGCCGCCGCGCGGAGGAGCGGATCGGGCTGATCCCGAGGACACGCGCCTGCGCTGCAGGGAACGCCGCCCCGGTGGCGCCGGCGCGAACGAGCGCGGTCAGCGCGGCTCCGGCAGCCGTTCCCGCTGCGGACGTGTAATCCAGCCCCAGGGCGAGTACCGCCGAGCCCAGACCGGCTATGACCAGCACGCCATCGACGAGACTGCGCGACGCTGCGTCAGCGACGGCAACAAGATAGTCGGCTTCCAGCCCGCCGGGGGCAATCGCCGCGCTGACATCAAGGACGCGGGCACGCACGCCGGCCTCGGGCAGGGGCGACTGGACAAGATGGATCTCTGCACCTTCGGCCAGAGCGTCAGCCATCGGGCCGGCCAGGGCAGAATCGATGTGGCCAGTCTCGAAGAGGCCCGGCCGGGGCGCCGGTGTGCTGACCGAAGCGGCCCGCAGCGCCGCAGCCGTCCGGGCAAAGCCACCCGGCTGGCGCAGGGCCTCCTCCAGCACGTTATGCGGAAGGCCCGCGGCCACCGCTTCAGCCAGCTCGGCATTCTTCGGCGCTTCGCCTAAGCGCTCAAGCATTTCAGCAATAGCCAGCTGTGACACGCCGACAAGATTGGCGGCCGACCAGGCGGCGCGTACGGCTTCAAGACCGTCCCGGCTGAGCGGTACCGGCGTCCGGCCCGCGGGCCGGCAGATATCGCGCATGCGCACTTCGCCGGATAACAGGCCGTCTCCCTCGGCAGCCTCAAGGACTTCGGCAAAGGACCTCTGGCTCATGGCTGGCGTCTCCGGGCGAATCAGTGCGCCAACGGTGCCTGTGCAGGCTGCCGGGGACAAGCCCCCGCGCAGGCCAGAAGGCGCGTTGCCTGCACGGGCCGGATGGATTAACTGCCGCGGAGCGGCCATATTGCCGACACCAAATGCGATCAGGACAGGCTTATGCTGAAGCAGATCTTCACCTGGTGGAGCGGCCATACAGTCGGCGCGGCCTTTGACATCCGGCGCCGCGCCCAGCTTGTGGGCGAGGATGACTATGGCAACCGCTATTTCGAGGAGCGCAAACCGTCGCTTGAAAATCGCAAGCGGCGGTATGTGATCTACCGGGGGCTGGCCGAACCCTCAAAGGTTCCGGCGGACTGGCATGGCTGGTTGCATCACACGCTGGACGCCCCGCCGACCCGGATGCCGCTGGTCCGGCGTGACTG
>DAIRTA010000209.1:0-3895 GCA_036804125.1 Hyphomonas sp.
CGAGATAGAGCTGGCCGATCCGGGCGAGGTCGCGCCCGGTGGCCCAGACCTGGCTTGAGGAGATGAAATCCCCGGCCCAGTCGATCTCCAGCGTCGTGCGCACCGCGCCGATACGGTGCAGAAGCGCCTCATACGGGAAGCGGTGAAAACGGTCATCGCTGCCGAGCGCCTCGCGCAGCGCCCGCATCGCGATCACCGTGTCATTGTTGGAATACCTGAACCGCGTGCCCGGCTCCGCCACCATGACCGGCGAGGCTGACTGGTCGATCACCCGCCCGCCGCCGAAATACAGCCGGTCCGTGCGGCTGCCGGTCAGGCCGCTGTCGAGCCCGCTCGCCATGTGCAACAGGTGGCGGATGGTGATGTTGCGGCGCGGATCGGCGCCGGAATTCCAGGCCGAGATCACCGCCGGATAATCGATATCGATATGCCCGCCCCGGCGCGCCGCGCCGATGATCGTCGCGGTGATCGCCTTGCCGACCGACCAGGTGCGCTGCGGCGTCTCATGCGTGACGCCCCGGTCATAGCGTTCGGCAACAATCTGGCCGTCGCGCACCACGATCACCGAACTCGTGCGTGTGCCCTGGCCATAGGTGATCTCGTCAAAGGCCAGCGAGACCGGCAGCTCCAGCCGTGTGGCTTCCTCTGTGCGCAGCTCGACGCGGACATTCGGCCCGATGGCGCTGCCCCGGTCATTGCCGCTCGCGGCGGGCCAGGACGAGAAGCGGGGCAGGAAGCCGAGCGCCTCCTCGCCCGCCCCGATCGGCAGCTGGGTGCAGCCGAAACCCGGCCGGAAGGCGGCCATGCGCGGCGGCAGGTCCGGCGCATAGCTTACCGAGACCGTGCGCCGCGTCTGATCGATCACGGCATCCGGCAGGCGGTCGAAATCCGCCTGATAGTCGGTGTAGATGCCCGCCAGCTCGTTCTGCTGCAGCGTCTGCAGGGACTGGCCGGCAACAAACACCCCCGAACAGGTGAAACTGGCCTTCCAGCCGGCGGCAAAGGCCTGGCGCAGCTCCGGTGTGGTTCCGCCCTCTTCCGCCAGCGCCGGGGCCGCGGCCGTTCCGAACAGAATGAGGGCGGCCATCGCCGCCCGGCAAGTCGCAGGCATCATCGGTGTCTCCCTGTCTCTTTCCGGCACTCTAAACGTCGCCTGCTGCTGGTAAAGCAGGCTGCGGCAGTCGGCTGCGCGGCCCGCATCCTGCATGGTGTTGACCCGGCCCGGCCCGCCGAGGTTTATAACGGCCGGGTCATGTTTTCAGAAGGGGACCGACCAGATGCGCCGTATCCGCTTGCTTGCTGCTGCTGCCGGACTGGCCATGGCGCTTGCCGCCTGCGGCCCGGTTGCCGTGCCGGGGCTCAACCCGCGCGATGAGGCGCCGCGCCGCCCGCCGCCCCCGCCGGGCTGGGATGAGGGCACGTTCTGGGATGACGACCCGCCCGCCGGGGACGCGGCCGCCGATAGCGGGGAGCCCATCGAGATGGCCGCCGCGGACACAGACCTCGCCAGCCTCGCCGAGGCGGCACCTGAGGACGACATCGCCGAGGAGACACCCGCGCCCGGCCCCGACGATCGCGACGCGCCCGTTCCGGCAGACGCGGACGGCGAAGACGGCGTCGCCATCGCCGCCATGATGACCTTGCCGACGCTTGCCGAGATCAACGCCGCGCGCTGCGCCCTGCCGGAAGAAGCCGCCCCGACACGGACGGCTGCCATGATGGCCGGCGCAACAGCCCTCGAAGCGCCGGCCGCGGCCGCCGAGGCCGGCAATGTCCTCACCGCCCGCCTCGAAGACTTCCCCGGTCTCCTCAAGCTCGAACCACGCCTTGCGGCAGGGGAAGACACGCTGACCGGCCATTGCAGCGCGGCCCGGATCGCCCGCAACTGGCTGGTGACAGCCGCGCACTGTGTCGACCAGCCCTTCGACGAGATCCGCCTGATCGCCGGGTCGGAAAACCTCCGGGACCCTGAGGCGCGCATCGCCTCGGCCGGCCACGCCATCTGCCATGGCGGCTATGCCGGCGCGGAGACAGGCTATGCCAACGACATTGCCCTGATCCGGCTGGATGAGGCCGCCGCAGGCGCGCTCGGCGACGGGCCCTTCGCCAATCTGGCCGCCACCCGGCGGCCGCTCGCCCCGGCCAACTATCAGACGGTCGTCACAGCCGGCTGGGGCGTCACCCTGCCGGGCGGCGCGCTCTCGGGCGATCTGCTCGCCGCGCCGCTGACCCTCGTCTCCGCCGGCCCGGCCGCCATCCTGGCGGCCAGCCTCGACGGGGCGGGCGCCTGCATCGGCGATAGCGGCGGCCCGCTTTATGTCACCGAGGAAGACGGCACGAGAACCCTTGTCGGCGTGCTCTCCGTGGTCGAGCAGTCGCGCCAGACAGGCGCGTTCTGCTCCGGCGACTATCAGGGCCGCTATACCAGCCTTCAGGCCTATCAGGGCTGGATCGAGAGCGTCATCGCTCTCTGCGCGGCCGCGCCGGACGCCTGCAACTGATAGATGGGCCGTCTGGTCAGGAAGCGGCCTTGCGTTAGATCGGTGGAATGACCGAGCCCACGCCCCCCCTTGCGACGCGCCTCGCCGGCGCTACGCTCATCCTGCTGGCGCTGGTCCAGCCGCTGGCCGGCGCCCTTGCGCCCGCCTTCGGGATCGGCACGCCGATCGGCGCCGCGACATCCGGCGGCCTTGCGCCGGAGCAGCCGATGCCCGGCTTCTTTTCGATCTGGAGCGTGATCTTCCTCGCCTTCGGGGCGTTTGGCGCCGTGCTGATCATGCGGCCTCTGCCCGAAATGCGGCCGGTCGCGTTCGCCATGGCCGCGGCGGGCCTCGCCAATATCCTCTGGATGCTGAGCGCCCAGCTCATCGTCTTCCAGCCGCTCGACCTGTTGCTGCTGTTCCCGATCATGGCGGCCAGCTTCTTTGCCGCCGCCACCCTCGCCCGCCTGCCGGGCGAGCTGCCCCGCGCCCTGCGCTTCACGGCCGATGCCGCCACGGGCCTGCTCAGCGGCTGGATCAGCGTCGCCCTCGCGATCTCGCTGCCGCTGACCCTCCGCAGCCTGACCCCGCTGGGCGAGACCGACCTTCCCTGGCCGATGTTCTGGCTTGCCTTCGGCGCCGCTGCGCTGGCGGCCTGGCTGTTCGCCCGCCTAGTCAGCCCCAGCCTGTGGTATTTCGTGGCCCTTGGCTGGGGGCTGCTCGGCATCGCCTTCAATAACTGGTTCATCACCGGCACACAGCTGATCGGCCATGTCGCGGCCGCCGGGCTGATCGTCATCCTGATCCTGAGGCTGACGCGGGGCGCGAACGCGGTTAAACCGGCCGCATGACCCGTTTCGACCTGTCCCTTGGGCCTCTGACCCCGCTCATCCAGCCCGATACGACCGGCTGGCCGGCCTGGGCGGCCGTGTTGACCCCGGAAGCGATACGCTGGGGCATCGTGCTGCTCTCGGTACTGCTGATCTGGCTGCTCGCCGCCCTGGTCAAGCACTTGGTGACCCTGATCGGGCGCTGGCGCATGCCGGAGGACCGCAAGTTCGAGGGCTCCACATGGGATCTGGCCGCCTCGATTTCGCGCGTCTTCGCCTTTGTCCTGATGCTTCCCCTGCCCCTCGGCCTCGCCGGGTTCGACTGGCGCAGCATTGTCGAGGCCCGCGGGCCGGGGGCGGTCACCGCGATCATCATCTTCGTCGTCGCCCTGCTGATCGCCAATGCCGTCTCGCGCGCGCTGCGGCGCTTCGGCGAGAAGGCGCACATGCATGCCGGCGCCGATGACACGCTGATCGCCTTCAGCGCCTCGCTGATCAAATATATCATCTTTGCCGTGGCGATCGTCTTAGCGATGATCCAGCTCGGCTTCCCGGCCACCTCCCTCGCCGCCATCCTCGGCGCCG
>DAIRTA010000210.1:0-3869 GCA_036804125.1 Hyphomonas sp.
CCACGCGCGGATGATCGGAATCATAACCCCGGTGGGTTGCGAGGTCGAAGGCCACTGACAGGCCTTTTTGCCCCGCGGCGAGGTTGCGGCGATAGAAGGCGTTGGAATCCTCCGCCGTGGAAAATCCCGCATACTGACGGATTGTCCAGGGCTGGTTGGTATACATGGTCGGGTAAGGCCCGCGACCGAACGGGGCTAGCCCTGGATAGTCATGCAGGAAGTCCAGCCCCTTCCGGTCTGTCGCCGTATAGGCCTGCTTCAGGGCGATGCCCTCAGGGGTCATCCAATCGCCGCTTCCAACCGATGTGCCGTCGCCGTCCGGCAGGGAGCCAAGCGCAATCTGGGTGAAATCAGGGAACTGCATTATGCCTTAACTCCCAGTGCTACATGTGCCTTTCGCAGCGCTTCGAGTGTATCGCATCCGGCAAAGATAGTCGTGTCGATGCCTGGCGTTTCGGCCTTGCCGGCAAGCCAGACGGTTTCAGCTCCGGCCATGCGCAGCGCTTTAGCCGCTTCTTCCGCCTGCGCTGCATAGGCGGCGTCCGTGCCGCAGATGATGGCGAGGCGGCAGCCCGAGGCGCGGAAGGCGGCGGCGAGTTCGGCGGTATTCTTTGGCGGCACAGGCGCCTCTTTCGCCGCGATGCCGCCGGCAGCGAGAAGGTTGCGCGCAAAGTCCGCCCGCGGCGTAAATTCGGCGAGCGCGCCGAGGGTGGCGATGAAGGCGGCCGGCGGCTTGGGCGCGCGCGCAGCGGCGTCGCGCAGCGCTTCAAACCCGGCGGCAAGACGGATGGGGATGAGGGGCTCTGCGGCCGCATCGGCGCCGGAGGGCAAGGCGGCTTTGACGAAATGTTTCAGGCCCGCATCCGAAACGCCGCTGCGCGGGGTGGGCGGATCAATCCCGGCGACCGGCGCGGCAATTTCGTCCAGCAGCGGATATTCCGACACCCCCGTCAGCGGAATCTTTCGCCGCGCAATATCCTTCGCCCGGGCCTCCCCCACGGCGGCCACACGCTTCTGGAATGCGCCGGAGATGAGCGAGGCGGTAAAGCTACCTTCGCGCTCGATGGTCTGGAACTCTGCCCAGGCGGCCTGCGCAAGATCGTCGGCCAGCGTCTCGGTGAACCACGCCCCGCCGGCCGGGTCAGCCACGCGGCCGAGCTGGCTTTCTTCCATGGCGATGATTTGCGTGTTGCGCGCAATCCGCCGGCCAAGCTCCTCCGGCAGGCCAAGGCTTTCATTAAAGGCTCGGGTGGTGAGGATATCCGCTCCGCCGACCGCGCCGGCAAAGGCGGCAGCGGTATTCCGGAGTATATTCGTCCACGGATCATATTTCGTCAGCATGCGCGCCGAGGTGATGGCCTGCAGGCGCATCGGGGCCGGGGAAAGCCCGAGGGCTTCAAGGCAGCGAGCCCACAGCCGCCGCGCCGCGCGCAGCTTGGCAATGCCGATGCCATAATTTGCGTCCAGCGCGACAGCAAAACGCATCCGCCCGGCCAGTGCGCCAAGGTCCGCCTTGCCCTGCAGCCGCCGCAGAGTGTCGACCGCCAAAGCGATCAGCCCGCCAAGTTCCTGTGCCTCCGAGGCGCCGGCTTCATGCAGCGAGGCGCCATCGATCCGGATCAGGCCTGCTGCCGGGAATTTTTCCCCCAGCGCCGCTGAAACGGCCGCCAGCCGCTCAAACGCCGCATCGACGCCGCCAGCAAGTTTGCCGGAGCGGGCCAGCGCGCCCAGCGGGTCCATGTTGAAGTCGATCTTCAGCTCAGCGGCGTTCTCCTGCGTCCCGGCCCAGAGGCCGAGCAGGGCAGAGGCGGTCACGCCGGAGGCATTGGCATGGCTGAGCGCAACGCCGGCGAAATCCGCCCGCACGCCGGAAAGCGCCGTTTCGAAATCTTCCAGCGCCGTGATCTGCACACCCGCCTTGCCGGTGCAGTCGAGCGCGATTTCCACTGATGACGCCCCGCGCTCCAGGTCGCGCAGGATTTCGGCATTGGTCACCTCCGGCGAGGGGTGCGTGAACAGCTGGCGGATATCCCATGGCAGCCACTTGTCCGGCGTGGCTGTCTTGCCGCGCAGGTATGGCGCCGCGCCCGGTAAGCCGAGAGGATCGCCCGCGCCGCCAAAATCGCTTTCGCGATACAGCGCGCGGATGCCCAGCCCGTCGGCTGTCTTGCGCGTGAGCGTCTCCGGGCCTTTGCCCTTGAGCGCCTTTTCGACCTCGCGCAGCCAGTCTGCCTCGGTCGCTTCCGGGAAATGCGCGCTCAGCGGGATCATATCGTCGGCCATGGCCGGGGTTTACGGCAAGTCGGCCGTCAATGTGAACTGTTTCCGTAAGGCGAAAGCGCGGGATTGACCTTTAACCTCAACCATGCAATTGAGAATTATTCGCAATTTATTGGACGCCTCGTCATGTCCAGATCCCAACGCAAGCACTCTCCAAGCGCAGGTCCTGCCTGCGCGGGCGCGGCGGCCCTCTCTTCCTCCCGGAGCGCTGCCGCGCCCCACTGCCTCGGCCATACCGACAGGCTCTGGCTGGATCAGCTTTTGTCCGAAGGCGATCCGGGCGATCTGATTTCCATGCTGCACCGCTATCGCGCCTGGCTGGACCTGGAAGATCGGGGAAGCCGCAGCTAGGCTGCGTCGCTGTCGATTGGCGGCAGGTCCCGCAGGCTGCGATAGGGGCCGGCCGCAAGGAGGCCTTTGTAATCGATGATATCAAGCTCTACGGGGTGGATCAGCCTGGCCGACCAGTGGCCGCCGGGCTGCAGTTCGATCGAAACCATGCCGATGCGCGGATCGGCTTCTGCTGTGTATCGGGACGCCACCGCAAAGCCGCAGGACGGCGCCCAGATCTGGCCGGGCTCATCTCCGGATCGGATCAATCCCTGATGCAGGTGCCCGGAGGCAAAGAAGCGGATGTTGTGTGCCTTGGCCATGCCCAGCAGCCGGTTACGCCCAGCGGCGGGAACGCTGAGCTTGCCATCGACGGATTCGGCAGGGGTCGTGATGAAAATCGGCTTGTGAAGGAAAAGGGCAATCGGAGCCCCGGCAGCATCCTTCAGCGCGCCGAGCAGCCATTCCCATTGCGCGCCCTCGGCCTCAAGCCCCGTGCCGAAGAGCTGCGAATTCAGGGCGATCACCTGCCACTCTCCCAGCCGGAAAGTGTGCCGGTCTGTTCCGAATATGTCCAGGAAGCGGCGGACCCGCTCGGCATTGACCGGCTGCCCGACATCCTCGCTGCCCGGTTCTTCTCCGATGTCATGATTGCCAGGAATGCAATAGACGGGGACGCCAACGGATCCCGCGAGGTCGCGGGCATGATGCAGATCGGCGTCCGAATCCGCCCCATCGATTGTCAGGTCGCCTGTGACGGTGATGGCATCCGGCTTCATCGCAGCGGCCAGGCGCAGCGCCCGCTCGAAATTCGCGGAGAAGAAAGGCCTCACCTTGCTGACATGGGGGTCGCTGATCTGGACAATGTGAGCCATTCCCGAGCACCCTCCCTGAGTCGCCGACTGTGTGTAACCATCGCACAAAAGGATGATCGGCAAGTGACAGTAAGGACATGATTCCGTCGCAAACCGGCCTATAGTGGAGAGGCCTTGCGGCAACCTGCAGAATGGAGGGGCACGTGCCGAAAGTGGTAACCATACGCGGGGTCGGTGACATCGATCTCGACAAGATCGCGCGCATGCTGCCCGGACATAAGGGCTGGGATGTGCTCCGGCTGACGACACAGGGCCGCTATATCTCGGCTTTCGTGCGCGGCTGGGACATCCTTGAGGAATACGAGATCAACACGCCGCTGCGCGTCGCCCATTTCATCGGGCAGGGCCTGATCGAGACCGGCTGGCTGCGTTACACGGTCGAGA
>DAIRTA010000211.1:0-3846 GCA_036804125.1 Hyphomonas sp.
AGCTTTCGTCATTATGCACCCTTGCCGTCCAGATAACACCCAGCGAGAGCCAGAATAGCGCCAAGACAAGAAAAACTGCCGGCAGAGAAGCCAAGCCCGGACTAGTGATTGCATCAAAAAAAGAAATGCGGTGTGCCACTGCAACTGTGAGTAACAATGGCGTTTGAAACCCGATGATATAGAGAGGGTAGAAATAGCTAAACCGAAAGCCGGGCCAATATTTATTGTAATCACCATCCCATATAATCTTTACCCACACATTGTTTCCGAACTGATGAAGCGCCAGACCAAAAACTGTGGCTAGGGGAATCAGCCAGTTTGAAGAAATGTGAGCAACAGGAACAACCCCTGCAGAGACAGCAGAGAGAAGCGCGGCTCCGGCTCCCCAGGCTCCGCGAAATATTGCGAAGCGAATATGTTTTTCCTTCAACGCATAATTGACCTGTGCGCCAGCATATAAAAGAATCACGGAGAAGATGTAGCGCCAATGCGGCTGCAGGCTGAGTTCCCAGCCAGCCCATCTAAATGCGGTATTTAATGCTGCAATGATGTATTCGACGAGCCATCCGAACAGACAATCCAGCGATCTGGAAAAATACTCCAGCACAAGCTGAGCTGGCCCGGAGAAGTCTCCGAGGTCCAAGCCATGCTTGAGAAGCGCAACAAAGGATAATGATGCCCAGACGATTCCAAGGAACTTGAACATTCGCCATCCACCCAAACGCGAATCTGGTTTCTAGAATACGAGAGAATCTGTGCAATTTTATCTACGTCTACGAGTTTCGGAACCACAAATTATGGTTGAAAGCTTGCCCTCCACGCGCACAAACCTGTCTTGGAGAGGAGTTTATCCGCTTCGGACCTTTTGAATCCCCCTCAATACCCCGGAAGGGCATAGGGCGGGAAGCGGAAAGGATCGTGCACGGCAAGGCCCTTGGAGCCGCGCGGATTGTTGTAATTGCCGGTCAGGATCTCGTAATGCAGGTGCGGCGCGCTGGCATTGCCGGTCGCGCCCATCTGGCCGATGACATGGCCGAAGCCGATCATCGCCCCCGGCTGGACGCCCGGCGCAAAGGTGTCGAGATGCGCATAGCGCGTATACACGCCGCGGCCATGATCGATCAGCACCTGCAGGCCGTATCCCGGCGCATGGCGCGCCTCAATGATGCGCCCCGGCGCCGCCGAATAGACCGGCCCCGGCGGCCGGCTGGTAACATCGATGCCCTCATGCATCCGTCCGGTGCGGTAGCCGACCCCGGAGGACAGGCAGGCATCATTGGTCGGCACCGACGCCAGCACGATCCCGTTGACCACGACCAGCGGATGGAAATTGATGACCCAGCGATCGGAATCCGCAGGCGGCGCATTCGACACGCGCATGCCGGGGCAGAGCCTGAGATAGGCGTTCGGCTCGAACGGCCCCTGCGCCGGATTGCGCGGATCACCCGGCGGCCCGTAATTCACCGGCACCCGGTAGACGACCGGCGATGGGCGCGAGGCGCAGGCCGCCAGCAGCGCCGCCGCCAGCAGCGCCATGAGAAGGCGCAGGGTCACGCCGGCGCCTTTGCGCGCTTGCCCCCGCGTTCGATTTCCTGGATCAGGTCCCGGCAATAGAGATTGAAGTCCACCTGCATCCGGTGGCGCGGGCTGTCATAGAAATGGCCGAGATGGGCCGCCTCGTCCTCGCGGATGATCCGCTCCATTTCCTCCGCAGGCGGAAAGGCATAGCGCCCGTCGAGGGCCGCCGCGACCAGTTTCGATTGCTGTTCGGCAAAGTTCACCAGCGTCGGCAGCGGCTGGGCGAGGCCGAGGAAGAACAGCGTCCCCCGCCCCGGCTTCACCATCCGCTTGAACAGCGGGAAGACATTGTCCTTGGGCGTCAGGTCGTCCTGCTTCAGGAACGGGAAAGTGACATTGTACCCCGTCGCCCAGACGATCGCATCGATGCGCTCTCGGGTGCCGTCGGTGAACACCACCCCGTCCCCGTCAAGACGCTCGAGGCCGGGCTTCGGCGTGATGTCGCCGCAGCCGACCCGCGTCAGGAATTCTCCGGACACGGAGGGGTGCCCGTCCAGCGGCTCATGGTCCGGCTTCGGCAGGCCGTAATCCTCCATCCGCCCGATCGATTTCTTGATCTTCGCCCGCGCCAGCTTGCGGCCGAGCTTCGCCGGCATCCAGGAGGGCAGCACGGCCTTGTCGGCCGGCTGGCCGTCGAAATATTTCGGCAGCACCCAGACACCCCGCCGCATCGAGATGAACAGCGTCTCTGCAATCGGGCGCTGGGCGAGTTCAGAGGAGATATCCATCGCCGAATTGCCCGCGCCGACCACCATCACCCGCTTGCCCCGGAAATCATACGGCTCGAACGGGTCGCGGTAATGATGCGAGTGGACCTGGTAGCCGTCGAACTGTCCGGGATAGGACGGCATGCGCGCGTCCCAGTGATGGCCATTGGCCACGCAGACGGCGTCATAATCGCGCGTCTCGCCGGTCGACAGGGTCACCCGCCAGCGCCCGCCCGGCAGGTCGGCGACATCGGTCACCGCGGTGTTGAAGGTGATCGTCTCGCGCAGCCCGAAATGATCGACATAATCATGGAAATACTGCAGCAATTGCGCATGGTGGGGAAAGTCCGGCCAGTCCTCCGGCACCGGATAATCCTCGAAGGCGAGGCGCCATTTGGACGTGTCGATATGCAGCGACTGGTAACAGGAGGAGGCCCCGTTCGGATTGCGGTAATACCAGTTGCCGCCGATATTGTCGGACATCTCGAAACAGTCATAGGGCAGGCCGGCATCCTTCAGCCGCTTGGCCATGGTAAAGCCGGAGCACCCGGCTCCGATGATGCAGGTTTTCGGCTTGCTTGCGGCGTCGAACGCCATGAGGCTAATCTCCGGTCTGGAAGCAGGGCTGTGAAACGGTTCACCGCTGATGTTACCCGGCCCACCGGAGCCGTCAAACCCCTAGAGCCATGAGCGATGAGCAAGGATGATCCCTCCCCGCCGGGCGATACGGCCGGCATCAGCGCGATGATGCAGCGCCACGCCGCCATGATGGGCGATGTCGTTCCGTGGGGGAAAGAGCTCGGCTTCCGGTTCGACCGGGTCGAGCCCGGCCATGTCTGGGGCCAGCAGCCCTGGGCGGAACACCTCGTCGGCGATCCCGATACCGGCGTCATCCATGGCGGCGTGATCACCACCTTCCTCGACAATCTCTCCGGCATGGCCTCGACCTCGGCCCTCACCGAGCTGCGCTTTGTCGCCACCATCGACCTGCGCATCGACTATATGCGCCCGGCCGAGCCGCGCCGCGCCATCATCGGCGAGGCCGAATGCTACCACGTCACCCGCTCGGTCTGCTTCACCCGTGCCTGGGCCTATCATGAGACCCGCGACAAGGTCATCGCCACCGCGGCGGGCACCTTCGCCATCACCCAGCCGCGCTTCGGGGCGCCCCGGTCATGACCGGGGCCGCCACCCATCCGCGCACCGCGCAGATCGAGGCGATCCTGGCCCGCCTGCCCTTTGCCGCGACGCTCGGCATGCGCTGCGAGATCCATGGCGACGAGATGACCACGCTCCTGCCCTTTCAGGACAAGCTGATCGGCAATATCGCCATCCGCGCCCTGCATGGCGGCGCCATCGCGTCCTTCCTCGAACTCACGGCGATGCTGCAGGTCTTCCTCGTCTCCGACATGCCGCGCCCGCCGCGGCCGATCAACCTGACCATCGACTATCTGCGCCAGGGCCATGCCCGCGACCTCTATGCCCGCGCCACCGTGCTCAAGATGGGCCGGCGCATCGCCTCGGTCCGCGCCGAGGCCTGGCAGGAGGCGCGGGCCGAGCC
>DAIRTA010000212.1:0-267 GCA_036804125.1 Hyphomonas sp.
CGCCCGTGCCGCCAGCGGCGATCACGATCAGGCGTGGGGCCTGCTGTTCATTCATAGCGTCCCCTCAGGCGGGTTCCGTCGCCGCGCACCAGCGCCAGCACGAGGCCCAGGGTAAGCGCAAGACCCAGCATTGACGAGCCGCCATAGGAAATCAGGGGCAGGGTCATTCCGGTCGGCGGCAGGATGGCAAGGTTGACGCCGATATTGATCAGGGCCTGCAAGGTGAACAGGGCCATCAGCCCGGCTGTGGCGGCGCGCGCATAGGCA
>DAIRTA010000212.1:277-3845 GCA_036804125.1 Hyphomonas sp.
GCGTATGGCAATCAGGGCATAGACCATCATCAGGGCCACGAGGGCGACCAGGCCGAATTCCTCGCCCATCACCGCAAGGATGAAATCGGTATGGGCATCCGGCAGGCGGGCCTTGACCAGCCCCTCCCCCGGTCCGGCGCCAAACAGCCCGCCCCGCCCGATAGCCTCGACGGCCCGGTCGATCTGATAGGTATCCGTGGCGCCCGGATTGACCAGCATATCCACCCGGCTGCGCACATAGGGCAGGAGATTGTAAAGGGTGGCGGCAAGCACGCCCCCGCCGACCGCGAAGCCGCCGATCCAGCGTTTCGGCAACCCGCTGACGAAGAAGGTCACCAGGAAGGCCAGGCTGAGCAGCGCCGACTGGCCGACATCCGGCTGGATCAGCAGGAGCGCAAGGGTCAAGCCATAGAGCACAAAGGCCATAAGCGCCCATGGACCCGCCGGGTACTGCTCGCGCTGGGCAAGCAACCAGCCGCATAGCAGGATCAGCGCCGGCTTGATGAACTCACTCGGCTGAGCCGAATAGCCGAAAAACTGCAGCCAGCGCCGGGCGCCCTTAACCTCGATGCCATCGATCGCCACAAGGACGAGGAGTGCAAAGCCGCCGATAAAGACCAGCGCGGCAAAGCGCCGGGCCCATTTGCGGTCGAGCAGGCTGACCGCCAGCATGACCACAAGCGCAAGGCTGGCGAACACGGCCTGTCGATAGACGAAATAATATGGATCGCTATAGCCGATGCGGGCCGCTGCCGTGGGCCCGGACGCAAGCGACATCAGCAGGCCAATGCCCAGGAGCAGCACAGCGCCGGCCACCAGTGGCCAGTCCAGCGTACGCCGCCATTCGGTCAACCATGATGCATCGGAGCGTGGCAGGATTACCGGGCCGGCTGCACCTCTCATGCGGAAACCTTGAGCGGCTGGGCGAGCATCGCCTGCACCAGGGAGCGGAAGACATCGCCGCGATGTTCATAGTCCCGGAACTGATCGAAGCTGGCGCAGGCCGGGGAGAGCAGGATCACCGGCGATGGCTGGCCGCAGGCGCGGGCATCACGCCAGGCCGCCTCGATGGCGCGCTCCAGCGTTCCGCAATTCTCGGACGGCACGGCGCCGCCGAGGCTCGCCTCGAACGCATTGGCGGCCTCGCCGATCAGGTAGGCCTTGGTGACATGGCCGAACAGCGGGCGCAGCGGGGCGATTCCGTCCGGTTTGGCGACACCGCCTGCAATCCAGAAAATGTTGCGATAGCTGCGCAGCGCCTGCTCCGCCGCCTGGGCATTGGTGGCCTTGGAATCATTGATGAACTGGACCCCATCCTTCTCGCCGACACGCTCCATCCGGTGCGGTAATCCGGGGAATGTGCGCATCCCCGCCATGATCACGGCCGGATCAAGATTGAGCGCCCTGCAGGCCGCATAGGCGGCGGCCGCATTCTGGTGGTTATGCCGCCCGACCAGCGCCGGGCATTCGGCCAGATCGCCCACGCGCAGGGCGTTGCCGGCCTGGCTGTCATAGAGCTGGCCACCGGCCGCGCTGATGCCCCGGCCGAGGGTATAGGTGGCCGAGACCTGGACGACGCGCTGCGGCCCGCGCGCGGCAAGCCCGATGGCAATCGACTGGGTGTAGACATCATCGAAGCCGATGATGGCGAGGTCGTTGGCCGTCTGGTTCTGGAAGATCCGCATCTTCGCCGCCTGATAGCCTTCCAGGCCGCCATGGCGGTCGAGATGGTCGGGCGACAGGTTCAGGAAGACCGCGATATTGCAATGCAGGCTCTTCACAAGGTCGAGCTGGTAAGACGACATTTCCAGCACATAGATCGCGTTGGAGTGCAGCGCGGCGAGATCGAGCACGCCGGTGCCGATATTGCCGCCGACGCGGACATCGCGGCCGGCCTCCTTGAGGATGTGCCCGATAAGCGCGGTGGTCGTCGATTTGCCATTGGTGCCGGTGATGGCGATGATCCTGGGGCGCGCACGCTCCGGCAGGAGCTGAACGGCGCGGGCAAACAGCTCCATGTCGCCGATGACCGGAACCCCGGTCATCTCCGCCATCCGCACGATCCGGTGCGGCTGCGGGAAGCGATAGGGAACACCGGGAGACAGGACGAGGGCGGCAAAGGTCTGCCAGTCGCGCTTGTTGATATCCGATAGGACGATCCCGGCCGCCTCGGCGCGGGCTCGCGCCTCCTCGCTGTCATCCCACGCATGGACGCGCGCGCCGCCGGCCTTGAGGGCACGGGCCGCGCTGATACCCGTGCGGCCTAGGCCATACACGGCGACATCTCGCCCAGCATATTCGGTGATCGGGATCATCGCGCGGCCATCACCTCAGCTTCAGCGTGGCAAGGCCCGCAAGGGCGAACAGGACAGACAGGATCCAGAAGCGGACGACGACACGGGTTTCCGGCCAGTTCTTCTTCTGGAAGTGATGATGCAGCGGCGCCATCAGGAAGATACGCTGGCCCTGCCCCGTCAGGCGGCGGGTGAGCTTGAACCAGCCGATCTGGCTCAGCACCGAGAGCGCCTCGATGACGAACAGGCCGCCAATGACAACAAGGGCAAATTCATGCTTGGTCGCCACGGCGACCACACCGAGCATGCCGCCGAGGCCGAGCGAACCGGTATCGCCCATGAAGACCTTTGCCGGATAGGCATTGTACCAGAGGAAACCCATGCCTGCGCCGATCATCGCGCCGAGGATCACGGCAAGCTCGCCGGCACCTGGCGCAAACTGGATACCGAGATAGCTGGCGAAGACGAAGTTGCCGGTGAGATAGGCGATCATCGCATAGGCGGCCGCCGCAAAGGTCATCGGAACGATGGCGAGGCCGTCGAGCCCGTCGGTGAAGTTCACCGCATTGGCTGCGCCGACGATCACCACCATTCCGAATAGGATGAAAAACCCGCCGAGGGGGATGAAGTAATTGTTGATGAAGGGCACCGCGACCCCGCCGGAAAAATCCGGATCGGCCGGCTGGACCCCGGTCGGCGGGGCGAAACCCGCGATCCACTGTGCCGCCGGATCGAGCGGCCCCCAAGCGGCATGGCCGGCCGGTGTGTGCGCGCCGTGCAGCCCCATGATCACGGCGCAGGCGAGCGCGGCGATGATGAACCCGGCAAGCAGGCGTGCCCCGGCCGAGACACCATCCGTCGACTGCCGGGTGACCTTGGCGTAGTCATCGAGGAAACCGAGGACGGCATAGGAGAAGGTCACGAACAGCGTGACCCAGACATAGGGGTTATGCCAGTTGGCCCAGAGCAGGACGCTGGCGATCAGGCCGATCCAGATCAGCAGCCCGCCCATGGTCGGCGTGCCCTGCTTGGCGAGCTGGGCCTCGAGCGAAAGGTCGCGGATCGGCTGGCCCTTGCCCTGGCGCGCCCGCAGCGTGTTGATCATCCAGTCGCCGAGGAGAACCGTGACGAGAAAAGCCGTGACAATGGCGGCGCCTGTCCGGAATGTAATGTAATTCAGGAGATTCAAGGCGCCGCTGTCTGCAGCGAGGAAATGGTAAAGCATCTAGCCTTCCTTCGCGGCCCGTTCTGAGCCGCTGTCCATCTTGCCCAAT
>DAIRTA010000213.1:0-3831 GCA_036804125.1 Hyphomonas sp.
GAAAGCGCGTCTCCGGCGCCAGCCGGTAGGCCGCCGAGATCACCCGCGCATCGAATGCCTCGGCCCAGGCCGCGCAGGCCGGGCGCATCATCTCCGGCAGGCCCATCACATAGCCCCCGCCATGCAGGTGCAGGATCGCCGGGCGCGGTCCCGCTGCCCCGCCGCGCTTGCGATAGACCAGCAGCCGCACCGGCGGCGCGTCGGCGCGCGCCGGCGTGTGATGCTCGCTCATCTCGACACTGTCCGGCACCGGCGGCTCGTTCGCCATCATCTGCCGGCGCGCCTCGCGGACCACCGGCAGGATCTCCGGCGAGAGCGTCAGCGTCGGCCACGCCTCCAGCAGCGGCAGCAGCTGCGGATCGATCAGGTGTCTGGACGCCATGCAGCCCCCTCCCTTTGCCGCCCCAGCCTAGCGCCGCCCGCGTCCGGGGCAAGACAGCCGCCCCGACTCAGGGCTTACCTGCCGGCGATGATCACCGCCCCCCTCCTCTGCGGCGTGGACGAAGCCGGGCGCGGCCCCTGGGCCGGGCCGGTCACGGCGGCCGCCGTGATCCTCGATCCCGCCCGGCCCCTTGATGGCCTCACCGATTCCAAGAGACTCAGCGAAAAGGCCCGCAACCGCCTCGCCCCGCTGATCCGCGAGCAGGCGCGCGCCTGGGCCATCGCCGAGGCGAGCCCGGAGGAGATCGACCGGCTGAATATCCGCGAGGCGACCTTCCTCGCCATGCGCCGGGCGATCGCCGGGCTCGGCGCCCTGCCGGAGGAAATCCTGATCGATGGCAATGCCCTGCCCGCCGGCCTGCCGGCCCCGGCCCGCGCCATCATCAAGGGCGACCTGACCGAGCCGGCGATCTCTGCCGCCTCGATCCTCGCCAAGACCCACCGCGATGCCCGCATGGCCGCGCTCTGCGCCGCCCATCCCGGCTATGGCTTCGGCCAGCACAAGGGCTATGGCACCGCCGCCCATGCCGCCGCCCTTGACCGCCTCGGTCCCTCGCCGGTCCACCGGGCGAGCTTCGCCCCGGTCCGCGCCGCCTTAAGACGGCGTTAACCGGCCCGCTATGAGTCTCCCGCCTGTCCGCCGAAGGCCGGCCGGGCATGTGAGGCCTGCGATGATTATCCTCAACTGGATCCTGTTCGGCTGGCACACCTGGCGCGGCGAAAGCGGGCGCAATTACCGCTTCAAGATCACCCTCACGCGCCGCGGCCTGCCGCCTGCGGGCGGGGTCTATATCTTCGTGCGCCGCCGCTTCGTGTTCTTCCTGTCGCCGCTCTATATCGGCAAGGCCGCCAATTTCCGCAGCCGCCTCAACGGCCATGAGCGCTGGTGGGAGGCGTGGTGGAAGCGCGGCGCCACCGAGCGCCATGTGCTGGTCATCCGCAAGGCCGCCGACAGTGCCCGGATCGAGGAAGACCTGATCCGCCGCTACCGGCCGCGCATGAACAATGTCCACATTCCCCGCGCCGCCGATGACGCCCCGAATGACCGCCGCCTCGCCCGCACCTGGCGCTGGCGGCGCTTCTGGCGCGGCCTCCTGCCCGTCCCCCGCCTGCCCTGGCCAAGGCGCCGGGCCTGACGCCCGCGTCACAGAACTGAAACGCCCGGCTGCTAACCGGTTGGTCATGACCCGACCCAACACCGCCGTCTGCGCCTCCGCCCTCGCCGCCCTCCTGCTCACAGCCTGCACCACCCCGCCTGCAGCCGCTCCCCTGCCACCCGCCCCACCGGCTGCCGGAGCCGAGGATGCCGCTGCCATCCTGCCGGAGCCCTATATCGGCCGGATCGAAATCATCCGGGGCGAAACCCCGGATGCCGCCATGATCAGCGGCGTCGTCTTCGAGGATCTCAACCGCGACAGCCGCCGCCAGCCGGATGAGCCCGGCATTGCCGGCGTGCTGGTCTCCAACGGGGTCGAGATCGTGCGCACGGATGAAACGGGGGGCTGGCGCCTGCCGGTGCGGCCCGACATGTCGGTCTCCGTTGTCCAGCCCTCAGGCTGGCGGACGCCCGTTAATGAAAACTGGATTCCGCAATTTGCCTATGAGCACAAACCGGCCGGCTCGCCCAAGACCTTGCGGTTCGGCGGCCTGCCACCGACCGGGCCGGTGCCGGCCGCGATCAATTTCCCTCTCGTCAGGGCCGCGGCCAGCGAGGCGGTCTCCTGCGCCATCATCGGCGACAGCCAGACCTATAATAATATCGAGGTCGGCTATTTCCGGGACAGTGTTGTCAATGATGTCGTCAGCCAGAATGTCCGTCTCGATTGTGCGGTTTTCGTCGGCGATGTCGTCGGAGACGATCTTGACCTGATCCCGCGCCTTCAGGCCGTCGGCAGCGTCATGCGCACACCGCAATACTACGTCCATGGCAATCACGATTTCGACTTCGATGCCGATCATGATGCCGACTCCGCCGATAGCTGGCGCCGGCTGTTCGGCCCGGCCTATTACGCCTTCGAAATCGGCAACGCCCTGTTCATCGTGCTCGACAATGTCGTCTACCCCTGCGGAGCCGAGGATGCCGAACGCCCCGGACGGGAGTTCTGCCTGTCGGAAGAGCGCAAGATGTATAACGGCCGGGTCACGGATGAGCAGATGACCTGGCTGGCGGCGCTTCTGGCCGAGACCCCCGCGAGCCGGAAGATTGTGTATCTGCATCACATCCCGTTTGTCTCTTTCGTTGACCACACCTCCCCCCAGCACCAGACCGACAATCTCGCTGCCATCTACGCCCTGACGGATGACCGGCCGGCGATCTCCTTCTCCGGTCACACCCATACGCTGGAATATTTCGAGCCCGGCGACAGCTTCCCGGGCTGGAAAGAGGCTGTGGACGTCGACGCCCTGCCGTTCCGCCATATTGTGGCCGGCGCCGCCGCAGGCGGCTGGTGGAATGGCGATTTCGATATGGACGGCGTTCCGATGTCTCTCTCCCGGCTGGGCGAACCGCGCGGCTATATCATCGCGCGCTTTTCGGAGCAGCGCGCTGAACTTGCCTTCGTTCCGCTCGGAACCGGCCGGGACCGCCAGATGGCGCTCTCGCTGAACACCCCGCCTTTCCGCGACTGGTTTGAGGCGATCATGGCCTGGCGGGCGGAGCCGGCAGAGGAACGCGATCCCGTGCCGCCCTTCTCCATCAATGACCTTCCGGACGTCAAAATGCTGACCCCGGAGGACCTGGAGGGCGGGGTTCACCTCACAGCCAATGTCTGGGCGGGATCCACGGCAACATCTGTCACGGTTTCGCTGAATGATGGCCCGGCCCAGCCGATGCGCCGCACACAGGACGCGCGCGGCGAGGATCCCCGGATCGGCGCAGCATTTGCCGATCCCTATGCGGCCATGCGCCAGCTCTCTGTGGCGCGCGTGGCGCTCCAGAGCCGGTCCGGTAATCCGGATGCGCAGGGCCAGGTCAGCGGCCGGCGCACGGCGTCCGGGCCACGCCCGCCCCAGCCCGGCGGCCCGGTGGCCGACCGTTCGATGAGCCTCTGGCAGTTCACCCTGCCCGCCAGCCTCGCGCCCGGCATGCATGTGGCCACAGTCGAGACCCGCCTCGACGGGCGCCGTGTCACTGACCGGCTGGTGTTCGAAATCGTGCCGGAACGGCCCCGGCCCGACTGGCGCGCCGATGTCTGGGACGCCTTCGATAACGGCCCGCCCGTTCGCTAGGCCGCCCTCGTCTGAATCCCGCCGCCGGCCCGGCCTTATCCCCGCTTTTTGCTGCGTGTCCTGCTGTGTTTGCGGGATGTGCAGCGAAACTTATCCCCCTGCCTTTTGGCCGGGTTATACTGCGGGCCATGACCCCTCTGGCCGATTGCCATCCTGTGTTCG
>DAIRTA010000214.1:0-3823 GCA_036804125.1 Hyphomonas sp.
GAGATTGTAGATGTAGTCTGCTCCGTAATGGCGGGCCTTGGTGATCACCGAGAGGTCCGGCGGCAGGGCGCCGCCATTCGCGGCGCGGGCTGCGGCATCGTTCGGATAGGGCGAGCGGAACGGATCGGCCGGACGCGCGGGGCGGAACTCGAACTCGCCGAAATCATTCGGGACGGGGTCGAGGATCTCGTTCTCGGCTGCAAGCTGTCGCACATAGGGGTTGTCGTTCGGATTGGGATAGGCCGGATCGTAGAACGGGCCGCCGCGCTCTCCGAGATTGCGGTAGCTGAGAAGGTTCATCGAGTGGCAGCTCGAACAGACCTCCTTGTAGACTTGGTAGCCGCGGGCCACGGACGCCTGGTCATAGGTGCCGGTGAGGCCCTCGAAGGGCCAGCCGCCTTCCGGCCCGTGCGGGTGCTTGGCGCCGCCGGCCGCATGGGCGAGGCCTGCAAAGGCGAGGCTCAGCGCGCTGGCCGCAAGGATACGCATCGAAATCATGTCGGTTGGCTCCCCGCTGCGCTTATTCGGCCGGAACAGCCGCGCCGGATGGCGTCTTCGGCTGTTTCAGAACGGATTTATGGATCGATTCCGGCTCAGGCTTCGTGCGCTCGCTGAGCCCGATGAAGAAGAGCGCGACGAAATAACCGAAATAGAGGAAGGTCAGGATCAGCGAGAAATGCCGGAACAGGAAGGTCGGCGCCGGCACGACCGACAGGGTGGCCTGGGTCTCGGGCGGCAGGCTCGCCTTGAAGCTCTGCGCCGCTTCGAACGCTTCCGGCCCGCCGCGATAAGCGCTGCTCGCCAGCTCGCCATCCACCGTATAGCTGACCACGAGCTGTGGCTCTCCCTGCAGCGCCGGGATGACCGGATCGTCCGGATTGGCCGCGCCGCACCAGCCCAGCAGCAGGCAGACCGCCACAAAGCCGAAGAAGAACTGGCGCGCGACCGGGCGGTAACGCATCGATTTCACCTTCGAGGTGTCCAGCCAGGGCAGGAAGAACAGAACAGCGATAGAGGCGAACATGAAGATGACGCCAAGAAGTTTCGCATCGATCGGGCCTATATCGAAGGTGATGGCGCGAAGGATTGCGTAGAACGGCAACAGGTACCATTCCGGCACGATATGGGCCGGCGTCACCAGCGGGTCGGCCTGGATGTAATTGTCGGCATGGCCGAGCACATCCGGCGCATAAAAGACGAAGGCGGCGAACAGCAGGAGGAAGACGCCGATCGCGAAGCCGTCCTTGACCGTGTAATATGGGTGGAACGGGACAGTATCCTTCTCGACATCCTGCACCTCCACGCCTGTGGGGTTGTTGTTGCCGGGCACGTGCAGCGCCCAGATATGCAGGATCACGACGCCCGCAATCATGAACGGCAGGAGATAATGGAGCGAGAAGAATCGCTGCAGGGTCTGGTTGCCTATCGAGGGCCCGCCGAGCAGCCAGGTCTGCACACTGTCGCCGATCAGCGGGATCGCGCCGAACAGGTTCACGATCACGTTCGCGCCATGCAGGGACATCTGGCCCCAGGGCAGCATGTAGCCGAGGAAGGCGGTGGCGATCATCAGCAGGTAGATGATGCAGCCGAGGATCCAGAGCACTTCGCGCGGCGCCTTGTATGAGCCGTAATACAGCCCGCGGAACATGTGGATATAGACGGCGAGGAAGAACATCGAGGCGCCGTTTGAGTGGATGTAGCGCAGCAGCCAGCCGAACGGCACATCCCGCATGATCCGCTCGACCGAGGCAAAGGCGCCATCGACGCTCGGCTCATAATGCATGGCGAGAATGACGCCGGTGATGATCTGCACGGCAAGGCACACGGCCAGGATGCCGCCGAACACATACCAGTAGTTCAGGTTCCTCGGCGTCGGGAAGCTGACCACCGTATCATGCGTGAAACGGATGATGGGCAGGCGCGAATCGAGCCAGCGTTCGAAAGCCGAGTTCGGCGTATAGCTGGATTGATGTCCACTCATCTGGCGCGATCCTCTCAGAGCGAAATGTTGACGACGGCGTCCGACACCCAGCGATAGTTGGGCACCGGCAGGTTGCTGGGGGCCGGGCCCCGGCGGATGCGCCCCGACGTATCATAGTGCGAACCGTGACAGGGGCAGAACCAGCCGCCGAAATCACCCGTATTGCCCTGGGCGGGGCCGACCGGCACGCAGCCGAGATGGGTGCAGGCGCCGGAGGTGATCAGGATGGCCTTGTTGAGACTGCCGTCAGCCATCGGCACAAGGCGTTCATCATCGGTCTGGGGGTCCGGCAGGAGGCGAAGGTTCACATTGTCGGCGGCGGCGATCTCGGCCGCGGTGCGGTGGCGGATGAAGAAGGGCTGGCCGCCGATCAGGACGCGGATCTCGCCGCCGAGGGGCACCTTCGAGACATCGACATCGAGCGAGGAGGCCGCCCGTGTATCGGCGGCCGGGTTCCACTGATCGACCAGCATCCATGTGAACATCGCCCCGCCGCCAGCCGCGAAGGCCCCGGTTGCGATATGGATAAAGTTGCGGCGGTCCTCATCGACCGTCTCGTCCTGTTGTGCAGCCTGGTCCGTCACATCACTCGTCCATTGAAAGGGTGAAACGAATACACACCGGTAATTAGGGGAAATTGCCTGTCCCATCATTGCGGCAAGAGGGCGCGGCAGTCCGGCCCTGCCCGCACACCTCAACCGGCGTGTGCGCGGCCTTAGCGCGCGGCCGGGCGCATGGCAACCGGGCCCATAGCGCCATGGCCTCGGTAATTTTCCTTGTGACAACCCCGCGCTTGCTGCGGCGAACGCTTTGCCCCAGTGTCAGGCCATGACGACGACTACCCAGACCGATCTGCTCACAGGGCAGAAGAGCCGCGCCCGCGACTGGTTCCGCAGCTTGCAGGAAGACATCTGCCGCCGCTTCGAGGCCCTTGAAGACGCCGCCTCGCCGCCGCTCTATCCGGGCCCGGCCGGACGCTTCGCGCTGACGGACTGGCGCCGCGGGGACGGGCGCGAAGACCTTGGCGGCGGGCGTATGGGCCTGATGCGCGGGCGGGTCTTTGAAAAGGTGGGCGTCCACTTTTCGGAAGTCCATGGCACCTTTTCAGAGGCCTTCGCGGCGCAGATCCCCGGCGCCGGCAAGTCCGCCGGGCGGTTCTGGGCGAGCGGTATCTCCCTCATTGCCCACCCGCTCAATCCGCGCGTCCCGGCCGCCCACATGAACACCCGCATGCTGGTGACGAGCGAGATCTGGTTCGGCGGCGGCGGCGATCTCAATCCCCTCCTGCCCTATCAGCGCCGGCAGGACTTCCCCGACACGGTCGATTTCCATGCCGCGATGCAGGCCGCCTGCGAGACGCATCCGGGCGTCAGCTATGACGCCCTCAGGGCCGAATGCGACACCTATTTCCATCTCGCCCACCGCAATGAGCCGCGCGGCACCGGCGGCATCTTCTATGACCGCTTCAACAGCGGCGACTGGGAGCAGGATTTCGCCTTCACCCAGGAAGTCGGCCGGCAGTTCGCCGGGGTCTATCCGGCACTCGTCGCGCGGCGGATGAACGAAGCCTGGAGCGCTGAAGAGCGCGAACAGCAGCTGATCCAACGCGGGCGCTATGTCGAATACAACCTGCTCTATGATCGCGGCACGACCTTCGGCCTCAAGACCGGCGGCAATGTCGAGAGCATCTTGTCCTCCATGCCTCCGGTGGTGAAGTGGCCCTGACCCCCCGGGGATAAAGTCTGCCCTGTCCCCGGTTTCCGGGCCGGCGGCTGAATTTTTTTCGCGCGCCGTGGCAAGGGGTTGCGGCCGCTCCTGATCTTTCTTGCGCGCCGCCAATCC
>DAIRTA010000215.1:0-3805 GCA_036804125.1 Hyphomonas sp.
CCGACTGGCCGGTTATGCGGGCGCCGTTGACACCCTTGCGCAAGGACAAGAAGCCACCCCGTCCGGGCTGACACTTGCCTGATCGAAGAGGGGGGCGTGCCGCCCCCAAGCAGTCAAGACCGAGCCCTCCGCTGACGCTACGGGCGCAGACAGCGGTCTCCCCATCCTTCCTTCGCCTTCGGCTCCATGCAGGACGGGTGATCCCCCTCCGCTGTCTGCGGTCCTGACGGCCTCCCCCCGCTCATTGGCGCGGGCCTAGTCCGGTTGCATGCGCAACCGACTATGAGAAGGAGAAAAAACAGATGAAAACAGATATCTATCAGAAAGTGACCGACAGGATTATTGCCGATCTGGAGAGCGGCGAGTTGACATGGCTGAAACCGTGGAGCGCCGGGAACACCGAAGGCCGGATCATGAAGCCGCTGCGCTATAACGGCAGGCCCTACAACGGGATCAACGTGCTGATGCTCTGGGGCGCGAGCGTCCAGGCGGGGTATCTCTCCCCGTTCTGGATGACGTTCCGGCAGGCGAAAGAGCAGGGCGCGCATGTGCGCAAGGGCGAGCGCGGATCGCTTGTGGTCTACGCCAACACCATCACGAAGACCGAGGAGCAGGAGAACGGCACCGAGGAAGAGCGCGTCATTCCCATCATGAAAGGGTACAGCGTGTTCAACGTGGAGCAGATCGAAGGCTTGCCCGCCCACTACTACGCCAAGCGCGAGCCGGTGATCGATCCGGCGCAGCGCATCACGCATGCGGAAGAATTCTTCGCCGCAACCGGTGCCGAAATCCGCCATGGCGGGAACAGCGCCCACTATAGCGGCGCGAGCGATCATGTACAGATGCCGGTCTTCGAGAGCTTCCACAGCGCCGAGGCCTATTATGCCACGCTGGCGCACGAGCTGACGCACTGGACGAAGCACAAGAGCAGGCTGGACCGCGATTTCGGGCGCAAAACATGGGGCGATGAAGGCTACGCCCGAGAGGAGCTGGTTGCCGAGCTGGGCGCGGCCTTCCTTTGCGCCGATCTTGCGCTGACGCCTGAGCCGGGCACGGATCACGCCGCCTACATCCAGAATTGGCTGAAGGTTCTTAGGAACGACAAGCGGGCCATCTTCGCCGCCGCCGCGCACGCGCAGCGCGCAGCCGATTATCTCCAAGGCCTTCAGCCGCTGGTCGAGGAGGAGGAGACGCAGCAAGCCGGAGCCGCCGCCTGAGGCGGCTCCACCAATACCGGAAACAAAAACTCGCGCCTGCCTCATGGCAGGCGCGAGTGAGCCGTGCCCGGCTAGGGACAGGGTTTCGACGGGCCAGGGCCGAACCTCGCCCGCAAAACCAGCGCGATGCTTGCAAGTGATGCACGCAGGCTGGCACGGTCGGCCATGCCCAGCCGTGGATCGGCCAGCGTCTCGATGACGGAGCGCTTCAGCGCGTTCAGGGCGTCGGTGGACAGGCGCTGCAGGGCAGCGTGATTGAAGATGGGGGACATCGGTGCCTCCTTTTTATTGTTGGAGACCCGGACCATCCGGGCCTTTGCGAGACACCGGACAAAACGCAAGGCAGGGTTCGAAGACACCGGATACGGGCGAAACGAATGTGGAGCAGGGCAAAGCTCAGCGGCCCTTGTTCTAAATTGGAGACCTGATCTTAACGTTATGACGGGTTGCAAAAAGGCAGGATGTTACGGATATCAAACAAAATGGAGCCGCGAGGGCTCCCTTTTTATCATGCTATACTGTTGCTTTTCCGCGCGCTGTGCGGGTACTGAGGCTCAATGATTGTACAGCTTTAACGGCGGGCGGCGCTTACCCTCGATCACGTCCATGCGGCGCAGATCCGCATTTTCGGATTCGAGGCGGGCGACTTCGGCCCTGTTCAGCTTCAGCTCGATTATCAGCGCCATGAATATCCCCCTTAGTTAAGGCGGGCCGACATCCGGATCATCAAGGCTTCTGTCCCAATCTTTCGGACGGTTTCGGCCTCTTGGCTTGGGCAGCCTGATCGAACGGACCTCCTTCTTCGGTCTTTTGGTCTCCAAATCGCGCTCTTCTTTAATTCGCCGATCCTTCAGCGCATCCGGTGATTGCGAAAGCAGCGCTGACATCTCCTGATTCAGCGCCTGAAGCTCGTCGCGCTCCCTGGTCTTTGCGCGCTGCACCTGATGCTGGAACCGGCGGCGTTCTTCGAGCTGCGCTGTGATTATCGTCTGTCGTTCCGCCCGGTCGCGCGCCGCCGCCGTGGCGATTTCGGCCTCATTGACCGCCCTGATCTTCCGGTTCCTGCCGGTGATCCAGCCCCAGACGGCTCCGATGCCCTTGGGCAGGCGCGCGGCCCGCGCCCGCTCTTCAGCCAGCCAGCGCGCTTCCTGCGCCGCCTTAAGCTTCGCCCGTGCATCACGGTGGCGCTGGGCCATCTGCTCGCGCTGGAACTTCGCAGCCAGCCCTGCGCGCTGCGCCTGCGCTTCCATCTCAGCCGCCCAGGCTTTTAGCTTGCCTGTCAGTTGCGCGGCGATGGCGGCATTCACGTCTGCGGCGGACGGCAGGGCTTCAGGCTCCCCGAGGCGGGCGCTCAATTCCTTCGTCTTCGCCCCGGTCATCCGGTTCAGCGAGAACACCTCACCGCGCCGGTCGATGGCGACAAAGCCCCGGCGGTCGCCCCGCGCCAGCCAGAACCCTTTCCGGCGCAGCTCGGCCTCGAAACACGTCCGGTCATCGGAATTGATCCAGCATTCCCGGATCAGAGCCTTGACCTCCTTCGGATCATGCCCGGCGCGTCTGGCTTGCTGATACTCCTCCAGCGTGAAGGTGAGAGGATCGCGGTTGCGTTCGTCCCGGAGCCCGTCCGGCATGCGCCAGCCATGTTCGAGGTACAGCTCCTTCGAGATGGCTGTGAGCTTGTTCTTGTAGAAGGATAGGTTGATAGCCTTCATGTCCCAGCCGTCGATTTTCGACCAGACAACGTGGGCGTGGCGGCGGCCTTCCTTCTCATGGAAGACAATGGCGCGTGGCTGGCCTTCGAGGCCAAGCTCTTTCTCGATCCGCGCGGCAGCGTCTTCGAAGGCTTCAACCGGCGGCGTTTCCGTCGCTGGTGGGTTCAGGCTGACGGAGAACAGGCAGTTCCGGCACCGTGTGCCTCTGGCGATGGCCTCGATTTCTTTCATCGCGCCGGAGAGCGTATCGGAGACGAAGCCCCGCAGCTCATGCAGCTCGACATGCTCGTTGTCGCGATCATTTAGGAGGTGCCGGGCAAGCTCGCCCACGTTCCCGCGCTCACTGGCCTTCAGGATCATGAGACACCCCCGTCAAGGCCAAGCGCCTCGATCAGCGCCTTGCGCATCGCGGCGATGGCGGCGCAGGCCTCCCTGATATCGGCCTCTGTCTCCGGCAGTACGGGCAACGTGCCGGTGTTCACCCCGCGAGCGAGCTGGTTCAGGTTGTTCGACAGACGCGCGCTGCCCAACGCGGCCAGCACCCGCGCCAGCGCCGCATGATCCTGCACAGGCAGCTTGCTGCGCCGCCGGACCTTCTGCAGGTCCTGCCCGAACAGCACGGCCTTGATGTACGCGGCAAGCGGCAGCCCGTTGGCAGCCTCCTCCAGCGCTGCCCGTTCCTCGAAGGTCAGGCGCAGGGAGAAGGGTGCTTCCCGCTTCCTGCGCTTGCCCTTCGCTAGGGCGTTGAAATCATGGTGCGAAATCGTCATCGCCGCACCCGAGATCGTTACGATCCAGCAGTGCGAGATGGCTTTGCCATTGGTCGTGTCTGGGAATTGGTGGAAATTCTCGAACGACGTTCTCCGAGCATGGTGA
>DAIRTA010000216.1:0-3789 GCA_036804125.1 Hyphomonas sp.
CCTGATCATGCTCGTCGTGTCCTATGTCGCCCACCGGCGTCTGGCCTATTGGTTGTAAGCGTCATGTCTCAAGGCCCTGCTCCGGGAAATTACTGGTCCCTGCCTTCAAAGCCGCCACTGCTGCCCAGCTGTGTCGTGGCAGATCGAATTGGCGTTACCTATCCGGTTAGTGGCAGCGTTACCAAAGATCTGGATCAGGATTCGCAGAACCGGATGATCTGGGATGCCAAGGGCCATCTGAGGGGCGTGCGCGCGCTGGACGATGTGTGTTTCTCCCTGCACAAGGGGGACAGGCTCGCGATTGTCGGAGAAAACGGCTCCGGCAAGACGACCCTGCTGCAGGTGCTCGCCGGCATCCTGGCGCCCCAGACCGGCACGCTGATGACTCGCGGCCGGATCACCAGCCTCATCAATATCAGTTTGGGCTCTCAGGCGGAGGCTTCCGGGCACCGGAACATTACACTCCGGGGCCTGGCGGCCGGTTACTCTCACAAGGCGATTGAGGAACGTCGCGCCGAGATCACGGCATTTTCCGAGCTCGGCGAATTCCTCAACATGCCTGTTTATACCTACTCTGCGGGCATGCAGATGCGGCTTACCTTCTCGATTGCCACGGCCTTTGAACCTGAGATCCTCATTCTGGACGAATGGCTGAGTGCTGGTGATGCCAGTTTCAGGGAGAAGGCAACGCAGCGAATGAAAGAGTTCGTGGCGAAGGCAGGTATCCTTGTGCTTGCCTCTCACAGCCGCAGCCTCATGCTCGACAATTGCGACAAGGCCATCTGGATGGAGCAGGGGCGCATTCGGGAATCTGGCCCTGTCAAGGATATTCTGGATGCTTATGAAGCTGCCCAGCATGACAAGACACTGGAAGTCGAACGCCGGGGCCTGAGGGTTGCGGCATCTCGCTGACCAGCCTGTCCAGAAGTTAATCCGGCTTGAAGAAAGTCCGCTTCGGCCCCTCTTCGGCGGTTGGCAGGGTGCTGCGCCGGTGCTAACCGGGCGCGGGGCCTAGAAGAGTGTTTTGTCATGAGACTGATCGTAACCGGCGGCGCAGGGTTCATCGGCTCGGCGGTCGTGCGCCACGCCGCAGAAGACAGCCGCAACCAGATCTTCGTTTTCGACAAGATGACCTATGCGGCGACCCGCGGAAGCATCGCCGCGGCCGAAGCGACAGGCCGGGTCAGCCTGATTATCGAAGACATCTGCAACCAGGACCGGATGACCAGCCTGGTCGAGGAAATCCGCCCCGATGCGATCCTGCACCTCGCGGCAGAAAGCCACGTGGACCGGTCGATCTCCGGTCCGGGCGCGTTTGTCAGCACCAATGTCGTCGGCACCTACAACCTTCTGGAAGCGGCCCGCAGGTATTGGAACTCCCTTGGGGGGCAGCAGAAGGAAGCGTTCCGTTTCCTGCATGTCTCGACCGATGAGGTCTATGGCTCGCTTGGAGAGGATGGTCTGTTCACGGAAGAGACGCCCTACGACCCGTCCTCACCCTATTCTGCGTCGAAAGCCGCGTCTGATCATCTCGCGAAAGCCTGGTATCGCACCTATGGCCTGCCGGTGGTGGTGTCGAACTGTTCCAACAATTATGGCCCGTTCCATTTTCCCGAGAAGCTGATCCCTCTGGTGACGCTCAATGCGCTGGAGGGCCGGGAATTGCCCGTCTATGGCAAGGGAGACAATGTGCGCGATTGGCTGTTCGTGGAGGACCATGCCCGCGCGCTGCTGATGATTGCGCTGACTGGCCGGCCGGGTGAAACCTACAATGTCGGCGGCCGCAATGAGCGCACCAATCTGCAGGTCGTCGAGGCGATCTGCGATGAACTCGACCGTATCCGCCCGATGGCGGAGCCGCGGCGCAGCCTGATCCGCTTTGTCGCCGACCGGCCGGGTCATGACCACCGTTATGCAATCGACGCGACCAAGCTGGAAACCGAGCTCGGCTGGCAGGCGCAGGAGAACTTCGAGACCGGCCTGGCGAAAACCATTCAGTGGTATCTGGCCAATGAAGACTGGTGGCGGCCGCTTCGCGAGAAAGTCTACTCCGGCGAGCGGCTTGGCCTTGCGGCGGCCGCGCCAGCCTGAAGCTGGCGAAGCCCGCCCATCGACCAAGCCATACAGGAGTTTCCCGCATGACGGCTCTGAGAATTCTGGTCGCCGGCCGGTCAGGTCAGGTCGCACGGGAACTGGTGCGCACGGCGCCCACAGGCCGCATGGATGTGACAGCACTTGGCCGTCCCGATCTCGACATCTGCGACCGGGCGGCGGTGCGGGAGGCGGTTTCCAGCCTGGCGCCGGACATGATCATCAATGCCGCCGCCTATACGGCGGTCGATCAGGCCGAGAGCGACGAAGCGGCGGCGTTTGCCCTGAATGCCGAAGCAGCGGGCTGGCTGGCGGAAGCCGCAGCGGCGCGCTCCATTCCGATCGTCCACATCTCTACCGATTATGTCTTCGATGGCACAAAAGACGCGCCGTATGTCGAAACGGATCCTGTAGCGCCGCTGGGCGCGTATGGCCGTTCCAAGCTGGAGGGCGAGCGCCGGGTGGCTGCGGCCAGCCCCCGGCATGTGATCCTGCGCACCGCCTGGGTCTACAGCCCTTTCGGCAAGAATTTCTCGAAGACAATGCTGAGGCTGTCGGAGACACGTGACGAAGTCGGTGTCGTGGCTGACCAGGTCGGCAATCCGACCGCGGCCCGTGATATCGCTGCGGGCATCTGGCAGGTGGCCGCGCGGCTGGCCGAGGCACCGGATGCAGGCCAGCCGGGCACCTATCACATGACCGCCGCAGGCGCGGCAAGCTGGGCTGACTTCGCCGAAGCGGTCTTCAGCTTCAGCCGCGAGGTGGGCGGGCCAACCGCTGCTGTGAGGCGCATCACCTCGGCCGAATACCCGACCCCCGTCAAACGGCCCGCAGATTCCAGGCTGGACTGTACCCGGCTGGCTGAAATTTATGGCGTGCGCCTGCCGGAATGGCGGGACAGCGCGAGAGAATGTGTTGCGGAACTGGTTGCGACCAAAGGATGGACTGTATGAAGGGTATTATTCTAGCCGGCGGCAAGGGCACACGGCTCTACCCCCTCACCAAGGGTTTGTCTAAACAGCTGCTGCCTGTCTATGACAAGCCAATGATCTACCACCCGGTCACCACGCTGATGATGGCGGGCATCCGGGAAATTCTGATCATTTCCACGCCGGAAGCCTTGCCGCTGTACCAGGCGACGCTTGGCACGGGCGAGGAGTGGGGCATACGGTTCCATTATGCGGTCCAGCCGGAGGCCCGGGGCCTGGCCGAAGCTTTCATCATCGGCGCGCCGTTTGTGGAAGGTGGACCCAGCGCGCTCGCGCTCGGTGACAACATGTTCTATGGCGCCGGCCTGCGGGGAGACCTGCAGCGCGCCGGAAAGCTCGAGACGGGCGCAGAAGTCTTTGCCTATCATGTGCAGAACCCCACCGAGTTCGGCGTGGTGGAGATTGATGACAAGGGTATCGCCGTCTCGATCGAGGAAAAGCCGGAACACCCGAAAAGCAACTGGGCTGTCACGGGGCTTTACTTCTATGATGCCGATGTGGTGGAGATCGCACGGGATGTGCAGCCCTCACCGAGGGGCGAACTTGAGATCACGTCCATCAATGATGTCTATCTGCACAGGGGAAACCTCCGGGTGAACCGGATGCCGCGCGGTACCGCCTGGCTGGATGCCGGGACGTTCGACGGACTGATCCAGGCCTCGCAATTTGTCCAGACGCTGGAGAAGCGCCAGGGCCTGAAAGTGGCCTG
>DAIRTA010000217.1:0-3781 GCA_036804125.1 Hyphomonas sp.
TGGCTCCGCGAGTAGGACTCGAACCTACGACCGGGCGATTAACAGTCGCCTGCTCTACCAACTGAGCTATCGCGGATCAGCCAAAACGCGGAAATATCAGACCGGCTCAGGGGTGCAAGCCCTGATGTGCGGCGCGTGATGATTAACCGGCCCGGTCCGCAAACGATTGAACCCACGCTCGTCAAAGAAAAAAGGCGGGAGCCGAAACTCCCGCCGAAGGCGTTGGGTGATGGTGGGTGTCTCCAACTGAAGACCTTACCAGAATCTCTCAGTTTGGTTAATGCGGGGTTAAGAGCCGGCGCGGAATTGGGCCGCCGCCGGAAAGTCCTGAGCCGGGAACCGAAAAGCGAAGAAAAACAGGTTTTTGGAGGCCCCACCCGGAATCGAACCGGGGTGCACGGATTTGCAATCCGCTGCGTCACCACTCCGCCATAGGGCCTCAGGCAAGGCAGCGACGTAGCAAGACGGCGCCCGTCTTACAATCGCCCTTGCGCTGCATCGCACCGATTGGGCCGATTGCGCACATGGCAACGCATGATAAACCGCAAAAAACACTCGTTCATATCCGAAAGTACATCCCGATGTTGGATTTTGAAGCCGCACGCCGGACTATGGTCGACAGCCAGATCCGGCCGAACGATGTGACCGATCCGGCCATCGTCAGGGCCTTCCTGCGGGTCCCTCGCGAGGCATTCGTGCCCAACTCACACCGCCCGGTCGCCTATTCGGAACTGGAAATCGCAACGTCGCCGGGCCGGTCGCTCTGGACCCCCCGCGATACGGCCAAGCTGCTGAAGTTGGCTGGTTTTGAGCCGGGTGACATCGTTCTCGTCATTGGCGCGGGGTCGGGTTACGAGGCCGCCCTCATAAGCCAGCTGGCCGACACCGTGATCGCACTCGAGGAAGAGGCTACGCTGGCCGACGCCATGTCCGAGCGGTTTGCAAGCCTCGGCATCGACCGGGCCGCTGCGATTACAGGAAAACTCGTCGACGGCCTGCCGGCACAGGCGCCTTTCGACGTGATCTATGTCTGCGGCATGATCCCCGCGGTTCCGGATTCCTGGGCCTCACAGTTAAAGGAAGGTGGGCGTGTGGCTGCGGTGATTGCAGAAGACGTGCGCATGGGCCGTGGTTGCATCTTCACTTATGCCGGCGGCGTTCTATCATCCCGCGAGGTTTTTGATGCCTGCCCGCCGCGCTTGCATGAGTTCGACCGCAAGCCCAGCTTCAGCTTCTGACTTTGTACAGCGTGGCCCGGGACGTTTGTAAGCGGGAAATTTACACAGACGGCATTAGCCTTCCTGTACCGTAAGGAGTTTCGCGCCATGCTGTCCCGGTCCATCCGTCTCATTATCACCCTGGCGGCCTTGATCACTGCATCGGCACCGGCCTGGGCAGAAGAGACGCTGAACACAGCGATCGAGGCCGCTTTCCGCACAAATCCGCAGCTCGATATCCAGCGCCTGCAAGCGGGCGTGGCGCGCGAGACGCTCGCCCTGTCACAGTCTGAAGGACGCCCGCAGATCAGCGTGAGTGCATCCGGAGGCTATGAATATGTCGATAGCAATCTGCCGGCGCCGTTCAGCTTTGGCCTTGGCGACCGCCCGATCGCTTCTGCCCAGATCCAGGCCGTTCAGCCCCTTTATACCGGCGGGCGGATCCGGGCAGGAATCGCGCAGGCGCGGGCGGGCATCAGCGCCGCCGATCTGGCTCTTGATGCGGCCCGGCAGGACCTTGCCCTCTCGGTCATCGAGGCCTTTGTCGATGTAAGGGCGGAGCGCGAGGCTGTCTCCATCCGGCAGAATGCCGTCGAGATTGCGAGCGAGCAGGTACGCGCCGCCTCCGACCGGTTCGATGTCGGCGTGGTCACCCGCACCGATGTCGCTCTTGCGCGGGCACGTCTTGAAGGGGCGCGCGCCGCCCTTGCCGGCTCTGAGGCAGCGCTGGAAGGCCGCGAAGCCTTTTTCGAGCTGCTGACCGGCCAGCCTCCCGGCCCGCTCGCGCCGCCGCCGCCCATCCCGCCACTGCCCGCATCGATAGAAGAGGCCTATGCCCGCGCGGCGGCGAATAATCCCTCGATCGCCTCGGCCCGCGAAGAGGTTCGCGCCGCCTCGGCCGGCATTGAGGCGGCCCGGGCCTCTGGACGCCCGCAGGTTAGCCTTGTCGGCACGGCCGCCGCACAGGAAACCTTCGGCGACAACAACCGCCGCGACACCAATCTCTCCGCTGTCGCGCAGGCGCGTATCCCGATAACCACCGGGGGGGCTGTGAGGGCTCAGACCAGCACAGCCCAGCTGCGCCGGGACCAGGCCCGCCGCCAGGCCGATTTTGCCGAAACCCAGACCCGCGCCCAGGTCGCGCAGGCCTGGCATGGCTATGCTGCGGCGATACGGTCAATCGAAGCGTCGCAGCGCCAGGTCGAGGCCGCCGAAATCGCCTATGATGGCGCCCGTCAGGAACTGGCCGTGGGCGTGCGAACCACGCTCGATGTGCTGGATCAGGAACAGGAGCTGTTCGAGGCACGCCTCGCGTTGGTCCGGGCCGAGCGCGATGCCTATGTCGCCGCCCACAGCCTGCTCAGGGCCATGGGCGACCTCGATTTCGGCAGCTGACGCAAAGCCTGCCCCGCGAAACTCGGGCTGTTAACGCCGTCAAAGGCTTGTTAACCAGCTGGCCTTAACCTTTTTTGAGAATCCGGGCCAAAAAGCGAAAAGCGAGGGGCTGCCATGGGCCATGAAGCGCCAAAGGAACCGACGATGGAGGAAATCCTCGCATCGATCCGCAAGATTATCTCAGACGATGAACCCCAGAAGCCGTCCGCCACGCGCCCAGCGCCGCGGCAGGTAATTCCCGAACCGGAGGCTGAGCCTGCCGTCAATGACCTCGAGGACCTGACTTTCGAGATGACGGCCGAGGAAGCCGACATGGCCATGTTTGAAGCCGATGAAGGCCCCGGCGAGGCCATGGCGGAACCGGAAACCGTTCCCGAACCAGAGCCGGAGCCCGCACCGGCAAAGCCCTCCCTTCGCCGCCAGCCCCTCCCAGACCCCACCCCGAGCCCGTTCAAGGAGCCCGAAATGCCCGCAAGCCAGCGCTACAGCCAGACTACGCTGACCGATGAAAATACAGCCGATGCCGCCGCAGGCGCCCTCGGCAAGCTCATTTCCCGGATGGAACTCGGCGGTGACAACACCATCGAGGGTCTTGTCCGAGAGATGCTCAAGCCGATGCTGAAGGAATGGCTGGACGCCAATCTTGCCCAGATCGTCGATCAGAAGGTCGAGGCGGAAGTCCAGCGTATCGCCCGCATGGCGCGCTAGTCTCGCTGTCAATTCTTGTTATAGGGAACAGCGCGCCCTCACCGGCGCGCTTTTCTTTTGGCCCTTCATTACGCACCTGCCCCGATCATGCTCGACCAGAGATTTGACCCCGCCGACGCCGAACCGCGGCTCTACAAAGCCTGGGAGGAGGCCGGATGCTTCCGCCCCTCGGGCGATACCAGCGCCGAAGCCTATTCCATCGTCATTCCGCCGCCGAACGTCACCGGCGTGCTGCATATGGGCCATGCGCTCAACAACACACTGCAGGATGTGCTGATCCGGTTTGAGCGGATGCGCGGCAAGAATGTTCTCTGGCAGCCGGGCACAGACCATGCCGGCATTGCCACGCAGATGGTGGTCGAGCGCCAGCTGGCACAGGAAGGCAACCAGGACCGGCGCTCCATGGGGCGCGAGGCGTTCGTCGAGCGCGTCTGGCAGTGGAAGGAACAGTCTGGCGGCTC
>DAIRTA010000218.1:0-3778 GCA_036804125.1 Hyphomonas sp.
GACTATCAGGAAGACCTGCGTATCTCCGACGAGATCATCAAGGGCACGGTCGAGACCTACCGCAAACTGCGCAACACACTGCGCTACCTGCTCGGTGCGCTTGATGGGTATACAGATCAGGAATCCATATTCGCGCCCCATCCCGGCGTAGGCCGGGATCTGGGGCCGTTCGCCTCGCCGGAGCATCCGGACGTCAGCGGATTGGCAGCTCTGCCGGGCCTCGAACGCTTCATGCTGCATCGCCTCTCTGAGCTGGACGGGCAGATCAGGGCCGCCTTCACCGCTTTCGACTTCAAGCGCGTCATGACCCTGCTCAACAATTTCGTGAATGTCGAACTCTCGGCCGTCTATTTCGATGTCCGCAAGGATTCGCTTTATTGCGATCCCGGCATTGATACAGCGGCGCATTGGGATGCCGAGACAAAGATGTATGGCGAACGCCGCCGGGCGGTTCGCAGCGTGATGGCAGAAATCCTTGAGCGCCTGCTTTGCTGGCTCGCCCCTGTGATGCCCTTCACCACTGAGGAGGCTTTCCTCGCCAGCCATTTGAAAGACACGGCTGCGTCCGTGCACCTGCGCCTGTTTCCCGAAACGCCGGAGGGATGGTTGACCCCGGACATTGCCGCGCGCTGGGAGAAGATCTTCGCTGTCCGCCGGGTCGTCACCGGGGCGCTGGAGGTCGAGCGCCGCGAGAAACGCATCGGCGCCTCATTGGAGGCCGCCCCGAAAGTGTTCATCGCCGACAAGGCCCTCATCGATGCCTTCGCCGGAGAGGATGCGGGTGACCTGTTCATCACCTCTGGCGCAGAGCTGATCCATTCAGGTGAGGCGCCTGCAGGCGCGTTCACATTGGACGAAGCGCCGGGCATCGCGGTCGTGCCGGAGAAGGCTGCAGGCATCAAATGCCGCCGCAGCTGGAAATACTTCGACCCTGCTACGGCGCTCGAAGGCTTCCCGGATATCACCCCCCGCGACGCGCTGGCCGTAAAGGCCTGGGATATGGCGCTCCGATAATGAGTGTAACTGCCGCCTGGCCGGGGGCCAGCCTGCAGAGAAATGCTTGATAACAGAGGCCCCGTCTGCAATCTCACGGCCTATGAAGCTCGCGCGGCAATCTGTCTGGCCTTTTGTGGTCATCCCATTGGTGCTGATCGCCGACCAGGCCAGCAAATGGCTTGTGCTGCGTGAGCCAGTTTTCAATGCGCAGGCCTGCCTCGAGCGGATTGCGTCCTGCGGCCAGATCACGCTTCCAGGGCCGATTGACCTCACCATGCTGTGGAATCGCGGCATGAGCTATGGCCTGTTCCAATCGGAAGGGATCATGCGCTGGGTCTTGTCGGGATTGATGCTTGCCATCGCTATCGGCTTTCTTGTCTGGCTCGTGCGGGCCGAAGGCCGTTGGCTTAAGCTTTCGCTCGCACTGGTGATCGGTGGGGCGTTCGGGAACCTCATCGACAGGGTGCGCTTTGGCGCTGTGGCCGATTTCATTGACGCCAGCGCCCTGGGTTTCCCCTGGGTTTTCAATGTTGCCGACTCGGCCATCAGCATCGGGGCCGCGCTGCTTTTCTTTGACCAGTTCTTCCTGGCACGGCGGCGTCAGGCTCACAAAGCCGAGACCACCGCATCACACCTCTCTTCATCCAAACGGACCAGACACGGATCATCGTCATGAAACCTTCTCTCTTCGCCTTTGCGGCCGGTTCTGCCTTTCTTGCTCTCACAGCCTGCAATTCGACTGGACCGCGCACGCCGGACGAGTTCCGCGTGGTTACCCTCTCACCGCTTACCATTCCGCCGGAATACAGCCTGCGTCCCCCGGCGCCTGGCACCACAGTGCCTGTGGAGGCGGAGCCCGCCCGTGCGGGGATCACAGCTTTCGGCACGACGATTGGCCAGGATGCGAGCGCAGTCGAGCGGGCCCTCGTTGCAGCCGCAGGCGCTAACGCCGTCAATCCGAATATCCGCGGCCAGCTAGATTTCGAGCAGACCCGCACAATCCGTAAACCGCCGACCGTCGCAGACCGCGTTCTCTTCTGGCGGCGGGATAATCCGGAGGATGCTGCCAGCGCAGCCGCCGGCGACAATGCGACGGGCGGCGAGGTTGTGACGATCGAGCGGTCGGGAACAGCGCCCCGGCTGCGCCTTCCCGGCACCTGATTTATCCGCAACTAATTCTAGAATTAGGGGCTATGCATGCTGAAACTTCTGCTTTCTGGACTTCTTGCCTTCGTATTCGCGGCCGCGCCTGTACTGGCTGCACCCAAGCCGTCAACCTTCATGCTCGACAACGGCCTGCAGGTTGTCGTTGTCCCGGATCACCGGGCCCCTGTGGTGACCCATATGGTCTGGTACCGCGTTGGTGCGGCGGACGAGGCGGCAGGTAAATCCGGCATCGCGCATCTCTTCGAACATGTCATGTTCCAGGAGACCGAGAATATTCCGGCAGGGGAGTTCGACGCAATTGTCCAGCGCCTTGGCGGCCAGCTGAATGCCTTCACCAGCTGGGACTATACGGCGTATTTTGAGCGCGTAGCACGCGAACATCTCGGCCGGATGATGGAGCTGGAAGCTGAGCGCATGGTGAACCTCGTCATCAATGACGATCCACAGGGCCCGTTCATCACCGAACGTGATGTCGTGAAGGAGGAGCGCCGGCAGATCATTGAGAACAATCCGGGTGCCCTGCTTCAGGAGAACGTGCTGGGAGCCCTCTGGCGCGGCCATCCTTACGAGATCACGGTTATCGGCTTGATGGAGGAGGTTGCGGCCCTGACGCCTGAGGATGGGCTGGAGTTCTATCGCCAGTTTTACAGTCCGGAGAATGCGATCGTCGTGGTCGCCGGCGATGTCACCGAGTCTGAAGTCCGCGCCCTGGCCGAGACGCACTATGGCCATCTGCAGCCTACAGGCCTGGCGACACAGGAGCGCGCCTGGCGTCCGGTCGCGCCCCTGCGCGAGACAAAGCTGATTACGCATGAGGACCCCAAAGTCCGGCAGCCGGTCTGGAGCCGGTATTATCTCGGGACCTCTACCCGCCGGAATTACGAGAAGGCTCTGGCGCTCAGTGTCGGTCTGGAAGCGCTGGGCGGCAGCATGACCAGCCAACTCTATCAGGCCCTGGTCGAGACGCGGGCAATCGCCATCGCCGTATCGACGTTTGCCTGGACCAGCCTTCATGACGAAGGCCCCGCAGTGATCTCGGCGACGCCTGTCCCCGGTGTTACGCTGGAAGACCTCACGGAGGCAGTGATGGCAGAAGTGGCCCGTGTGCTTGAGGAGGGGTTTTCCGAGGAGGAGATTGTCCGCGCCCGCAACAAGATCGCAGCGCGTTTCATCTATCAGCGAGACAATCAGTCGGCGACAGCCAATCTTTATGGCGCAACCCTCGCACTCGGCGGAACGATAGAGGACATAGAGCGTTATCCGGATGATATCCGCGCAGTCACGCCTGAGGCCGCACTGGAGGCCGTGAGAGCTGTCTTCTCGCCTGACAAGAATCACATTGACGCGCATCTTCTGCCCGGACAGGGGGATTTCTGACCATGATCCGTTCGACACTGACAATTGGTTTGACGGGCTTGCTTCTGGCAGGTTGCGCGACCCGGATGCCCGCGCCCGAGGTGGCGCCTTCTCCTGCAGCTATACAGGATCTTTCGGTTCACGAGGGCAGCTTTACCCGCATCCAGGAATTCACGACCGCCTCTGGCGTGTCGGTCTGGCTGGTTACAGAGAGCGCAATCCCTATCGTTTCGGTGCAGATGGCCTGGCGTGGCGGCCG
>DAIRTA010000219.1:0-3758 GCA_036804125.1 Hyphomonas sp.
CGGCGCAGACCATCGGCCCGGCAAGCAACATGCCGCCAAGGACAAGATGCCAGTTCACAGCCAGGGGCTGGCCGGTTGAAACCGCCCCGCACATGAAGGCCCACATGGCCGCAAACCAAGTTACCGGCTTGAACAATTCGAGAATAGCCGCAGGCTGCGGCAGGCGCCTTTCGGCAAGCGGAACGGGCGCACCGGACATGAGTGTAAACTACGCTTGACGCTTTTGGGTGTCAATTAGAAACAGGGGCGGAATCAGGCCCTGTATATCAGCCTACAGAGTAAAGCCGGCTTGCATTCTGGCCCGTGTCAGGCCTTGTCCTCGAAGCCGAACCGCTTGAGCTTCGAATAGAGCCCCTGGCGGCTGAGGCCGAGGATCTCAGCGGCCGATGCCCGGTTATCCTCGGTGATCTTCAGCGCCGCTTCGATACACAGCCGCTCTATCAGGGCCGTTGAATCGCGCACGATGTCCTTGAGGGGCATCCGGCCGACCAGATTGGTCAGGTGATCGACAGAACGCGGCAATTCCTGCCTGAGCGGCGGGTCGAGGCTGATCCGCCGGGCCACGCTGCGGATCGAGAAAGCCAGCAGGGTATTGTCACCGTCGGCGGAAGAGACCGCGGAGACCTCGACGGAATCCTCGGTATTGTACCGGTCACGCAGGACCGTTGCGAAGTTTCGTGCAGATCCGTGGGTCTTGAGGCTGGACACCAGAACGTTGATGTCCGTCTGGGAGCGGCCGAGGAAATCCGCAAGCCGCGATCCGATCAGGGCATCCCGCCCCGGCAGGTGCACCATCTCGAGGAAAGCGCGATTGACCGAGAGAATGCGCAGCTCCGGATCGCAGACGATCAGGCCATCCGGAAGATCATCGAGCGCCTGCAGGAACCGGGCCCGTCCGATGGGGACCTCGGCGGCCCGTGCCTGCTGGGTGAGGATCTTCAGGATCAGCCGCGCATCCTGTCCGGCTCCGAAAAGGGTGGCAGACAGGGTGCAGCGCTCACCGTTGAGGAGTTGCACACCTTTCAGTTCCGCCCCGCCGCTTGCGGCCGCGCGGGCAGCAAAACGATCGATCTGCCGGGCGGCCGATGGCGCGAAGGCCGATGTCAGCTCGCCCTGCAGGAATTCAGCAGCGTCAAGGCCAAGGGCCTCAGCCGCAGCGCGGTTGCCGGTCTCGATCAGGAAGTCATCCGCCGTGACAATCAGGATGGGCTCGCTGACGGTCTCAAAAATCGTCTTGTAGCGCGCTTCAGCCCGCCGCATCTGGGCATAGTCGCGCTCAAGGTCCAGCTGGGCCCGGATCAGGCGCTGCTGCAGCTCAGCCGCTTCCCTGAGGTCCCGGCCCAGGGCAATCAGGCTGTTGTTGGGGCCCGCCCGCAAGGTGCGATAAGCGACCGGGATATCCCGTACGCTGCCGGACGGGTGGTTGACCTGGCGCGCCCGCGCCACGGTGCCGGGCTCTCCCCCGGCGATAAGCGCTTCGATCTTGCCGCGACTCTCGGGCGTCACCGTATCGACCCAGGGCCGCCCTATCCAGCCCTCGCCGAAGCCGGCCTTGCGCAAATCATCCGGCATCACCGCAATGTCGCGCACACGGCCCTCTTCAATGATGACGGCAATGTCCGTGGCCTGCTCAATCAGGCTTGAAACGGCGCCTGCATCAAAACCGGAGAGGATCCTGTCCGCATTCTGGAACAGGCTCTTTCCCCCCGAGGCGTGCGATGAAGCGTCCATTCAAAGTCCACATGGCTCAAGCTCTGGATAGCTGACGCCCCTAGCGGCCGACTCAGGCCATTGCCAATAATTTCCTCGCGATATCCGGTGCATCCTGCGCGTCGCCCGCAAAGGCATCAGCGCCGCATTCATTGATGAGTTCAGGCGCCGCCTCAAAGAGACGGCCGCCGAGCATGATCTTCACGGCGGGATTGCGCGACGCTGCCTTCAGGCTGCGTATCAATCCGGCTAGCCCCTCGCGGGCGCCGTCATGCGCCGCTGACAGGCCGATAAGGTCAACATGTGTGTCGGCGGCGAGCTTCAAGAGTGACGGGGCATCGCTGCCGGGCTCGCAGACGACCATCCAGCCGCTTCGCCGGAAGAAATCTGCGGCCATCACGACGCCGAAGATGTGCTGCTCTCCGGGCACGCTTCCGAGAATTATCCCCGGCGCGCCGCGGCGAAGAGCCGGGCCATGCCCGCTGCGGTCCGTGTTGCGGTGCAAGGCCTCATGCAGACGGCAGAGCCCGATTGTCACCTCGGTAAAGCTGATTTCGTCATCCTCCCACATCTCGCCCAGCCGGCGCGCTGCCCAGGCGAAAAGATCGATAAACAGGGTATCGATACCAATCCCGCGTGTCAGCAGCCGGTCTGCGACCCCGTCGGCATCCGACCAGTTGGACCCGATGAGGGCGAGCAGGAAGCGGTCACGGTCAGCCGCATTGATGACGGCCAAAGGCTTGGACTCAGTGTGTTGATAGGGCAGGTCGGGCGGGGCGGACACCAGCATCAGCCGCGGGATGATCTCTGTCTCGATGGCGGAAAAGATGTGGGCAGTCTCCTGTGCCCGTTTCGTCTTTGATACGGCGTCACTGCCGGCATGCCAGACATCAGCCATGGTTTGCACGAACGGAGTGGTTCTGGCGCCAGGCCCCTGCCGTTGCCTTTTCGGTCCCGGAGAATCGGAATCCAGACTCATCAGCGCCTCCCAGTCGCCAAGTATGGGACCGCGGCGGCCCATACCGCCGGAGCCCGGGCATGATCGCCTCTTTATGTCACCCGGCCGGTTCCGGCAGGGCCTCTAGCACTGGTCGGCGCCCGGCAACGGACGCTCTGAAATCCTCACCCGGCAGGCGCACGCACCGAATCGGTGGGCGCCACGGAGCCTAATTTCGTTCACGATAGCATGGGGTTAACGAAGGGCCAAACGAAACCCGAGCCATCAGAGATCAGGCCACTGTCTCGCAAAATCGTCAATCTGTCTAGACGTAAACAAAGATTGACACTCGGGTGTGTTGGGGTATCGTAACCCTTCGATGACGGGACCGTTCAGGCCAGCCGAAATGCCCATTACGCCGCCCACGCGCGCACGCCGTATCCCGCTGTACACGGATGAAGAGCGGAAGCGCCGCGATGCGTCTCCCTGGACCATGGTTCAGGCCGTTCTCGCCCCGCTGCAATTCCTTGTTTTCCTTGTCAGCCTCGGGCTCGTGCTGCGTTTCCTGATGACCGGGGAAGGGTTCGCGCTGGCCACAGCCTCCATCGTGCTGAAGACCTTCGTGCTCTACGCCATCATGATCACAGGGGCGATCTGGGAGAATGATGTCTACGGCCAGCCGCTCTTCGCGCCGGCCTTCTTCTGGGAAGATGTTGTCTCGATGGTCGTGATCGCCCTGCACACGGCCTATCTTGTCATGCTGCTCGGCAAGCTTGGCTCACCGGCCGCCCAGATGGCGGTCGCTCTGGCGGCCTATGCCGTCTATGTCATCAACGCCGCCCAGTTCGTCTGGAAGCTGCGGCTGGCCCGGCTCGATGCCGGCTTGCCGCGCGCGGCGTCCGGGTCGCCGGCATGAGCGGGACATCGGTCACCCTGCCGATCGCCCGGCCGGTCCTGCGCGAGAGGGGGCAGCGGGAGGTTTTCTGCGGCCTGACATCGATCATCTGGCTCCACCGCAAGATTCAGGATGCCTTCTTCCTCATCGTCGGCTCGCGCACCTGCGCGCACCTGATGCAATCCGCCGCCGGCGTGATGATCTTCGCCGAGCCCC
>DAIRTA010000220.1:0-3754 GCA_036804125.1 Hyphomonas sp.
GGATCGGACCTGGCGAGCCTTCAATTCTCCGCCGAGCTCAAGGATGGCGAATACATCCTCAATGGCCACAAGATCTGGACCTCGGCGGCCCAGCATGCCGACTGGATTTTCCTGCTGGCGCGCACCAGCCGTGGCGAGAAAAAGCAGCAGGGCATCAGTTTCATCTGTTGCCGGATGGACGCGCCCGGCGTGACCGTGCGCCCGATCATAACGATCGACGGCGCGCATGTGCTCAATGAGGTGCTGTTCGATACTGTCCGTGTACCGGAGGATTACCGCATCGGGGAGGAGGGCAAGGGCTGGACCTATTCGCAATACCTGCTCGGCTTCGAGCGCACCTCCTATGCGCGCATCGGCGGCAAGCGTGCGATGCTGCGCGATATCCGGCAGATGGCGGCCGCAAGCGCGGAGGGCGGCAATCTGCGGCTGATCGATTCGCCCGGCTTTGCCGGGAGGCTGGCGGCCGCTGAGATCGCCGTGGACGGGCTGGAGATGACGGTGTTCCGGGTGCTCTCGGCCGCCTCCGGCGGGGCTGCGCCGGGCGATGCGGCTTCCACCGTCAAGATCCTCGCAACCGAGACTCACCAGCAGATCACGGAGCTTTTCCTCGAGACCTCGGGGGTCTTCACCGGCCATGGCGGGCCTTCCCTCACGGCGGCGGGCAAGGGCCTGGCCACCTATCTCGCCGGGCGCGCGCAGTCGATCTATGGCGGCACCAACGAGATCCAGAAGAATATCATTGCCCGCAAGGTGCTGGGGCTGTGACCGGGATGGCGCTGAAAACCCCGCTCCCGGCGCTGTCCTTGACCCTTGCGGGGCTGATCCCTTTTCTGGCGCCGGCTCTCATCATGATCCTGTCGACGGACGATCCGGTGCGCCGCGCGCAGGCGGGCCTCGCCCTGATCGTCTATGCGGCGGTGATCCTGAGCTTCCTTGGCGGTGTGCGCTGGGGCGCGGAGATCAGCGCCGGGCGGGCCGGATGGGCCGGGCTGGGCGCCAGCGTGCTGGGCGCGCTCGCCGGATGGGGCGCGGTGCTCTATGGCGTGCTGGGGGCGCTGTCGGCGCCGGTTTACCTGGTCCTTGCCGGCGCGTTGCTCCTGCACGGGCTGTGGGACATGCGCGCGGCCGGCAGCCTGCCGGCCTGGTATCGGGGTCTCCGGCTCTGGGCGACGGCGGGCGCCGTGCTGGCGCTGGGCCTCGGGGCCTGGGCTCAGGCGCTGCGATAGGCGCGGAAGGTCAGGGCAGCGGCCGCGAAACTGATCCCGGCGAGGCCTGCGGAAATCACCCCGTTCCATCCGGCCATCGACAGGCCCAGCCAGTAGAAGGGGGCGTCATTGCAGGCGGGCAGCGAAAGGGGCGCGCTGAGATCGGTGATCACCATCGGATCAAACGCCTCACCGGCCGAACAGGCCGCCGGCGGCGGGAAGATCTGCCATTCGACGCCGGCATGATAAGCCGCGACAATCAGGCCGACCCCGAAGACCAGCCCGATCATGACGTTCAGCGCCACGAGGAAGCGCCGTTTCGGCACGACCCGCCACCAGATAAGGCCGGTCAGGCCCATCGCGATCAGCGCCCAGTAAACCTCGCGCTGGCGCAGGCAGAGCGGGCAGGGCGCGAGGCCGCCGAAGCGCTCGAACCCATGCGCCGCTGCCAGCATCAGCGCCGAGACAAGGATCGCCGCCGCCGGCCAGCGCCAACCTGTCAGCATTTTAGAGACAACACCCATTGGCCGGGACTATACCGCCGCTCGGCCCGGCGGGCGCAATGCGGCGCAAGGTCACCGGGCGGCGTCATCTGGCGAGGAAGCTGATCCCGGTCAGGGCGGCCGTGACCAGCGCTGTGATCCAGGCCGAGCCGATGATCAGCCCGGCGAGGACAGCGAGGCCGTCTTTCTGCATCAGGCCGAAGGCGCAGACGGCGACGGCAAAGCCTGGCACCGTATTGGTCAGCGGCAGCGGGGTCAGGATCGAGGCGCAGAAGGCGAGCAGGAAGGCGCCGATCAGGCGCTCCGAGCGCGGCCCGGTGATGACCGACAGGCGCGGACGCACGATCGCCTCGATCCAGCCGAGCCATTTGCGCCCGCCCCGGGCCATGCCGGTGAGCCCCTTGCGGTTGATCCGGCGGCGGGCGAGGCGGTCAGGCAGCCAGGGCTCGCTGCGGCCCATCAGCATCTGGGCGCTGAGGGCGATCATCGGCAGGGCGACGACCTGTGGCACACCATAGAGGAAAGGGATGCAGCAGGGCACGGCGAGCAGGAACAGCGCCGCCCCGAAGGCGCGCTCATCGAGCCGGGCGAAAATCTCGCGCAGGGTGAAGCCGTCTTCCGGCGCGGCGGCGGCCAAGTCCTCGATATTCTGGAGGAGGGTGCGGTCCGGGGCAGGGGCGGAGGCGGCGTCCATGGCGGCATGTGTTAGCGGGCTTCCGGGGCGCGGTCGAGGCGATTGACACAGGGCGGCGCGCTCAGGCACAGGCAAGCGGTGGCGCTGTTGGCCACGGGGCCTCTGTGGCGGAATTGGTAGACGCGGCGGATTCAAAATCCGTTTCTGGAGACAGAGTGCCGGTTCGAGTCCGGCCAGAGGCACCATGGTGGCCCGCCGGCCAGAGCCATCCCTCCCGGAGGCAGACGGAGACTGAATGCCGGTCCTCAGCGACGCAGACGTCACGATCAGGTCGATCGGGCATGAGCGCGAGCCGCTCGTCATCATCGAGACTTTCTGCGATGCGCCCGAGGCGCTGATGGCCGCGGCGGAGGCGTGCGCCTTTGGTCCGGCCGGCCCGCACTATCCCGGCATCCGGGCGCCGGCCAATCCGGCCTATCTCACCCGGCGTATGAGCCTCTTGCAGGAGTTGCTGCGCGATGTCTTCGGCTTCCGGGACGGGGCGAGCCTCGTCGAATGCAATTTCTCGCTGGTGACGCAGGCGCCGGAAACCTTGCGCCCGATCCAGCGCCTTCCGCATTTCGACTCCACCGATCCCGGCCGGATCGCGCTCCTGCATTATCTCTGCGGGCCGGAAATGGGCGGCACCGCCTTCTACCGCCACCGCGCAACGGGGTATGAGTCGCTGTGCGAGGAAAGACTGGCCAGCTATGCCCCGGCGCTGGAGGCCGAGGCGCGCGCGGGCGGCCTGCCGCAGGCGGGATACATCGCGGGCGAGACGGCGCTGTTTGCCGAGACGGCGCGGGTGAACGCGGCCTTCAACCGGATGGCGATCTATCGCGGCCGGCTCCTGCATTCCGGGGTCATTCCCGAAGGCTTCGCCTTCTCGCCCTTGCCGCGTGACGGGCGCCTGACGGTCAATACCTTCCTTCAGGCGCAGTGAAGCCGCCGGTGACATCGAACAGCGGATAATCGGCGAGCGCGGTATAGCGCGAGGGCCCGTTGCCGAGGCGGCTGGAATAGAGATGGAAGCGATCGGCCCGGAAGGGCGCGCTGTGGAAGGCGTGGTGCGGGCGGGCCCAGGCCTCGACGGCGTCCGGGGAGACTGCGCGAAGATAGGCGAGGGTGACATGCGGGGTGTAGGGATGGCGCTCAAGCCGCAGGCCGAGGCGGCGGGCAGCGCGGGCGCAGTCTGCGGCGAGGGCCCGCAGGGCCGGGTTTTCAGCCACGCCGGCCCAGAGGGCGGTCGGCGCGCGGCGGCCGAACCAGCCCGCGCCGGCGAGTTCAAGATCGAGCGCCGGGGCCTCGATATCGGACAGCAGGTCATCCAGATCGCGCGCGGTGGCCTGATCCATCTCGCCGAAGAAGCAGAG
>DAIRTA010000221.1:0-3734 GCA_036804125.1 Hyphomonas sp.
GATTTCATCTTCATTGTGAAGCGTCGCATTGGAAACCACGACGCCGCCGACGGTAACGGGTTCCAGCCGGGCTACCGGGGTCAGCGTGCCTGTCCGGCCGACCTGTATATCAATGCCGAGAATCCGGGTTGCTGCCCGCTCGGCGGGGAACTTGTGTGCGATTGCCCAACGCGGCGCACGACTGACAAAACCGAGGCGCTCCTGCCAGTCAAGCCGGTCCACTTTGTAGACGATCCCATCAATATCATAGTCAAGGCTCGCACGCTCATCAGCAATCTGATGATAATAATCGAGCAGCGCCTGCGTGCTCCCGGCCCGGATCATCCGCGCATTGGTCGCGAAACCCCAGCTCGCCAATGCGTTTACGGCTTCATACTGCGTGGCGGCAAAGGCCTCGCTGGCGGCAGCCCAGGCATAGGCAAAGAAGCGCAAGGGACGGGCTGATGTGATGGATGTGTCCAGCTGACGCAGGCTGCCGGCGGCCGCATTGCGGGGATTAGCGAAAGTCTTGCGCCCGGCTGCACTCTCGCGTTGGTTCAGAGCAAGGAAATCCGCCTTGTTCATGTAAACTTCACCGCGCACTTCGATGCGCCCGGGCCAGCCCCGGCCTTTCAGCTTGCGCGGAATATCACCGAGCGTGAGCGCATTGGCCGTCACGTCCTCTCCGACAAGGCCATCCCCGCGCGTTGCGGCCCGCACGAGGCGTCCCGCTTCATAGCTCAGGCTGAGAGACAGCCCGTCAATCTTGGGCTCAGCGGTGAAAGCGAGTTCAGCCTCTGGCGGCAGGCCGAGGAAACGGCGGATACGGGAGGCGAATTCCTGCACATCCGCCTCAGTGAAAGCATTCTCAAGCGATAGCATGGGCGCCGCATGTGGCGCCTTGGCGAACCCGTCGCGGGCCTGCATGCCGACACGAGCCGAGGGAGAATCGTCGCGGACAAGACCGGGAAAGCGCGCCTCGATCTCGGCATTCCGCTGCCTCAGCACATCATATTCCGCATCGGTCATCCGGGGCGCATCATCGCCATAATAGGCCTCATCGGCCTCGGCGATAAGCTGGGCCAGCCGCTTCAGCTCAGCGGCGGCATTGTCCTCGCTGAGTTCTGAAACCGGCCTGATCCGGGTCATCCCACCTCCAACAAACGCCTCGCTGCCGCACGCGCCTCATTGGAGACCTCAGCCCCTGACAGCATGCGCGCGATTTCTTCCTGACGCTCACGGCGATCTAGCAAGCGCAGGCGCGTCTCGCCAGTCCCTGCCGGCTTCTCGACCAGCCAGTGCCCCTGCCCCTGCGAAGCGACCTGCGGGCTATGCGTCACGGCGAAAACCTGCCGGGTGGCTGCCAAGCCGGCAAACCGGTCGCCGATCGCGGCCGCGACCGCCCCGCTGACGCCCTGATCCGCTTCATCGAATACCAGCGTCGGCGCCGCGCTCGCCGCGCTCAACACACATTTCAGGGCCAGCGAAAGCCGGACCAGTTCGCCCCCGGAAGCAACCTTTCGCAGGGGCGCGAAATCCGCGCCGGGATTGGCCGCTATTTCGAATTCGGCCTCTTCGGCGCCCTGTGCATTCCAGGCTTCAAATTCGAGCGGGGTAAAGGCAACCCTGAACCGAAGGCCGCCCAGCCTCAGCGGTTTGAGTTCGCGTGCGAGTGCGGTTTCAAGGCGCCGGGCGGCTGCCTTCCGCCGCGTGGAAAGGCGCTCGGCCATGGCCCTGAATTGACGCGTGGCCTCATCCAGCGCCCGCTCAGCCTGCTCAAGCTCTGCCGCCTCATGGCCCGCGGCAGCTTCCTCGAGGAGGAGGCTCTCTAGGTAGCGGGTCAGATGGTCCGGATCGACACCGTATTTCCGGCCGGCAGACCGCAGCGCATAGAGCCGGTTCTCGACCGATTCGAGCCCCTGCTTGCCGCCCGCCAGCTCCTGCAAATCCTCTATGGCTGCCTGCGCCTCGTGATATTCAATCATTGTCCGTTCGAGAGCCTCTGCCGCCGCTTTGACACGGACAGTGAGGGGACTCCCGCCGGAACTGGCGCCTGGAAGCTTGGTCAGCCGTTCGACCGCCCGCGCCGCCCGGCATAGCGCAGCCTCGGCAGCGGAATCCCCGATAGCCTGCGCAGCTTCGGCTACATTATCCTTGATACGCTCTATCTGGAGGAGGTCCGCACGTTCAGCCGCGAGCTGGCTGGCTTCATCATCCTGCGGAGCCAGCGCCGTCAGCTCGGCAATCGCTTCGCGGCGGGCGGCCGCTTCGGCTTCGCGCACCTGCCGGGCCTGAAAGATTTTGCCATGATGTTCACCGGCACGGCGCATGGCCTGATGCGCTGCCGCCAGGCGTGCCAGGAGCGGCCCGCAATCACCATAAGCGTCGAGCGTAATGCGATGCGATGACGGACGGAAAAGCCGGGCGGCCGCATGCTGGCCATGGATTTCAATGAGTTGCTCGGCGACGCTTGTCAGCAGGGTCGCACTGACCGGCTCTTCCTGGATGAAGGCCCGGGCGGGCCCGGATACTGGCAATAAGCGCTTGAGGGTCAGCATCTGCTCAGGGTTGGCCGCAATCCCGGCAGATCTGAGCAGAGACCAGACTGGATGGCCCTCAGCAATTGCGAACCCCGCCGTAATGCTGGCCTGCGCGGCCCCGGAGCGCACGAGCCTGCGATCGGCGGCGGCCCCAAGCAGTAACTCCAAAGCGTCCAGTAAGGTTGATTTACCGGCGCCAGTGTCGCCTGTGATCACGGTGAACCCTGCCTCGGGGCTGAGATCGAGCCGGGAGATGAGCACGAAGTCACGGATAGAGAGGGATATAAGCATGCCGCGACCTAGCATAAGAACAGATAGTGAACAAGTAATTCGTCCTTGCGACAGGCCGGCCTTTTGCATCACTCTTGAACAACAAGGGCGCTGACAGGGACGAGGAACAGCGTGGCGGTAGGCTCGATCCTTCGGAAAGCGGCTATCTGGGCTGGCATCACTGTTGCAGTCCTGATCACCATCGTCTTTGTCTACGGAGCGGCAGCGCTGATCTCAGTGCAGTTTCCTTCGAAAGGCCCTGCCCTCGCGAAGGGCCCGGCCGATCCACCCGTCTTCATCTGCGAGGCCCCGTTTCACACGGATATCGCCCTGCCACTCGATGATCCGGATGGAAGCTGGCGCGAGACATTTGCCGGACATCTGCCAGACTGGCTGCCCGGCGATATCTATCTTCTGTTCGGCTGGGGAGACAGCGTGTTCTTTACCCGCGTGATGGAGCCAGCGGACCTGACACCCGGACGGGCGATCACGGCATTACTCGGCCTGAACCGCGTCGCGGTGCGCGTCGTGCCGGTTTATGGTGAGGATGTGCGGGAAACTTGCCTGCCCCTTGGTGGAGGGACGGAAGCGCGGGCGCAACTTGGCGCCGAGATTCGAAAAAGCTTTGCCCTGACCCCTGATGGCGCACTTAAGCGCCTGTCGACTCCGGTTGAGGGCGAACTCCTGATTGCCGCCAAAGGCCGCTACAGCCCGTTCAATACCTGCAATCAATGGACGGCGCGGGTTCTAGGCAGGGCGGGCTTTCCGCGTGCAGCCTTTGCCCCTTTCGCCTTCAGCGTGCTCGATCCCCTACAGACAGACAACGAAACGCCCTGAGCATGGCCGTCTGCGAGGAGGTCAGATGCGGGCGCAAGCCGCTTTCAGCCAGTCTTTCGCTTCTCCACTGAGCTTGCGCCCGATCAATTTCCAGACGCTTTTGTGATA
>DAIRTA010000222.1:0-3734 GCA_036804125.1 Hyphomonas sp.
ACAGGCTATCTCGGAGCCGGCAAGACCACCCTCCTCAACCGCATCCTCACCGAACAGCATGGCAAGCGCTATGCCGTCATCATCAACGAATTCGGCGAGGCGGGCATCGACAATGACCTGGTCGTCGACGCAGATGAAGAAGTGTTCGAGATGAACAATGGCTGCATCTGCTGCACGGTTCGGGGCGATCTGATCCGCATCATCGGCGGGCTGATGAAGCGTAAGGACAAGTTCGACGCTATCCTTGTTGAAACGACCGGCCTTGCCGATCCCGGTCCCGTGGTTCAGACATTCTTTGTTGACGATGACGTTCGTGCGAAAACGAAGCTCGACGCTGTGGTGACCGTTATCGACGCCAAGCATTTTCTGAAGAGGCTGGAGGACAGCCACGAAGCAGAGGAGCAGATCGCCTTCGCCGATGTCCTTCTCCTCAACAAGACCGACCTTGTCTCAAAAGAGGAACTTGCAGCGGTCGAGGCGAAGATCCGCGCGATCAATCCTTACGCCAAGCTCCATCGCACGGAACGATGCGGCGTCGATCTGAACAACGTTCTCGGCCACGATGCCTTTAACCTTGATCGCATCCTCGCCATCGAGCCGGACTTTCTCACCGAAGGCCACAAGCATGAGCATGATGACGGTGTAACAAGCGTTTCGCTGGAGACCGCGCAGCCTCTCGATCCTGACAGGTTCTTCGCCTGGATCCGCCAGGTCACGATGCAGCAGGGGCCGGACATTCTGCGCCTGAAAGGCATCATGTCGATGAAAGATGATGATGAGCGTTTCGTGGTGCAGGGCGTGCATATGCTCATCGAGGGCGACCACCAGCGGCCATGGGCGGAGGGAGAAGCGCGCAACAGCCGTCTCGTCTTCATCGGCCGCAATCTGGACCGCACGGCTCTTGCCGACGGCTTTACCGCCTGCGCTGCGTGACGCCAATGGCAAGCTCAAGCCAGGCGAGCCTGCGGGCCGGACAAGCCGAGCGCCAGAGGATCGGCAATGAGGTCGATCTCGATGCGCCGGTGACGGCCCTGTTCTGGTGTGCAGACCAGGCCGCCTTCGCCTTGGGGGATGGGAGCGTGCTCTTCAGCGATAGTTCGCTCCAGGATCAAATACGGCAGTCCGTCCATGACGGTGCAATCCTTGCCGCCGCGCCCGCCCCGGATCTGCACGGCCTGATCACTGGCGGAGATGATGGAGCAGTGCGCCGCATCCTGCCGGAGGCCGAACCGGAGACCGTCGCCGAGATCGGGCGCGGCTGGGTGGACCATGTCGCCAGCGCGCCATGGGGCGCCATCGCATGGGCGGAAAGCCGGGCGGCGGCGTGTATGCTGAGCGACGGAAAGATCGTCCGTCTCGACCTGCCGACGTCCTGCGGCGGTCTCGCCTTCGCTCCCAAAGGTCAGCGCCTTGCAGTGGCCCATTATGGCGGTGTCAAACTGTGGTCGCTGTCGATCAAGGGCGCGTCGCCAGTGAACCTGCCTTGGGGCGGTTCCCACATCGGCGTTTCATGGAGTCCTGACGCCCGCTTCCTTCTGACGCCGATGCAGGAAAATGCGCTGCATGGCTGGCGGCTCGGCGACAAGGCCAACATGCATATGGGCGGCTACCCGGCCAAGCCGCGATCCCTCAGCTGGTCGAAGAATGGCAAGCTTCTGGCGACTTCCGGGAGCCACGGCGCACTGGTCTGGCCGTTCAAAGGCAAGGACGGACCAATGGGCGAGCGGGCGGAGGAGTTCGCTCCAGAGGAAAGCCTGAGCACGGTGGTTGCGTTCCACCCGAAACGTGATCTGCTTGCGATCGGCTATGTCACCGGCCTGATCAAGCTCGTGAACCTGGCGGACGGCCAGGCGCTGATCTTGCGCGCCAGCCAGGATGGCGCGGTCGATCATCTCGCCTGGAGCGCGGGCGGCAGACATCTCGCCTATGCATCGCTGACAGGCTTTTGCGGAATCATGGAGATGGAGAACTTCATCCGTGAGCGGATTCGATAACCCATTTGCTCCCAAGAAGAGTGCCTCCTTCTCTGAAGCCATCGGCCGCGTACGGGAATGGACGCGGGCGACAGGGGTGGCAGGTCCGGACGATGTCATCTCCGTCAATGAGCTTGCCTGCCCTGAGGAAGGCTGTCCGCCGCGTGAGACGGTGATCATCGTCATGGCAGGCGGGCAGCCGCTCAAGGCTGTCATTCACAAGGCAATGAAGGACGTCACCGAAGCCGACGTCGCCGCCGCCTTCGCCTCATTGGATGATAGCGGTTAGTGCAAACCGTCTCATGGCAGTCACAGCCGCTTGCAGTTCCTCCTCTTGAGTCGAACTGAGACACTTCGCAGTATGCAGGCGCCACTGTGTGGCGCATGAAGCAATCTCACAAACGCGGGCTCTGTTTTCATCGCGCCGAATCCATCGGGAGGTCCGGGGGCACAAAAGCTGGATCAGGCCGGGAAAAAACGGCGGCCTGAAGAGGAAGAGAGCGGAACGGTTCTTTGTGAACGGGGTCAGGAGACGAGAGAGAGACTTTCGTCGGCCCGTTCTGGAGAACCGATATGGCAAAGCTCACAAAGATTTCCCTGTCCGAGGCGCGGGACATTCCGTTCGACAAGCTGGTGGTGTCCAGCCGGAACGTCCGACGGGTGCAGGCGGGCGTGTCCATCGAGACATTGGCGGAGGACATTGCCCGGCGGACGCTGCTGCAGTCCCTGAGCGTGCGGGCTATCACCGGCGAGGACGGTCAGCCGACGGACAAATACGAGGTGCAGGCGGGCGGCCGCCGTTACCGGGCCTTGGCGCTGCTGGTGAAGCAGAAGCGGCTGGCGAAAACCGCCCCCATCCCCTGCATCATCCGTGAGGAGGGCCTTGCGGATGAGGATTCGCTCGCGGAAAACTGCCAGCGCGTAGCGCTCCATCCGCTCGACCAGTTCCGCGCCTTCCGGTCGCTTAAAGGTCAGGGCTTGAGCGAGGACGATATCGCCGCGCGGTTTTTCGTGACGCCGCAGGTGGTGAAACAGCGGCTGAAGCTTGCCTCCGTGTCACCGAAGCTGCTCGACGCCTATGCCGCCGACGAGATGACGCTCGAACAGCTCATGTGTTTCACGATTTCCGATGACCACGCCCGGCAGGAACAGGTGTGGGAGACGGTCTTGCGGGGCTATAATCAGGAGCCTTACTACATCCGCAAGCTGCTGACGGAAAATGCCGTCCGTGCGTCGGACAAGCGCGCCCGCTTTGTCGGGCTTGAAGCCTATGAACAGGCTGGCGGTGTCATCCTGCGCGACCTGTTCTCGCAGAATGACGAGGGCTGGTTGCAGGACGTCGCGTTGCTGGAAGAACTCGTTGCCGCAAGGCTCGCCGAGGAAGCCGAGAAGGTGAAGGCGGAGGGCTGGCGCTGGATTGAGAATGCCCAGGACTTTCCCTACGGACATACGGCCGGCCTGCGCCGCATCACGGGCGAGGAAGCAGCGCTCAGTGATGAGGACGACGCCCGCCGAGAAGCCCTGCGCGATGAAATGGCGGCAATCGAAGAGCGCTATTTTCAGGACAATGATGAGGATGTGCCCGAGGACATCGACACACGGCTTGGCGAGATCGAGGTCGAGCTCGATGGCTTCGAGACCCGGCCCGTAACCTATGATCCCGGCGATGTCGCGATAGCGGGCGCGTTCATCTCCATCGATGGCGAGGGGCAGCTCAAGGTCGAGCGGGGCTATGTCCGGCCCGAGGACGAGACGCCTGCC
>DAIRTA010000223.1:0-3723 GCA_036804125.1 Hyphomonas sp.
GCTCCCGGAACGGGGCCGCGAGCGCCTCCCAATCGGCGCCCCCGCCGAGATGCGGCACCGGCGCAAGCACATAGAAGGCATCGCATCCGGGCGGCGCCAGCGTCGGATCGCTGGCCGTCGGGCGGTGCAGGTAAAGGCTCATATCCTCCGCAATGATCTTGCGGCGGAAGATATCGTCGATCAGCCCCTTGTAACGCGGCCCCATCAGGATGGTGTGGTGGGGCACATCCGGATACTGCCGGCGTGTTCCGAAATACCAGACGAACAGGCTCATCGAATAGCGGGCGCGTGACAGGCGGCGGTCATGCGAGAAACGGCGCGGCGCGGCGCGCAGCAGGTGCCGGTAGGTCCAGCCAACCTCGCCATTGGACACGACGAGATCGGCCGGTATCTCCTCGCCACTCATCAACTTGACGCCGGACACCCGCCCGCCATGCGTGAGGATTTCATCAACCTCGGCATTATAGCGAAGCGTGCTGCCCTGCCCTTCGATCAGGCCCGCAAGGCCGCGGGCCAGCGCTCCTGTTCCGCCTACGGCATAGTGCACGCCCCAGAGGCGTTCGAGATGCGAGATCAGCGCATAATAGGCCGGCGCCGCAAAGGGGCTGCCGCCGACGAACAGTGGATGAAAGGAATGGGCGATGCGAAGGCGCTCATCCCTGAAATAGCGGGAAACTGTCGTTTGCACGGAGGTATAGCCGCGCAGCCGGATCAGCTCCGGCGCGGCCTCAAGCAGGCGCGTGAAGCGGTGAAAGGGTTCCTGCGCAAGGCGGGTATAGGCCGCCTCGAAGATCCGTGCGCTGGCCTTCAGGAAAGCCTCATAACCCTGAACATCATCGGGAGCCATCGCCGCGATCTGCGCCCGCATCCGGTCTTCATCGGCATGAGCATGGAACAGCGTGCCATCGTCGAAACGGATCGTGTAGAAAGGATCGAGCCGGCGCAGCGTGATATCGTCTGCAAAAGTCTTTCCGCAGAGCGCCCACAGCTCCTCGAACAGGTGCGGCGCTGTCAGGATGGTCGGCCCGGCATCGAAGGTGAAGCCATCCTGCCGGAAGGTATAGGCGCGCCCGCCCGGGCCATCGAGTTTCTCGACAAGGGTAACCGCATAGCCTTTGACGCCGAGGCGGATGGCGGCCGCCAGCCCGCCGAAACCGGCGCCGATGACGACGGCGCGCGGCGGGTGACCCGCAGGCGGAAAGGCGGCGTTACCGTCCATCCCCTGTCCCCGCCGGTTGCGACTCGCCCGGGGCCGCTGCGGTGCGCTTCGCCAGCTGGCGGCGCGTATGCCAGACCCCGGCTATCGCCGCGGCCAGAGCCAGCGGCGCAGCAATGCCCATGGCCAGCTTCGGATCGACATTCGCGCCCATGGCTTCAAGGCCGCCCGCAATATAGCCGACCACGCCGACGACATAATAGGTGATCGCGGCCACCGAGAGCCCTTCAACGGTCTGCTGCAGGCGCAGCTGCAACTCGGCCCGGCTGTTCATGCTTTCAAGAATCTGCCGGTTCTGCAATTGCAGCGCCTTGTCGACCTTGGCCGAGAGCAGTTGCCCCGCCCGGTCCACGCGCTCCGACAGGGCCGACTGGCGCCGCGCAACCGACTGGCAGGTGTCCATCGCCGGGGCAAGGCGGCGCTCGGTGAACTCGCTGAAGGTCTGCATGTCGGAGAGGCGTTCCTCGCGCAGCTCCTCGATTCGCCGCTGCACGAGGGTGTAGTAGGCGGCAGCCGCGCTGAACCGGAACTGGGTTTCGGTATGGCTTTTCTCGATCGCGGCCTGGAGCGCGGTCAGGCGGGCGAGCAGCTTGGCTTCATCATCCGCTTCGCTGCTGGTCATCTCGGCGGTGATCCGGGACAGCTCCGCTTCCCAGCCGGACAGTTTCGGCACGAGCTCCTGCGCCACAGGCAGGGCAAACAGCGCCATGATCCGGTACGTCTCGATCTCGAGCAGCCGCTGCACGATACGGCCCGCATGCCAGGGCGTCATCGCGCGGTTGAGGATCAGGAAGCGGGAAAATCCGTCCGCATGCAGCCGGAAATCCGTCAGCGTGGTTGCGGCCCCGCCCGCTATCGAGGAGCCGATCAGTGCATGGCCGCTGAAATAGCGCTCGGAATAGACGGCATGCTTCAGGACATCCTCAGCGGTCGCCTTCAGGGTTGCATGGACGGCAACGATCAGCTCGCCCGGCAGGCCCGCCAGCCAGTCGGCCGGGGCGGCCTCGATCGCAGACGGGGAGAAGGCCGCATCGCCGGGCTTTGCCGGCACCAGAAAGGTGTAGCGCGTAAACTCGGTATGCCGCTCCCAGATCAGCCGGAAATCCTTGAGATCGACGCTGAAATGCTTCACCCCCGGCCCCGGCGGGGTGACGCCATAGCGCCGGGTCAGTTCGACCACCACATCCCGGTCGCTTTCGGCATAGGGCCAGTTGGTTGTCAGGGCGATGCAGGACAGCTTGACCGATCCTGTAAGCGGCTCTGGCGGGCGGGCATGGACTTCATGGCTCAGCACGAAACGCTGGGCATGGTTTTCGGGCAGGCTGATCATCGCCATCCGGGGGTCTCCGGGCTTGCTCCGCCGCCCGCCGGCCGGGCTGCGGAAACAGGTATGTAGATGGCGCAAAATCCGCGCCCGTCACGCTCTTTCATCGCACGGCCTGCCTTTGCGCCACCCTTGAACCGATGGCGGCCCGGATGGCGGCCGCGACACGGCCTGGGTCTTCCTCATGGGCGAGATGACCGAGCCCGTCGAGCCTCTCCAGGCTGACGCCCTTGTGGCCACGCGCGATATCCGCCGCCGTCTCCGGGGGAATGGCGCGGTCGCCGGTACCCACGATCTGGTGCAGCCGGAGCCCGGCCCGCTCAAACGGCGCCATCAGGCCACTGACATCCCAGCTTGCCATCATGGCGACGGTGCCGCGCACATGGTTGCGATCCGAAAAGAGCTGCTGATACGGTCGCAGCAAGGCGTCGGGTAAGTGTGAGCCCGTTCCTTCGATGAGCCGGCGCACCCGCGCAAGGTCTTTCGCCCCGCGGGCAAGGCCCGGCACGGCGAACGGGTTCAGCAACAACAGCCGCGCGGCCGCCGGGCCGATCAGGCCGAGCATGCCGCGCAAAGGACGTAGCGCGCCATTCAGGGCAATGACAGGGTCCGGACGCGGGTCGAGCGCCGTCGCGAGCCTTATGGCAATCGCAGCACCGGCCGAATGTCCCACTAGGCAGACAGGCGCCACCCCCTCCGCCGCCAGAAGCGCACGAACCGCCTCGGCCATGCCCGGCAGTGAAGCATCCGGGCGATGATCGCAGCGTGTGAACCCATGCCCCGGAAGGTCCATGGCCAGAACATCGAAATCCCCGGCAAGAAAGGGCATCAGCCCGGCAAAGGAATGCGCTGAGGCGCCGGTGCCATGGATCAGGACGAGGCCGGGCCCGGTGCCGGCGCGCTGTACATGCCAGCGATAGCCCCCCGCTTCGACGAAGCGGCTGCAGGCGCTGCCCGGCCAGTTGGCTTTGAGTGATTCCCAGTCGAGCCCGCTTCCCATCACCGGCCCCTAATCGAGCAGCAGGCTGCGCACGGTCTCGGAGACCTGCCGCCCGTCGGCGAATGGCAAGGGCCGGTAAAGGGCGCCCATCGCCTCGCTGATGGCCTGCGCGGCGGGCGCCGGACGGCGCGATATGTCGAGGAACAGGACAGAATGGCCTGCTGCCTTCAGGCGTGCTGCGAC
>DAIRTA010000224.1:0-3719 GCA_036804125.1 Hyphomonas sp.
TGCCAGTGCGATCAGCCAACTCATCCCACCCTCACTTTCGTTTCCTCCCGGCCCGTATCTCTCCTCCGGGCCTGATACCCCGCACGGGTTCAGTCCGGCGCCGCCGCCAATGTCTCTTTCGCTTTGCTCTTGTGTTTCTTCGCGCGCTCCGGCGCCCAGTAGCGGTCCGCCCGCGCAAAGGGCGGGGCGATCTCGTCGCCATACTCCGGATCGAGGAAGGCCCAGTCGGATGCGAGGCCATAGCCCCTCCAGCCGAACAGCCGCACCATCCGGTACATCACCGAGCGGCGCAGGAAATCGACGCCGGATTCCTGCATCGCATACAGGAACAGCCGGTCGGCCATCTTGCGCGCCTTCTTCTGCCCGATGGCATAGACATAATCATGCAGCACCGCCGCCGGCGCATGGCGCCCGAAAGGCGGGATCAGGAAGTGCAGCAGCTTCGGCACCGAGGCAAAATCCGTCACGAAGCCTTCCGGCACATCGATCGACACCATTTCGCCGCGCAGCTCGTGATAATACGTATACGCACGGGTCACGACGGCCATCGTCCGCCCGCCGCGTTCCATGTCCGCCAGGATCGAGACAGCCAGCAGCCGCCTCCGGCTCCTGCCCCGCCCGATACCCTCCAGCGCATCCATGCTGCGGATCGATTCAAGGCTCAGCCCCTCGCCCGGTGTTTCAATGAAAGGCATCGGCGCCTCTCACGACACCGGCTCGGCAGCAGCGCCCGTCACCCGCGCCGCGCCCGTCCCGGTCTCGGCCTGGAAGGCCGCCCGGACCGCCTGGATCCACAGCCCCTCATTGGCCTCATACACTTCATTATCCTTCAGTTCACGGAACAGCGGCTTCGGCGCCCAGCCATGATGCACCGCGATCAGCTTGCGGCTGGCCGCGCTCAGCACCGGGCTGCCGGAGCTGCCGGATTCCGTCGGCGCGCGGTAATGCACGCGCACCGCCGCCGGCGTCGCCTTCATCGAGGGGTTGGCCAGTTCGTGATCGATCAGGTAGTTGCGCTCGAAGGTGATCTCCAGCCCGCGCCCGTTCGGATGGCCCATCACGAACACGCGCGGCGCCAGCTTCGGCGCATCGCGGGCCGCCTGATGCTCCTCGGTCAGCCAGCGGCCCGGCAGCGAGTCGGCGATCTCGAATTCCTGTTCCAGCCCCGAAGGCTGGTCGGTCAGGCGCAGGATGGCGATGTCATGCACGCTCGCCGGCGACGCCCACAGCACTTCGCGCACGCTGAACTCGCGTTCCGGATCGAGATCCTCGAACACGATGCGGGCATCGCGCGCTTTCAGCGTCACCACGCCCGGATAGCGCCGCTGGTCGCTGACGACATGGTCATTGGTGACGAATACGAGATCCTCGCCGAGCTGCGGATGCAGCTTGTGCCCGCGAAGCAGGAAGCCCGTGCCGACCGGGCGCCCGTTCGGCCGGCGCACCAGGCCAACGCCCTGCGACAGGCGCAGCACATCGCGGACATGCGCGCGCGGCAGAGCCGGCGGCCCGTCGAACAGCGCCTCCAGGCCCTGCGCCTCGGCATCGCTCTTCAGGTCCATCACCTCGATTTCCTCGAGGCTCATCGACAGGCTGGATGCACGGTAGGCGGAGTATTCCACCATGTCGCGCATCACCGCCGAAATGTCCGTATTGCCGCGCACATCCTGGCCCCAGACCTCCGCCAGCTGGCGCCGCGAGGCATTGAGGGCGAAAGCATTGTCCTTCTGGGACTCGACGAACTTCCGGTACAGCTCGGCCGCCTTATCCTCACGGCCGAGGAACAGGGCGGCGTCCCCGCCATTGGAGAAGATATAGGGATTGTCCGAGCCCGCCTTAAGCGCCGTCTCGGCGCGCGCCAGGATCGCCCTGGCCCAGCGCTTTGCCTCTGCAGGCCGCGCCAGCCTGAGACCGATCTTCTCCGCCGCCCGGATCAGGCCGAGCTGGTTGACCCGGTGGAAATCCGGATCGACAGGAAGCGCTGCGCCCTGGCCATAAAAGGCAAACGACCGCTCGAAAGCCTGGGCGGCCGCCAGCGGGTCCGTGCCCGGCATGACGGCGCGCGTCTTCCAGATCCGCCCGGCAAGGCCGAGGCATTCCGAAAGCAGTTTTGTGTCATTCTCATGCTCGGGCTTGCACAGCTCCATCGCCCGGCCGAGATAGGCTTCCGCGCTCGCGGCAAAGCCGCTTGTGGGCGCCGCCTCGCCGGCCTCGCGGCTGTCCTCGGCGGCATCCTCCGCCTCCGGATCATAGGGCTCAACCCCGCCGAGGTCGATGATCGCCGAGGCCGCGAAATAGCTGAGCCATCCGATATCGACCCCGCCCCGAGCGATTTCCTCTGCCAGCGTCAGCAGCGCCCGGAACTCCCGCTGCCGGCGAAGCTGCTTGGCAATATGGATCGCCCGGCCCAGGAGATTGTCCGGATCGCTGCGCACGATGATCGCGAAATCGCGCACCGCCGTGCCAAGCTCTGTCACCATTGCCTCGAAGGGCTGGTCCGGAGACGGATTTTTGAGTGCGGCCAGCGTTTCCATGATCGCCGCTTCCGCCGCATCCGCCGCCGCCTTCGGGCCGCGCTCGCGGCGCGCTTCGGACAGGCCGATGACCGAGATGACGCGGTCCGGCAGCACTGGCGCCGGCGCGCCGGCTTTGCGCCCGGACAATAGCTGGTTCAGCAATCCGGCCTCGGCCGCGATGATCTCGTCCTTGTCGCGTTGCGTCAGTTCCTCCGACAGGATCACCGTCCGCCTGAACAGCTCGAACAGCTCCGTCAGTTGCGCCTCGCTGGTCGCCTCGCCATTGCTGATGGCCTTGCGCAGGCGTTCGCGCGCCGCGGCGACATCGCCGATGCGCAGCCGGTCGCTGATCGTATCGGCGGCATCGATCGAATAGACGAAATAGGGCGCCGCCAGCGGCGTCAGGTCGGCCCGGCACAGCCGGCTGTTCTGGCGGTCGAAGAACACCTCGCCGGCCTGGGTGCCGGCCGGCATCACCGCCCAGGTCCCGGTCTCGAACTCGCTGCCGCCGCGCGCCAGCAGGTCGCGCAGGATCCCGGCGATCCAGGGCGTTTCGCCCTCCGGCAGCAGGCCCTTGAGCAGGTCGAAGGCCGCGTCCACCCCCGGCTTCAGCAGCAGCAGGTCGCCCCCCGCTGTCATCAGGCGCGATCCATGGCGGGCGACCTCCAGCATCCGCCGCCCTGCCTGGCTGGAGCGGTGCAGGTGCAGCCCGATCGCCAGCTCGACCGAGCCGTCGAGGCGCACCGGCCCGAAGAACGTCCGCCCGCCAAAGGCATATTGGTGGCTGCGCGCCTTGCCGCCAGCGCCCGGCAACGGCCCGAGCACCGCCGTGCTGGGCAGGTCTCGGTCCGTCTCCCGGCGGAATTTCGCCTCGGCGAAAATCAGGGGCACCTGCCGCGTCAGCCCTTTCCTCGCCACAGGGTGGCTGAAGGCGTCAACGGAGATGGAAAGATAAACGTCCGACTGCGCCGAAATCCGGCGGGGTTGCACATCCGAGCCCTGCGCCGGACTGATCGCGATCACCTGCGGCGGCTCCGCGGCCTTCACCAGCACGTTACGCCAGTCGAAATGTCCCTGCTGCGCCCCGGAATTCTTCCTGTTGCGGCCCATTATCCCCGCTCCGCCTTCATCGTGCGAGGTTTGAGGCTATGCCAATCGCGGGCATCTGCAAAGACAGGAAAGTATGTCAGCCCGGTGACGCCG
>DAIRTA010000225.1:0-3670 GCA_036804125.1 Hyphomonas sp.
GCGGCGGTCTTGAACAGTTCCATGATGGTGCCGGCGACATGGAAGATGAGGATGATCCGCGCCTCCTCCCAGGTCTCGAGGCCGCTCCACAGCATCAGCGCCTGCAGGGCGATGGCGGCGAGGACCAGGAAGTCATAACGGGCCAGCGCGGCCCCCTGCGGATAGAAGAAATGCGTAAGCAGGAGCAGGGCCAGCATCGCCCCGCCGAACAGGCAGGCCCAGGCCTGCTTGATGCCGAAAGCGACAAATTCAAACGCCGCGAGGCTGGCCGGGCCGCGCACGAAACGCCGGTGCAGCGCTTCGCGCAGCGGCCTCAGGCGCCGGGCCAGCCGGGCGCCGGAGGCTGGCCGGGGCTGGTCAGGAGAGGCGGGCGAACGCATATCCGGGCGCTGTCGCCGGATTTGGTGGCGGCTTCAAGGCGGTCTCCGGGCCGGAGCAGGATGTCATTATGGCATTGCCCGGCGGGCCTGATCGCGTAAGGTTCAGGGCTTCTGGCCGGGCGCCGGCCGCATCCTTAGGGGAGGAAGCAGATGGCTTACAATTCCAATCCGGGCCTTGCCGGCATTGCCGGACTCGTCGGCGCCGCCGTGGGCGGTTATCTCGGCTACAATCAGGCCGCCGAGGCCGGGCTTGAGCCCTGGCAGGGCGCGATGATCCTTGGCGGGCTCGGCCTTGTAGCGGCCAGCGCAGGGGCCTTCATCCTGAAATCCCTGATGCAGTTTGCGATCTATATCATCCTGTTCCTGGTTGCGGCCTATGTCTTCCGGGACCAGATCGAGGCGCTGACAGGTATTGACCCGGTTTCGGCATGCCTGAATACCTTGCGATCCATTGGCCTGCCGATCGGGTAGGCGTCATCAGGGCTGGCGCTGCGGCGTTAATCGGATAGTTAACGCAGGGGCCCCGCCGGCCGGCCGCGCCCGCGCGAAGAGGCCCCGTTCTTGCAAGCCCGGTCTTGCAAGGAAACAGCGAGTTCATGCGCGCCCCGTCGCGCAACCGGAGGCCGGAGCCAGATGTCCGAGATGGCGACCCATGCAGCCGCTTCTGCCAGCGCGGCCCTGCCGCCTGCCGACCCGGCGCAGCTGCGCATCTCTGTCGTCATCTGCAACTATAATTATGGCCGTTACCTGCCCCGCGCGATCGAAAGCGTGCTGGAGGAGGAACCGGAGGCCGAGATCATCGTGGTCGATGACTGCTCGACCGACAATTCGCGCGAGATCATTGCCGCCTATGCCCATGTCGTAACCGCCATCCTGCCGCCGGAAAATGGCGGGCAGAGCATCGCCTTCAATCTCGGCTATGCCGCCGTGACCGGCGATATCGTGTATTATCTCGACGCCGATGATTTCGTCCTGCCCGGCGCCTTCAAGCGCCTGCGCGAGATCTATGATCCGGCCTGCGCGGCCTATTTCTTCCCGCTCTGCTATGCCGATTCCGAGGGCGAACTCAGCGGCGGGCAATTCCCGCCGAAAGGCACGCCCCTGCCCGAGGGCGACCTGGCTCCCGCGCTCAGCCAGAGCGGCCGGGTGATGACACCCGTGACGTCGGGCATGGTGTTTGCCCGCTGGGCGATGGACCGCATCATGCCGATCGACACCGCCCTGTTCGACTATGGCGCCGATGGCTATCTCGGCGCAGCGATCCCCTTCTGCGGGCCGATCCGCAGCTCGGACCAGCCGATCGCGGTCTACCGCCTGCACGGCAAGCAGCACTCCAACCGCCGGGCCGGCTATGCCGCCTATGCCAAGCTCGCCCGCTGGCGGCTGGTGCATGATGCCGGGCGGTATGAAGTGATCCGGCGCGGCGCCGAAGCGCGCGGCCTGACCCCGGCGCCCGACCTGGGCGAGCGCGACGCGCTGCACCAGCTCGAACGCCTGATCTCCCTCGTCTATGAACCGGATGAGCACCCCAAAGCAGGCGAGACGGCGCGCGACCCCTTGCGCAAGCTGCGCGCCGCTTACGGGCGCGAGCCGGGCCTGACTTCCAGGCTGCGCTATCTCTATTTCTGCCTGCTGACGATCGCCCCGGCCGGCGAACCACGAAGGCGCCTGCTGCAATTCCGGATCGACGCCTCCTCACGCCCGAAATGGATGACGGGGACTGTCCGCGCGCTGAAGCGCCTGACGGGGCGCGCATGACCCAGGTCACGATCCTCATTGCCGCCTATAATGCGGAGGGTGACATCACCCGCGCCGTCCGCTCGGCGCTGTCGCAGAGCGAACCGGTCAGCGTCATCGTCGCTGATGATGCGTCAACGGATAAGACCGCCGCTGCGGCTGAGGCTGCGGCCGCTGGGCATCCGCATTTCCGCCTGATCCGGCTCGACCGGAACAGCGGGCCGGCGGCGGCGCGCAATGCCGCGCTGGCAGCGGCCGGGAGCGAATGGATCGCGCCGCTCGACGCCGATGACTACATGCTGCCGAACCGTATCCGCGACCTCCTGGCCCGCGCGGAAAAGAGCGGCGCCGACCTGCTCGCCGATGACCTCATCCGGGTCGAGCCCGGCCAGCCGCCTTCCGCCGGGCGCACGCACTGGAGGCGCGCGCCGGTCGGCCTTGTCGAAATGGACCTCGCCGGCTTCGTGCGCCAGAACATCGCGCGCATAACCGGACCCGGCCGCGAGATCGGCTATCTGAAGCCTTTGATGCGGCGCCATTTCCTGGAGCAGCACGGCCTGCGCTACCGCGAGGACATGCGCCTTGGCGAGGATTATGATCTCTATGCCCGCGCCATTGCGGCGGGCGGGCGCTTCATGGCGACCGATGCCTGCGGCTATGTCGCGGTGACGCAGAAGGGCTCGCTGTCGCACCGGCGGCGGGTCGAGGATATCGCCCGCCTGATCCGCACCGATACGGAGCTTCTGGAAGATCCGGCCCGCACGCCGGGCGAGCGCGACGCGCTGATTGCCCATCGCCGCCAGTTCGAGTTCTTCGATACCTGGAACCGCATGGTCGCCACCGGCCGCGAGGGCGGCGCCCTTGCCAGCCTGCGCGTGCTGTGTTCGCGCCCGGAATTCATGCCGGGGCTGATCGGCAAGACCATTGGCACCGGCTTCGGGCGCCTCGCCTCCGGCTGGGCCCGCCGCTAGGGATGTTCAGCTTTTCCAGGCGGGCGGGCGCTTTTCGAGGAAAGCGGCGATGCCTTCCTTGCCCTCATCAGAGGCGCGGCGTGCGGCAATCCGCCGGGCCGTGTCATGCATCAGGCCGGAATTGATCTCGCGCCCGGCCACCTCGTGAACGAGCGCCTTGGCGTCTGCGACCGCGCCCGGCGCGGCGGAGAAGACGAGGCGGGCGACATGCTCCTGCAGCTTGGTCATGTCCTCCTCGGTTTCGGCGACATAATGGACAAGGCCGATCTTCTCGGCAAAGGCCGCATCGAAGCCTTCAGCCGTCGTGAACAGCGCCTTCGCCCAGCGCGGCCCGATGGCCTGGATCACGAACGGGCTGATCGTGGCCGGGGTGAGGCCGAGGCGCACCTCGGAAAAACGGAACTGCGTTTCCGCCCGCGCGATGACGACATCACAGCAGGCGGCAAGCCCGGCCCCGCCGCCCATCACCGCGCCCTGCAGGAGGGCGAGCGTCATCTGTGGCATGGTATACAGCCTACGGAGCATATCGGCGAGGCGCATGGCGTCGCGCTCATTATCCTCGCGGCTGTGACGGGCGGCAAG
>DAIRTA010000226.1:0-3642 GCA_036804125.1 Hyphomonas sp.
ATCTCGCAGTTCGGCCTGATGGAAATCTCCCGCCAGCGCCGCCGCCAGGGCGTGCTTCAGGCGACCTCGGCGCCCTGCGAGGCGTGTAACGGCACCGGCCGGCGCCGGTCGATTCCCTCGGCGGCACTGCAGCTGATCCGGGCCATCGAAGCGCGGGCCGCCACCGGCGGGCTGAAAAGCATCACCGTGCATGCGCCCACCGATGTCGCCCTCTATATCCTCAACAACAAGCGCGAGGCGCTGGTGGAAATCGAGCGCAAGGCAGGCTTCGCCGTTTCGATCCGCTCGGCCGAGGACATGCTGCCCGGCGATTTCCATATCGAGGCGGAACGCGATCCCGGCGCCCGCCCGCGCAAGCGCCCGCCGCCACGCTCGCTGCAAAAACCCTCGGCGCGCAAGCCGGAAACAGATGCCGAGGATGAAGCGGACGAGGCCGATCAGGCCGAGGACAGGGAGCCTGAAGACGAGACGGACGCCTCCTCTGCCGATGAGCCGGGTGAGGAACGCACCGGACGCCGCAGGCGCCGCGGCCGCCGGCGGCGGCCAAAGAGCTCGGAAACCGGGCTTGAGGTCATTGATGCCGAAACGGCCGACGCCGCGGCTGGCGCGCCGGACGATGCCGGCTCAGAGGAAGATGACGAAGAGTCAGGAGATGAGCCGGAAAGCGGTGCGGCCACGGACGGCGAGGAGGATGCCCCCCGCAAGCGCCGCCGCCGCGGCCGCCGCGGAGGCCGCCGCCGCCGGCCCCAGGAGCCGGGCGCCCCAGCGGCGCCGGAAGACGGCCCGGCCTGGCTTGACGGGGTCTCGGTGAGCGCGCCGGACATGCTCGACGAGGCGCCGGAGCCCCAGGAGGCAGCGCCTGCGCCAGCGTCTGAAATAGCGGAGCCGCCTGCCGCGCCTGAGCCCGCCCCGGCGCCGGTCGAGACCAAGGCCCTGCCGGAGGCTGAGGCCGAACCCCAACACGCCGAGCCGGACAGCGCGCCCGCGGAGGCAGGGCCCGCCGCAGACCCTGAACCGGCGGCGCCCGAAATGGCGGAGGCCAGCCCTGACATCGAGGCGAGCCCGCCACAGCCGCCCGCGCGCAAGCGCAGCGGCTGGTGGTCCAAGCGCTAGGGCGCAGTAAGACGTAGGCAAATAAAACGGCCGGAGCATCGCCGCTCCGGCCTTTCGTTTGCAGGCAGACCATGCAGGCTCAGGCGGCTGCCTTCGCCTCGCCCGCTGGCGGGAAGCGTTCGTAGAAGCTCTGGCCTTTTTCTGCCATCTCCCGCAGGAGCGCGTTCGGCCGGAAGCGGTCGCCATACGTGTCGGCCAGCCGGTCGGCCTCGGCAACGAAGTCGCGGATGCCCCAGATCAGGTCGATATAGCTGGCACACCCGCCGGTATAGGGCGCAAAGCCCCAGGCGAGGATCGAGCCGATATCGGCGTCGCGCGCATCGGTGATGACGCCTTCCTCGAAACAGCGCGCCACCTCTATCGCCTGGCGCACGAGGAAGCGGTTGGTCAGCTCCTTCTTCAGCGCCGGCGGGCATTCATCGATCTTGACCTCGAGCTGCTTGTTGAGATCCGGCCACAGACGGTCCGGCTTGCCCTGCGCATTATAGTCATAGAAGCCCTTGCCGGCCTTGCGCCCGACCCGGCCCTGGTCCTCGACCAGCCAGGCGAGGAATTTCGTGCGGTCGTCCGACTGCAGATCAGCGCCCATCGCTTCCGCCGTGGCGCGGGTGACCTTCAGCGCCGTGTCAAGACCAACCGAGTCTGAGACCTCCAGCGCGCCCATCGGCATGCCGCACTGGCGACCGACATTCTCGATGATCGCCGGCTTGATGCCCTCGGCGAGCATTTCCATGCCCTCGCGGGTATAGGTGCCGAAGCAGCGCGAGGTATAGAAGCCGCGGCTGTCATTGACCACGATTGGCGTCTTGCGGATGGCGAGGACATAATCGATCGCCTTCGCCAGCGTCGCTTCGCTTGTCTCCTTGCCATTGATGATCTCGACCAGGCCCATCCGCTCGACCGGCGAGAAGAAATGGATGCCGATGAAATTCGCCGGGCGTTTGGATGCCTTGGCGAGGCCGGTGATCGGCAGGGTCGAAGTGTTCGAGCCGAACACGGCATCGTCGCCCATGACGGCTTCCGCCGCCTGGGTAATCTTCGCTTTCAGCTCCTCATTCTCGAACACCGCCTCGATGACGAGATCGGCGCCCTTCACCTCATCATAGGACGTGGTCGGCGTAATCAGCGCGAGCAGGGCCTCACCTTTCTCCTTGGTCAGCCGCCCACGTGAGATATCCTTCTCCACGAGGCGCACGGAATATTGCTTGCCCTTTTCGGCCGCCTCCTGCGAGACATCGACGAGCACGGTCGGTATGCCGGCTTTCGCCTGCACATAGGCAATGCCGGCGCCCATCAGGCCGGCGCCGATCACGGCAACCTTGGTAAACTCCGTCTTCGGATGGCCTGCCGGACGGTTGGCGCCTTTTGACAGGGCCTGCGTCGAGAGGAACAGCGAGCGGATCATCGCCTTGGCCTCGGGGCGCGACTGGGTATTTATGAAATAGCGCGTCTCGATCCTGAGGCCTGCATCGATCGGCACCTGAAGGCCTTCATAGATGCAGGACAGGATATTCTTCTGGGCCGGATAATTGCCATAGGTCTTGGCTGACAGCATCATATTGGCCATCGTGGCGACCTGGCCGGCGCCCGGGGATTTGTGCGGCACGCCGCCCGGCACCTTGAAGCCCTTCTCGTCCCAGGGCGCCTTCGCCTTGGGATTGGCCTTCACCCAGGCTTTTGCGCGGGCGACCGTCTCCGCACCCGGAGCCAGCTCCTGGACGACGCCCATCGCAAGCGCCTTCTCGGCATTGAAGCTCTCGCCTTGCAGGATAAGCGGCAAGGCGGCCTGCACGCCGACGAGGCGTGGCAGGCGCTGCGTGCCGCCGGCGCCGGGCAGCAGGCCGATCTTGGCTTCCGGAAGGCCGAACTGGATCTTCGGATTATCATTCGCCGCAACGCGGTAATGGCAGGCGAGCGCCACTTCGAGCCCGCCCCCGAGGGCGAGCCCGTTCAGCGCAACCGCGACCGGCTTGCCGCAGGTCTCCAGCTGGCGCAGCGTCTTGTTGAGCGCAAAGCCGCGCTCGAAAGCGGCCGCTTTTTTCTCGTCCTCGGTCATGTCCTTCATGGCCTTTTGCGCGGCGCCGCCGGCCGTCTGGTTCATCTCGCCAAGATCGGCCCCGGCGCAGAAGCCGCTCGCCTTTCCGGAGGAGATGACAAGACCCTTGATCTTGTCATTGGAGGCCACCTCATTGGCGATGGCGATGATGTCGGCGACCGCCTTGCCGGTCAGCGTGTTCATGCTGCGGCCGGGCACGTCGAACACGGCATGCGCAATGCCGTCGCTGTCGATGTCGAATTGGAAGGTTTCAAGTTTCATTGGATTACTCTCAGTATTCTGTATCGTGATCAGACGCGCTCGATGATCGTCGCCGTTCCCATTCCGGCGCCGACGCAAAGCGTGATGAGGCCGGTTTCCTTGTCCGAGCGCTCAAGCTCATCGAGCACCGTGCCGAGGATCATGCCACCGGTTGCGCCGAGCGGATGGCCCATGGCGATGGCCCCTCCGTTCACGTTCATTTTCTCGTGCGG
>DAIRTA010000227.1:0-3641 GCA_036804125.1 Hyphomonas sp.
ACGGAATCATGGCGACCGCGAACAGGCCGATCATGATCCCGAGGGCCCGGATGAGGGGACGCAGCTGCATGAAATCAGGACTTTACGGTCGAATCCCTGCAAAGATGTCAACGGTTGACAAGCCCTTGAGGGCTCCCGGTTGACCCGCCCCGGCGGCCCCGGCTAGGTCCGCTCCAGCCCATCCTCAGCCAGCGACCGGTTCATTCATGTTCGATCATCCCGCTTTCGATGCCCATGAGGGCGTACACGCCTTCCACGATCCGGATTCCGGCCTGCGGGCGATGATTGCGGTGCATTCGACCGTGCTCGGGCCGGCGGCCGGCGGCTGCCGGATGTGGAACTATTCCGGCGCTGAGGAGATGCTCACGGATGTCCTGCGGCTCTCACAGGGCATGAGCTTCAAGAATGCCATGGCCGACATCCCGTTCGGCGGCGGCAAGGCCGTCATCTGGGGAGACCGGAAGACAGACAAGTCTGAAGCGCTGTTTGAATCCCTTGGCCGGGCGGTCGATAGCCTGAATGGCCAGTACTACACTGCGGAGGATGTCGGCATCGATGTTGCCGACATGGCGATCGTCCGCCGCAAGACGGCTTATGTGGCCGGCCTCAATGAAGGCGACGCCGCGAGCGGGGATCCGTCCCCCTTGACGGCCGAAGGGGTTTTCCTCGGCCTCCTTGAGGTCGCAAAGCGTGTGTTCGACACGGACGATCTCAATGGCCGCGTCGTGGCCGTCCAGGGGGTCGGCTCGGTTGGCGGGCATGTCTGCGACCATCTTGCGCGCGCGGGCGCGCGGCTGATCATCACTGATATCGACCCCGCGCTGCTCGATGAGGTGGCGCGCCGGACAGGCGCAGAGATTGTCGAGCCGGATGCAATCTATGACGCCGAGGCCGATATCTTTTCTCCCAACGCGCTCGGCGCGGTGATCAATCCGAAGACGCTGCCGCGCCTGCGCGTCAGGGCTATCGCCGGCGGCGCGAACAACCAGCTGATCGTTCCGGAGATGGGTGAGTTCCTCCGGCGGCAGGGCATCCTCTATGCGCCGGACTATGTCATCAATGGCGGCGGTATCATCAACGTCGCCGCCGAGATCTCGGGCGCTTATTCCGTCGATTGGGTGCGCGAGAAGATACGCCGGCTGGTCAGGACGCTGGGCAGGGTTCTCGATGAGGCCCTGGCCCAGGATGCGCCGGCGAATCTTGTGGCGGACCGGATCGCACGCGCGCGCATTGCCGCAGCTCGCCGGACTAGGTAAAGTTCCGGAACACGGGCCATCTCCGTCGATGCTACAGGACCGGGCATGGCTGCTGAACGCCGTGCCTTGCCATGGCCGCTCTGGGAGAAATGAGATGTCTGTCGTTGCGATGCTTCAGGGTCATGTCGAGACCGACACCCTGACACTCGAATCCGCCCTCGCCCTCGCCGGCACACTCGGCGCGCCGCTGACCGGGCTGTTCGCCCTGCCGGATCCGCAATCCGCACTGATGGTCGTCACGACGCCGGAGTCGACCGGCCTCACCGCAGCGGCGGCCACCAGTGTCATCGAGCTTCAGAAGGAGATGCTGGAGAAGGCCCGCACGGCCTATGAGGCGGTTGCGGCGCCATCAAAAATCCAGAGCGAGCTGGTCCACCAGGTTTCGCCTTCGGAAATTGCCGCAGCGTCTGCCGGAACGCTGGCCGATGCCCTGGTTTTCCCGCGCAGCGCGGCAAGGTCCGGCGAGCCGCTGTCGCTGGCGTTCGATCATGTGCTGATGGATGCCCGCCTGCCGGTCGTCCTGTCAGGCACCAGCGCCTTTGCGCCGGGCGCGGCCGTTGTCGGCTGGGACGGCTCCAACGGTGCGGCCCGGACCGTGCGCTTCCATGCCCATCTCCTGACGGGCGCCAGCGAGGTCATCATCGCCCAGAACCGCAAGGATGCCGAACGCGACGGGGCGCGGCCTGTCATCGCGCCGGACTCGCTCAAGGACTGGCTCGCAAAGCGTGGCATCAAGGCGCGCACGACGAGTGTCGAGGGCGAGGTGGCGGCCGGCCTGCTCACCCTGGCTAAGGGCTCCGGCGCGAGCCTGATCGTCGCCGGGGCGTATGGCCACTCACGGCTGGCCGAGCGCATTTTTGGTGGCACGACCAAGCGCCTGCTTGACGCGGCCTCCACGCCCGCGCTGGCGCTCGCCCGCTGAAACCGGAGGCGCCAATGCTGTCGCGGATCACCCTCCAGCTCGCCCGCAATCCCGGCCTGCCCGCCGGGGATGAAGGAAAGGGCTATTTCATCGTCGCGCCTGTAAGTGCCGAAGGCCGCATTGATCTCGAGGCCTGGCGCACGCACCGCGCAGCCTGCCATGTCCGGCGCTTTCATCCGGATGAGGATGAAGTGGCCAGCGGCCACCTCACCCATCTCGGCCATCGCTGGTTCATCAAGTATGTAGATGAGGACCAGGAGGAGGAAACCATCTTCCGGTTCGAGGACCAGCATCTCAAGGAAGGCGAATATGTCAGTATCGCCCTCCACGGCGAGACACCGCTGACCTACAAGATCACCGATATCTCGCCCGTCTGAGGCTCTCGGGCCGCCTGTCAGAACTGCCAGCGCAGCTGGATGCCATAGGTGCGTGGTTCGTTGACGAAGCCTGTCAGGTTGTTGAAGTCGATGGCGCCTTCCAGCCGTTCCTCATCTGTCAGGTTGCGGACGAAGATCGACGCATCATAGCCGCGCGGCGACAGATAGCCGACCCGCAGCCCGCCTTCCCAGAAACCGTCCTCGCCGAATTCGAGGCTGTCATAGAGGAAGAAATTGACAGCGCCTTTATAGGCCCAGTCGGTGAAGGCGTAGACCTCGCCGCTGCGGAACGGGACACTGTAGCGCGCCGTCACATTGGCAATCCATTCCGGCGCGTTCGGAAAACTGTTTCCGGAAATATTGTAGCCGATCAAATTGCCGGTCCCGTCAAACACGGGCGGATCAAGGATGGTGCAGGGCGCCCCGCATCCCGGCGCCAGCAGGAGATCGTCCTTGATCTCCGTCTTGTTATAGGACAGCCCGGCCGTCAGCAGGAAATTGTCCGCAGGCGCAGCTTCCGCATCGATCTCGAAGCCATAGCCCTCGCCCTTGCCGGCATTGAACAGCGCAACCGTATTGTCGATGCCGCCGACAATGGTCAGCTGCTGGCCTTCCAGTTCGTAATAGAACACGCTGGTATTGAGGCGCAGGCGCTGGTCGAGGAGCTCGCTCTTCGCCCCGGCCTCCCAGCTCAGCACCGTTTCGGAATCGGCCGTCGAGATATCATTGCCGAACAGCAGCCGGCCCTGTGTCGACGGGCCGCGGAAGCCGCGCGCGATGCGGGCATAGACATTAACGGCCCCGCTCGCGGCATAGGTCGCCGAGACATCCCAGCTGACATCATCATCGGAAATCGTATCCCCGACCGGGCCGAACGGGCCTTGGCCGATCGGGCTGAGGGAGCGGGAGACGACGAAAGCCTTTTCCTCATCGGTCCAGCGCGCGCCGCCGGCAAGGGTGAGACGCTCGGTCAGGTCATAGCTGAGCGAGGCAAACAGGCCGAGGCTCGTTGTCTCATTGGTCCGCTGGGTCTCGCCGGTGAGGGGGCGCCCCGGTGAAAGCGAATCGAAGGCGCGCGAGCTGATC
>DAIRTA010000228.1:0-3631 GCA_036804125.1 Hyphomonas sp.
ATGTTCTTGCCGGCGATCTGAATATGCATGCGCGCGCTCCCTTTCAGGCTGACGAGGACGATCTTGCACTATTGCAAAAACACGCCGCGAAGGCGAGCCGTTTGACAGTGCCGCCCGAAGGCGGTCTTTCGACATCCCCTTGTCATGCATGGCTGCAACTCCCGGACCATCCTGCGCTCACGCCTGTTTCTTCCCATAGCCATGCTTTTTCAGGAGGCCGCGCATCTGGTGATAGGTCAGGCCGAGCGCCTTGGCCGCCTTGCCCTGATGGCCGTCATTCTGGCTGAGCGCGTCTTCGATCAGTTCGCGCTCATACAGGCGCACAGCCTCGGTAAAGCTCGCCGCCCGCGCGGGAGGCTTTGGCCTTTGCAGCGCCTCCGGAGGCTTTTCCGCGCTCGCCGAGCCCGGGCGCCAGGGCGAGGCAAACGGGTCGAGCGCCGCCGGATCGAAGCGCACCGGCTCATGCGGGGCCAGCACCAGTCCGCGATGGGCCAGGCGCTCGGCGAAATTGCGAAGCTCGCGCACATTGCCCGGCCAGGGATGCGCCTCGATCGCCGCAATCGCCGAAGGCGCGAAGCCGGGAAAGTCCTGCGCCATCTCAATCGCCATGCGCCGGGCAAAGAAATCGGCCAGCAGGCTGGCATCGCCGGCGCGCGCCCGCAGCGGCGGCAGGGTGATGACATCGAAGGACAGCCGGTCGAGCAGGTCCCAGCGGAACTGCCCGGCCTCCGCCATCGCCGGAAGGTCGGCATTGGTCGCCGCCACGATGCGCACATCCGCTGTCAGCACCCTGGAGCCGCCGACGCGCTGGAACTCGCCATATTCGACAATGCGCAGGAGCTTTTCCTGCATGACCAGTGGCATCGTGCCGATCTCGTCGAGGAAGATCGTGCCGCGATCGGCCAGCTCGAAGCGGCCCCGGCGCATCTCGGTGGCGCCGGTAAAGGCCCCGCGCTCATGCCCGAATAGTTCGGAATCGAGCAGGGTTTCGGTCAGCGCAGCGCAATTGACCTTGATGAACGGGCCTTCCCAGCGGCGCGACAGGAAGTGAAGCCGCTCGCCAACCAGTTCCTTGCCGGTGCCGCGCTCGCCGATCACGAGGATCGGCCGGTCGAGCGGAGCCACGCGGCTGGCATGCTCCAGCGCGGAGAGCCAGGCCGGCGCCTCGCCGATGAGCTGCTTTCCAGAGACAGGATCCACGGTTTTACGCCATAGTTATTGGTGATTTTGACTATCATAATTGGCCTGGATTACCAATTAATATCCGGGCCGGATGCCCAGCCGGCTATAGTTTCCATAAAAATCAGGGCTTTGAGTGGTTACTCCCAAACTGGCACAGGCCTTGAAACAGGAAGAGCGCTCAGGGAGATGGGCAATGCTTGAACCCCGGAAGGACCCGAACCACGATGAACGACCAAGACTATCGCTCCCCGCCCCGTACGGATGCTGGCCGCTTCGGCCGCTGGCTGGCCACGCGGCCGGCCGAGGCCTGGATGTTCTTTGCGGCCGGCGTGCTCCTCGGCGGCCTCTTCTTCTGAAACCTGTTTAGGAAAGGACACCACCCATGGGACTGTTTTCCCGCCTCGGTGACATCATCAACTCCAATATCAACGCCATGCTGGACGGGGCCGAGAACCCCGAAAAGATCGCCCGGCTGATCATCCAGGAAATGGAGGACACGCTGGTCGAGGTACGCACCTCCGCGGCGCGCGCCATGGCCGACAAGAAGGAAATGGAGCGCGAAATCGCCCATTTCACCACCAGCCGCGATGAGTGGGCCGCCAAGGCCGATCTCGCGCTCGACAAGGGCCGCGAGGATCTCGCCCGCGGCGCGCTGATGGCCAAGCAGAAGGCCGAATCCGAGATCGAGCGCCGCCAGCAGGCGGCCCGGCTTGCCGAAGAGGCCTTCGCCCGCCGCCAGGACGACCTCACCAAGCTGCAGGCCAAGCTCGACGAGGCCAAGGCCAAGCACCGCGCCCTCGTGATGCGCCGCGAGGCCGCCGAGCAGCGCATCCGGATGCGCAGCCAGCTCTATGATGGCCGCGCCGATGAAGCGATCGCCCGCTACTCCAACCTCGAACGCAAGGTCGATGAGATGGAGGCCTATGCCGACGCCATCCGCGGCAGCGAGCCGAGCCTTGAGGCCCAGTTCGCCGAGCTCGAGCAGAATGAGTCGATCGAGAAAGAACTCGCCGCCCTGAAGGCCCGCAAGGCCCGCGGCGGCGGCAAGAAGCAGGAGGGCTGATCCATGCTCAGCTCGATCGCCTTTCTCTTCGGCTTCCTCGCCGTGGTCTGCGCGCCAGGCCTGATTGCCCAGGCGCTCAATGAACGGGCCGCTGCTTCGGAGATCAGGGAATGACCATGAGCGAGATTCTGATCCCGATCAGTGCGATCGTCGCCCTGTTCGTTTTCCTGCCGGGTATGGTGCTTCATTACATCACGCTTTGGCGGCGGCAAAAAACGCTGCAGCCTGATGATGAGCGCATGCTGGAGGATCTATGGCGTTCAGCCAAGGCCATGGAACGACGGATCGAAGCCCTCGAAACCCTGCTTGAATCCCGCGAGGCGGACGGCCCCCGCCGGCCGCCCCGCCCCCAGCCTTCACGATTTGACGATTAGGAGCCCGACCCATGCCGAACAACAGCCACCACTCCCGCCATTACGGCCCCGAGGGGCCGGTCTATGGCTCACCCAACCCGAAGCGGTTCTATCGCTCGCGCAGCGACTCGGTCATCGCCGGCGTTTGCGGCGGCCTGGCCGAGCGCTTCGGCTGGGAACCGATCCTCGTCCGTGTCCTGACCGTCCTGGTGGCCCTCTTTGCCCTCGGGCCAGTGGCAGTCATCGTATATGTAGTGATCTGGATGATCACGCCGCGCACGCCGCCCGGCTATGCCGGGGTCAGCCCGGAAGAAGACGCATTCTGGCGCGGCGTGTCTGACCGCCCGCGCGCGACATTCGGCAATATCAAATACACCTTTATGGACCTCGAAGAGCGCCTGAAGAATCTCGAAACCGCCGTCACCTCGGATGAATGGCGCCTGCGCCAGCAATTCCGCGACCTCGAAAAAGGCAATTGACGCTCCCTCTCACCCTCCATCCGCCCAAGGACCGGACCCATGCCCCGACTTTACCGCCTCGCCCCCCGTCTGACCGGCGTCCTGGTCATGCTTCTCCTGATTGGCCTCTGGGCTGCAACCATGGTCATCGAAGGCCATCTGGCGCTCGAGATCGCTGGTCTCGAACTCAAGGCCCGTCTGCATGAAGACGGTGCGGTGTTGTTCTCCTTCGCCGCCACCCCCTGATCCGCTCGCGGTCAGCCCTGGCGCTTGATCTGCCTCAGAACAAAGCGCATCGGGCTGATCGCCCTCAGGGCGGGAAGCCCTGCGGGAACCGGCCGGCCCGTCAGTTGTGCAGCCAGAATGGCAGCTGCCCAGGGCGCCCAGGTAAAGCCTCGCGCCCCATATCCAGTAGCCAGATACACCCCCGGCACCCGCGGTGCATCGGCTTCGACTGCACGGCCTTTCATCAGCCCCCTGAAGACAACCTGCGCCGCGGCCTGATCCGGCAGGGCGCCAATCAGCGGCAGCCGGTCAGGCGTTGTCGCCCGGATGGCGGCACGCGATTCCGGCTC
>DAIRTA010000229.1:0-3630 GCA_036804125.1 Hyphomonas sp.
GTGAACGCCATGCACCAGCGCAGAGGGGCGGCGTGATAGAGCGGGGCAGGCGACAGGTAGACCGAGTTTTCATCAGCGCCGGCGAGCGCCTTGGCGATCTGGTTCAGCACATTGTCCATGTCGATCGGGATATTGCGTTCCAGCGGCGGGCGGATGCCCTTCGGCCGGCCTGTCGTGCCGGAGGAATAGAGCATGTCGGTGCCCGCCATCTCGTCGGCAATGGGCGTGGACGGAAAGCCGCCGGCATGGGTTTCAAGCGCGAGGAAACCCTCGATCTCGCCATCTATCGACCAGGCATGCGCCAGTGAGGCCGTAGCTTTGACAGACTTGGCGGTCTCGGCCTTTGAAGCGCCGGCAATCAGCAGCTTCGCGCCGGAATCCTCGACGATGTATTGGACCTCGGGCGCTGTCAGCCGTGACGAGACGCAGACATAATAGAGGCCAGAGCGCTGCGCCGCCCAGCAGATCTCGAAATAGCGCGGCGAGTTCTCGGCAAACAGGGCGATCGTGTCGCCCGGCTGGCAACCAGCCTCGCGGAAGGCATGGGCGATACGGTTCGAGCGCTCGTCCAGCTGGCGGAAGGTCACCACCTCCCCGGACGCGCCCATGATATAGGCCGGCTTGTCGGGGTGGGATCTTGCATGATGGCAGGGATGCATGGCCGCTCCTCCTTTGCTGCCTGTATTCTCTCAGGCGTTGCGCGGCAAAGACTAGCGGCCCGGCATCCGGCGTCTATCCTGAACGCTGCGGAAAGCCTTGCGGATTCCGCCGGCCTCAGTTTTCCATCGGGCCATCGAACTGGCGCGCGAAGAAATCGCCCTGCCGCCAGAGCGGGCGCTGGTCGGCATTGGCCAAAGCGAGGGCCACCCGCGCCTTGACCTCGGCGAAGCGCGCCGCCGCCTCGAAATTGATGTTGTTGTTCATGTCATCGGAGGGGCGGTGATAATGCTGGGCCATGTGGATGGCGAAGGCTTCCGCGCCGCCATTGGCCCAGCCGGGGATCAGATAGACCGAGGGGATGCCGCCTTCCACGAAGCGGAAATGGTCTGACCGGGTGAACAGGCCCTGATCCGGGACCGGGTCCGGGCTGAGCGTGATGCCCATCTCGACGGCCGCCAGTTCGACCGAGTCCAGAATGGTCGAGCGTGCGCCGCCGAACACGACGAGATCGGTAAAGTCATATGTCAGGATCGGCATGTCGAGATTGACATTGGCCACGATGTTTTCGGCCGGGACGGTCGGGTTCTCGACGAAGTATTGCGCGCCGAGCAGGCCCTTCTCCTCAGCCGTCAGGGCAATGAACATCACCGAGCGGCGCAGCGTGGGACCATTCGCCAGCATCCGCGCGGCATCGATCAGGGTGGCGATACCACTGGCATTGTCGAGCGCGCCATTATTGATTTCCTCGCCCTCGAGCCCGCGGGTGATGCCGATATGATCGAGATGGGCCGTCAGGACGATGACTTCATGGCGCAGGGCCGGATCGCTGCCCTCAAGCAAACCGATGACGTTTGGCGAATCCACGACATCATGGGTCGAACGCTGGGCGACCCGGATGGAAAGCGGCAGCGGGAAACCTGTGACCGCCCCTCCCTCGGCTTCGGCGAGTTCGAGGATGTCGCTCCAGGCCATCGGCGCGTCTGCGAAAAGCTTTTCCGCACCGGCTATCGAAACGCTCGCAGTGGCCCGGATATTCGGCGCACGGCTGAACGGCTTGCCGTCCGGGCTGAGCCAGGTCATCGCCGCCGAGTCCAGCCGCCCTTCGCGGATAAGCCGCTCGAACGGGTAGATCTGCCGCGAGGTCGGCGTTTCAAGCTGCACGATGGCGATGGCGCCGCGCTCAGACGCGTTGGCAGCCTTGCGTGTCCCGTAATAGGCGCGCTCCTCGGTCTGGATGCCTTTCGGCGTGCCTGAGAGCATGACAGCGACCTTGCCCTCAAGATCCAGCCCGTCATAATCATCGCGGCCGAGGTCCGGGGCAACGACCCCGAAGCCGACAAAGACCGCCTCGCCCGTCACATCAGACACAACGCCGGACAGTGAGCCCGGTATTGCCACATCCACCCCTTCCGTAAACGGAACAGGGTCGCCTGCCGCATCCGTCACGGCGAAGGCCCGTCCGCCCTCGGCGCGCACCGAACGCAGCAATGGCACGGTCTGGTAATAGGTCCCGCCATCGCCGGCCGGCATCAGGCCGATCTCGCGGAAGCGGCTGGAGACATAGGCAGCGGCAAGGTCGTAGCCGGGAGTTCCGGCCTCGCGCCCCTCAAGCTCATCGGAGGCGAGATAGGCCATGTGCGCTTCGATCGCAGCGGCATCCGGCGGGGGCAGGGTTGCGACGGGTTCTGGCGGCCCGCTGCATGCAGCTATCAGCGCAAGGGCAAGCAGGGCGGTGCTGGCGAAGGCATAACGTATCATCATGGTTGTCTCAGCAAGATGTCAGGTCAGCTGCTGCATCGGACAATTCTGCCCGCCTGTCCACAGGCAGTGACGTGTTTGGCTTGAGCTTGCAAGATGTCTTAGCTGTGTTCGGACAGGCAAGCCGCTATCCCCGCCTGGCTTCATCAGGGTGTGCGGCCAGGTAAGCGCGCTTCAGGTCTTCCGAGCGCATATGGTTTCCGTCCGGGCTCCAGCCCGGCGGATTGACCAGCCGCCCGGCCCAGCGCCAGGGCCTCAGGCCATCGCGGGCACAGTCACGCAGCAGGCCGGCGGCTTCATGAAAGGCGATGACCAGCGGGTTGAAGCTGCCCACCGGCTTGACGATGCCATATTGTGGCCGGTCATCATCGCGCTCGGCAACGAACGTGCCAAACATCCTGTCCCAGATGATCAGGACACCCGCATAATTGGCGTCGAGATAGCGCGGGTTGGTGGCATGATGCACCCGGTGGTGCGACGGGGTGTTGAATACGGCCTCGAACCAGCCCGGCATCCGCCCGATGGTCTCTGTGTGAATCCAGAACTGGTAGAGCAGGTTCAGTCCGCCCGCGAAGAAGATGACAGTGGGATGGAAGCCCATCCACACCATCGGCAGGCCGAGCAGGATCAGCCCTGTGAACGGGCCGAACCAGGGCTGGCGCAGCGCGGTTGTCAGGTTGTAATGCTCGGAGGAGTGATGGGTGACATGCTCCATCCAGAACCAGCGCATGCGGTGCGCGAAACGGTGCTTCCAGTAATAGACGAAATCATACAGCAGGAAGCAGGCGAGGAAGCTCCACCATGTGAAAGGGATCGTCGCGATCCGGTAGGGCCAGGCCAGCATCATCAGCCAGAGCGCGGCGGTGCCGGTGGCGGTGTTGACGATGACATTGCCGAGCCCCATCGCCATCGAGGCGACCGCGTCCTTGGTTTCATAGCGCCCTTTGGCACGGCCGGTCTTGACCGCCCACCACTCCCAGATGACTGAGAGCACGAAGACCGGAGCAGCCAGCGTCGTGACCGGGGGCAGGGGCGTGAAATCCATGGCGCCGGTTTAGCGCTGCGTTTTTTTCTCGTCACGCCCCCTGACGCCGCAGGCTGCCTTGACGGACGTAGCGTCAGCCGCCTCTTCTCAAGCGCAAGGCCCCTGAAAAGCAAGAGGATGAAACCATGGCGGACGTGAAGGCGTTTGAGCAGATTAGGCTGGAGATT
>DAIRTA010000230.1:0-3596 GCA_036804125.1 Hyphomonas sp.
CCCGCCGGTCGCTGCTCCTGCGCCTGTTCGGCCTGACGCTCTGGGGCGGCATCAAGCTCCTGCTCCTCTGTATCCTGACGGGCTTTGTCATCATTGCCGCGAATTTCGATCCGCGCGCGCCCTCCTTCAACCCGTTTGAAACCCTTGGCGGGATTTTCCGCCAGGCCTTTGCGGCGCTTGGCTGGGCGCTCCGGAATTTCTGGCAGCCGGCGCTGATCGGCGCCACCGTCGTCCTGCCGGTCTGGGTGCTCTGGCGCCTCGTCAGCCTGCCTTTCCGGAAATGACCCCACGTCACCGGCTGGCGCCGCCCGGCTGCGCCCTATACTCTGAGGGCAGGATTTCTGGAGGCAACGGCAATGGACACATCGAAACTCATGTTCCGCGACGGGCTGATGGCGGGCGAGCGCATCCTCGTCACCGGCGGCGGCACCGGCCTCGGCAAGGAAATGGCCGAAGGCTTCCTGAAACTCGGCGCCGAGGTGCATATCTGCGGCCGCCGCGGCGGGGTCTGCGAGGAAACCGCCGCTGAACTGATGGACAGGCATGGCGGCACGGTCGTGCCGCATGCCTGCGACATCCGCGTCGCCGAAGCGATCACCGAAATGAATGACCATATCTGGTCGAAGCACGGGGCCCTGACCGGCCTCATCAACAATGCCGCCGGCAATTTCATTTCGCGCACGGAGGATCTCTCCATCCGCGGCTTCGATGCGATCTCCAACATCGTCTTCCGCGGCACCTTCTACATGACCCATGACATCGGCAAGCGCTGGATCGCCGAGAAGCGCAAGGGCAATGTCTGCTCGATCCTGACGACATGGGTGTGGAATGGCGGGCCGTTCGTCGTGCCCTCCGCGATGTCCAAGGCCGCCGTCAACACGATGACCCAGAGCCTTGCCGTCGAATGGGGCCGCTATGGCCTGCGCTTCAATGCCATCGCCCCCGGCCCGTTCCCGACCGAGGGCATGTCCAAGCGCCTCTCCCCGGACGCCGATATGGGCTCCAGCATGGACCGGGGCGTCGCCAATCCGATGGGCCGCGTCGGCGAGATGCACGAACTTGTCAACCTCGCCGCCTTCCTGATGGCGCCCGGCGCCGACTATGTGAACGGCCAGACCATCGCGATCGACGGCGCCATGTATAATGCTTCCGGCGGCAATTTCAGCATGCTGACGGCCTGGGGCGACGAGCAATGGGCCGCGGCCCGCGCCGCCATCGAGGCGACAAACGCACAGGACCGCGCCAAGCGCACGGTATAGCAGGCTTAACCGGCTGTTATCCTTACCCAAGCGCTGATGGCGGCCTGTAAACTCGCAGCCACCGTAAAAGCCCTGTTGAAGCCGCCCCGGCTATAGCCAGTCCTCACCATGGGTGCGGATGCCGCTTAAGATGAACCAGACCGATCCGGGCCGGACGATACAGCTCACCCGCACCTCCTGGCTGGCGGGCGCGCTCCTGCTCGTCCTGGTCATCAGCACACCTTTCTATCTCGGCCACAGCGCCGATACCGCCGCGCGCCTGCGCGATCAGGCCGTCGTCGCCAATGGCTTCACCACCCTCGCCCGCCTGCATGCCGAACGCCCGGTTTCCGAGCTTACCTGGGACGCCGCCGTGCGCCATCTCGACCACAGCTTCAATCCCGAATGGGCCGGCCGGATGATCGGCACCTATTATCACCGGGCCCTCGGCTACAGCCACAGCCTCGTCCTCGACAGCGCCGGCAAGGTCATCTATGCGATCGAGGCCGGCGAGCCGGTCCCGCCGGAGGAGGCCGGCTGGCTCGTCCGCGCGGCCCTGCCGATGCTGGCACCGGTGAGGCTGGCCGAGGCCCGCCGCCCGCCGCTCAGGGAGTTCGCCCGCAGCGGCGGCACGATTGCCTCGCCGATCGCTGAATGGGGGATCATCCGCCATCAGGATACGGCCTATATCGTCAATGCCGTGCTCGTGCAGCCCGGCGCCGGCGAGGTGCTGCCGCGTGGGCCGCGCGCGCCGGTCGTCATCGGCGCGGCCCCGCTGCAGGAGACCCTGCTGGGCGCACTGCCCGGCCAGTTCGTTCTTCAGGATGCCCGCCTAGAGGCGCCCGGCGCCGGGATCGAGCCGGGACGTGCGGCAATCATCATGCGCGGCCCGGACGGGGAGACCGCCGCCGTTCTGCACTGGCTGCCCCCGAAGCCCGGCACCGAGATACTGCTGCGCGCGATGCCGCCGATGCTCGTGCTCCTTGTGCTGATGATGGTATTTGCCCTCTGGGCGCACCGGCGCAACCTGCGCGTCACGCGCGAGCTGATCAGCAGCGAGATGCAGGCTTCCCACCTCGCCCATCATGATACCCTCACCGGCCTGCCCAACCGCCTCATGCTGGGTCACCGCCTTGAAGCCGCGCTCGCCAGGCTGGCCGGGCAGGGCGTTCCCTTCGCCATGCACATCATCGATCTCGACCGGTTCAAGGACATCAATGACAGCTTCGGCCATGGCGCAGGCGATGAGCTGATCTGCCAGGTCGCCGAACAGTTCACGGCGCTGTGCGGGCCGGAGGCGACCCTCGCCCGGATCGGCGGGGACGAGTTCGCCATCATCCAGCCGGGTGCCGGCATCGCCGAAGCCTCGGCCCTCGCCGGCCTGCTGATCGAGCGCGCCAGCGGCGCCATCGATCTCTCCGCCGGGCGGGTCTTCATCGGCGCCAGTATCGGCATTGCCATCCTTGACCGGCCCGGCATCACCGCCAGCGATGTCATGCGCCGCGCCGATCTCGCCCTCTACCGCGCCAAGGAAGACGGGCGCGGGCGCTATGCGCTGTTTACCGAGGATCTCGACATCAAGCTGCGCCGGCGCCGCGAGATCCGCGATGAGCTGCGCCTGGCGCTTGAGCGGGGCGAGCTGACCCTGCTCTACCAGCCACAGGTCTCGCATGGCGAGATCCGCAGCGTCGAAGCGCTGGTGCGCTGGAACCATCCGGTGCGCGGGCAGGTCTCGCCGGCCGACTTCGTGCCGGTTGCCGAGGAGACCGGCCTGATCGACGCGCTCGGCTTCTTCACCCTTCGCCGTGCCTTCGAGGACAGCCGCCGCCTGCCCGGCCTCAGCTTTGCCATCAACGTCTCGGCCGCGCAGATCCGCACGCCCTCCTTCGTCCCGCAGCTCGCCAGCCTGGCCCGGGAGACCGGCATCGATCCGCGCCGGTTCGAACTCGAGATCACCGAAGGGCTGCTGCTCGGCGACGATCCCCAGATCCGCACCCGCCTCAGCCAGATCCGGCGGCTCGGATTCAGCATTGCGCTGGATGATTTCGGCACCGGCTATTCCTCGCTCAGCTACCTGCAGCGCTTTCCGATCACCAAGATCAAGATCGACCGGTCGTTCATCTGCAATCTCGGCGAACGCGCCGAGGCCGACGCCGTCGTCGCCGCCATCGTCCACCTGTCGCAGGCGCTCAATCTCGAAGTGGTCGCCGAAGGGGTCGAAACCGAGTTGCAGCGGGTCAAGCTGCTCGCCGCCGGCTGCAGCGGGCTGCAGGGTTATCTCTTCGGCCGCCCTGCCCCGCTGGACGACATCATCGCGCTTTACGCGGCCCCGGCACCCGCCGCCTCCCTCGCCTGATC
>DAIRTA010000231.1:0-3594 GCA_036804125.1 Hyphomonas sp.
GGATGACTTCCGTGATCTGAGGATTGTCCACAATATAAGCCATCGCGCACGCGATCTCTGCCGGGCTCATGGCGGCGCCTTTCTGCGGGCCAACCTGCTCGCGCCGGAAACAGAACCGGCAATAGACCGGGCAGACCGGCGTGACCTTGAGGAGCACCCGGTCGGGATAACGGTGGACAAGGCCGGGCACCGGCGAATGCGCGGCATCACCGATCGGATCGGCCCTCTCATGCGGGGCCGTGCGCAGTTCCGCCGCATCCGGAATATATTGCCGCCGCAAGGGGTCAGCCGGAGCGGCCGTCATCCTGGCAGCGATTCCAGCGGGCACGGCGATGGCATAGGACTGCCCCACGGCTTCGGCGGCGGCGAGGTCAGATGGCGCGATCAGGCCGGCATCCGCGAGCGCACGGGCCGATCGCAGGGTTTGCCCGCGGGCGTTTTGTTTTGTGATCATGACGGGCTTGAAGCCGATACCGGCGCGGGCGTCCAGATGACATCATCGATCTGTGGCGCGCCGGTCGCCAGCATCACCAGCCGGTCGAAGCCGAGCGCCACGCCGCTGGCCGCGGGCATCACGGCCATGGCCGCAAGGAAGTCCTCGTCCAGCGGGTAGCGCTCGCCATAGAGACCTTCCTTGAGGTCCATCTCCGCCGCCTGACGCGCGCGGACGGCCTCCGGATCGGTAAGCTCGTGATAGCCGTTGGCCAGTTCCACCCCGCAGGCATATATCTCGAAACGCTCGGCAAAACGCGGATCATCCGGCGCCGGACGGGCGAGCGCCGCCTCGCTGATCGGGTAGCGGTGCAGGACGGTCAGGCGCCCCTGCCCCAGCTGCGGTTCGATGCGGGTGACAAGGATGGCGGCAAAGACATCACTCCAGCGCGCCTCGGGCGGGGTGTTGAGGCCGATGCGCGCCGCCTCGGCACGGAAGGCGCGCGTATCACCGAGCACAGCCTCCAGATCGATCCCGGCATGGCGCGTGAAGGCTTCGTTGAGCGTCAGGCGCTCTGGCGGCGCAGACGGGTTGCAGGCCTGGCCGCCATGGGTGAGCGCCTCCCGGCCCGCGGCTGCGGCCGCTAGGCGGGCAAGGGCGGCGCAGTCGTCCATCACAGCTTCCAGCGGGGCGCCGGCGCGATACCATTCGAGCATCGTGAACTCCGGCGCGTGGCGGGGGCCGGCTTCACGGTTTCGGAAGACACGGGCGAATTCGAAGATACGGGTTTCGCCGGCCGCGAGCAGCTTCTTCATCGCAAATTCCGGCGAGGTGTGCAGGTATAACGGGGTTGCCGCGCCGGAATCGGTGACGAATCCGGTGCGGAAGGCATGCAGGTGGGCCTCATTGCCGGGTGAGCGCTGCAGCGCGCCGCACTCGGTTTCGGTAAAGCCGTCCGCCTCGAACCAGGCGCGGAGATCCCGGCGGATACGGGTCCGCGCCTGAAGGTAGGGGCGGCGCCGGGCATGCGCCGCAGGCGACCAGGCGGGAGATGCAGTCATGGCGGGGCCCTCTCCGATGCACTCCGGCCCTGCGGGAGCGGCTGGCCAAAGCCGCGCGCGGCGGTATATAGCGGCGGCTTCACACAGGCAACTCAGGAACGCGCCATGGCCGTTGAAATCGCCGCGGATATCCGCAAGGGCAACATTATCGAACATACCGACGGGCAGCTCTATGTCGTCCTGAAAGCGGAGTCTTTCCGCCCCGGCAAAGGTACGCCGACAACCACGATCGAGATGCGGCGGATTTCCGACGGCATCAAGGTCGTCAACACCTTCAAGACAACCGACAAGCTTGAGAAGGCCTTTGTCGAGGAGGTGGAGTTCACCTATCTCTACCAGGACGGCGAGCATTATGTGTTCATGGATTCGGCTAGCTATGAGCAGGTCACCGTGCCGGGCGCCATGGTCGGCGACGCTGCCGCCTACCTGCAGGAGAACATGACCGCCACGCTCCAGATGTTCAATGGCGCGCCGGTTTCCGTCACCCTGCCCCAGCGCATCACGGCCGAAATCGTCGAGACCGAACCGGTCGTGAAGGGCCAGACCGCGTCAGGCTCCTACAAGCCGGCCATTCTCGACAATGGCGTGCGGATCATGGTGCCGCCGCATGTAGGCGTCGGCACACGCGTTGTCGTCAATACTGATGACGGCACCTATTTCGAGCGCGCCAAGGACTGATTCGGGCTGATATTTCTGGCCGGCCCTGCGGAACGAAACTGGCAGGCCGGGCATAGACATCCATGAAGCAGCGTACCTGCTTCTCCATTTACCATGGCCTTGAGGGCCGGGGCGCTCCCCCGGCCCTCACTTTTCTAACGTAGCCTTAAGGTTAGCGTGCTTTGCTCGGCTTGTCCTTGCGGACCTGCCGGAGCCCGATATCCTTGCCCGCATTAACCAAGCCTAAGCCCCTGCCTGCAGGGCCAGAGCCGGACGCCAGCCAGAGCGAAGCCGACCAGTGGGAGGCGATCTGCGCGGCGCTTCGCCGGGAATTCAGGGCGGTCATGGACGAGCCCGTCCCCCCCCGGCTGGCCGCCCTGATTGACCAGATGCGCCAGGCCGAAACCGGCACGGACGGGTCATGACCGGCTTCGCGGACCAGCTGGAGGCGCTGCTGCCGGAGCTGCGGGCCTATGCCCGCAATCTGTGCCGCAACCCGGTGAGCGCGGATGACCTCGTCCAGGAAGCCTGCCTGAGAGCCTGGGCCGCCCGCGCCAGCTATGACCCGTCTGCCCCGCTGCGCCCCTGGGCCTTCCGGATCCTGCGCAACATCTATCTGGAACAGAACCGCCGCGCCTGGCGCGAAGCCCCGCTTGAGCCTGCAGAGGCTGAAGCCGCGCTGATCGCGCCCGACAATGCCGAAGCGGCCTGCGACTTCGCGATGCTGCAGCGCGCGCTCTCGCACCTGCCGGACTCCCAGCGCGCGGCCCTGATTGCCATATTGGGCGCCGGAATGAGTTATGCCGAGGCCGGAACGCTGCTCGGCTGCGCGGAAGGCACGGTCAAAAGCCGGGTCAATCGCGGGCGTGAGGCGCTGCTCGACCTGCTGAACGGGGCCGCAGCTGACCCCCTGCCCGCCGGAGCCGGCGCGCCTCTCGCCGCGTCCGATCTCGCAAGCCTTGTCGCCTCGCTGCGCCCGGCCGCCTGAAAGGTAAAGGCCGGCGCGGTTAACCTTAACAGCCTGCTCACCCGAACGGGGAACCGGGAGACCCGCTCGCGAATAGAGTCTGACAGGGGCAATCCGCACCCCGACGGATCAGACTCATGCAGGACCGCACCCACCCTCGCCTCCGTACACTGAAAATGGCCCGGCTCGCCTTTCGCGACGCGCACTGCAGCTTTGATGTCACGATCCGCGATGTGTCTGCCGGCGGCGTAAAGCTCCGGCTGCCGACGCCTTTTGTGGTGCCCCGGGTCTTTGACCTGATCATCCTCAATCCGAACACCGGCCAGCCGGTAAGCCGGGCCTGCGCGCTCTGCTGGCAGCATGGCGCGCTGGCGGGAGCGCGCTTCATCGGGAGTGACGACGCAAGGGAGCCCCGCCCGGGCCGCAGCACAACCGGCCAGCCGGACGGGATCCACACACCCTGACGCCGGCAGCGC
>DAIRTA010000232.1:0-3576 GCA_036804125.1 Hyphomonas sp.
AAGCAGAGATGGCGAAGATGTCATTTGCCAGACGCGCCCGAGATGTTGCTGTCAGCTGTTGTAACCACACCGGACCCCCCTGCCCATGCCCCTGATTCCTGCGATGCTTTCCGCGCTCATGCTGCTGCAGAGCGCGAGCGCCGACTTTGCGCGTGCCGAGACGGAGCGGCTTGAAGCCTGCATTGCCAAGATCGAGACAGCGCCGGAAGACGCCTATGAGGACGGCCTCGCCTGGACCTTCCAGGGCAACCGGCCGGGCGCGCGCCAGTGCACGGCGCTGGCGCTGATCGCGCTCGGCCATGAGGAAGAGGGCGCGGCACGGCTGTATGCCCTGGCGAATGCGAGCGATGGCGGTACGCTGGAGCAGCGCGCGGTCTACCTCTCGCAGGCTGGCCATGCCTGGCTGCAGGCCGGCGCAGCCGAAGCGGCCGCGACCGCCTTTTCCGATGCACTGCGTCTTGCCCCGGACATGAGCGACCTGCTTACCGACCGGGCGATGGCCTATATCCTCAGCGAGAAGTGGAACGAGGCCCTGCCCGATCTTGACAGCGTGATCACGCGGCGCCCGCAGGATGTTCTCGCCCGGCAGATGCGGGCCGAGACACATCTCAACCTCGAACAATATGAGCTGGCGATGGCGGATGTGACCGCGGCGATGGCCGCCGAGCCCGGCAATATCGACACGCTGCTGATCCGCGGGCGGATACGCGAGGCAATGCGCCTGGCGGCAGAGTACAGCGCGGTCGTTCAAATCCCGTAACGCGTCTCCAGCATCTGCCAGACGGCCCGCAGGCCGCAGGCGGCGGCGCCTTCCGGCCGGCCATAGCGCGCCTTGCGCCACGCCCAGATGTCGAAATGCGCCCAGGCGGGAACGCTGACGAATTGCTGCAGGAAGAGCGCCGCCGTGATCGAGCCGGCAAAGCCGGACGTGCTGGCATTGACGAGGCTGGCGACGGGGCTGCGCAGCTCGGCGAGATAAGGTTGCCAGAGCGGCATCCGCCAGACCGGGTCGCCGGTTTCGGTCGAAGCAGTCATGATCTCGCCGGCAAGGGCCGCATCATCGGTGTAGAGCGGGGCGAGGTCCGGCCCGAGGGCAACCCGGGCCGCCCCGGTGAGCGTGGCAAAATCGATCAGCAGCTCCGGCGCCTCCTCGCAGGCCCGCGCCAGCGCGTCGGCGAGCACGAGGCGGCCTTCGGCGTCGGTATTGTCGATCTCGACGGTAAGGCCCTTGCGGCTCGGCAGGATGTCGCCCGGGCGGAAGGCATTGCCGCCGATGGCGTTCTCAGCGGCGGCGACATACAGCCGGAGATGCACCGGCAGCCCGGCCTGCATGACAAGGCGGGCCAGCGCGATCGCGTGCGCGGCCCCGCCCATATCCTTCTTCATGATCCGCATGCCGCCGGCCGGCTTGAGGTTGAGGCCGCCGGTGTCGAAGGTGATGCCCTTGCCGACGACGGTGACAGGCGGATGGGACGGATCGCCCCATTCCAGACGGATGAGGCGCGGCGGATCGGCGGCGGCGCGGCCGACGGCATGGATCAGCGGGTAGTTCTCGGTGAGCAGCGCCTCGCCGATCACGGCTTCCAACCGGGCGCCGAAACGCTCCGCCAGTTCCGAGACTTCGGCCTGCAGCCGCGAGGGGCCCATATCGGCGGCCGGGGTGTTGACCATGTCGCGCAGGTGCGCGGCGGCGGCGGCCTCGCGGATCAGGCGCTCGGGGCGCGCCTCTGGCGGCAGGACAAGGCGGGGTGGCGAAGCCTTTTCAGTGAGATAGCGGTCGAACCGGTAGGCGCCGTCGGCCCAGCCCGCAGCAATCCATGGATAAGGCAGCCCGGCGGTGCCGGCGATGGCATACTCCCCTTCGGGCAGGGCCGCCGACAGGGCGGCGAGGGCCAGCGCGTCGCGCCCCTCCCCGATCCCGAACAGGATATGGGCCAGGCGCCCGTCCGGGCCGGGCACGCGCACATTCTGGCCGGGCGCACCGGTGAAATCCTGGGCCGCCGCGATGGCGCGGGCGTTCGGAAACGGATCGGCGCTGAGTGTCGCGAGGGCGCCTTCGCGGCAGAGATGGATGGCCGCTGTCGGGCCGGTTGCGGCTGGGATCAGGCTGTCAGGCATCAGGAGGTCAGGTCCCATGGCTAGGAGAGAAGGTTAAGGGATGGCGCAGCCCCGTTAACCGAACCTTGACAGGATCGGCGCCACATTCCCGCATTGCCCCCGATAGAAACGCGGAGCCGTATCATGTCCAGTGCCCAGAAGCCCCTGACAGCGCTCGCGCTTGCGCTTGCCGCCACGACTGGCGCCTGCGCGACCCATGGCGGTAACGCGGCGGCCGAGCAGCTTGCCTTCGAGGCCGCCCTGCGCCCGGCCAGCGCCGCCGAGATCGAGGCGGCCGAGCGAGCCGACCCCCTGACGCGGGCGAATTTCTGGTCGCGGGAGTATAACAAGAACCCTGAAAACGTGCCGGTCGCGATCAGTTTCGCACGGGCACTGCGGGAAATGGGAAGCCATGCCCGGGCCGCCGAGATTGTCGAGAAAGCCTTGTTGCTGCAGCCGGAAGACCCTGCCCTGATGATGCTGATGGGGCGTATCCAGATGTCGGCCGGTGATTTCGAGGGCGCGCGGCAGAGCTTCACCCGTGTGACCGAGGCCGAGCCCGGCCGGGCCGAAGCCTGGGGCGCGCTCGGCACGGCCTTTGACAAGCTCGACTGGCACAGCCGCGCGCAGGCCGCCTATCAGAAGGCGCTCGAGATCGACCCCGACCGCACGACGACCCTGACCAATTACGGCCTGTCGCTGGTGTTGACCGGCGAGCTGCGGGCCGCCGAAACGAAGCTGCGCCTGGCCGCCGGGCAGCCGGATGCCAGCCCGCAGGTGCGCGAGAACCTGGCGCTCGTGCTCGGCCTGCAGGGCCGGTTCGACGAGATGCGCGCGATATCCTCGGCCTATGCGCCTGACCGGGTTGTCAATGAGAATGTCGCGCTGATCCGTTCACTGATCGCGCCGGCCCGGAGCTGGGAGGCGCTGGCCGCGGACGATCCGCCGGCTGAGGAACCTGACACGTCTGCAGCTGCCCTATCCCCTGCGCCTGTGCCCGAGGCGCCCGTGCGCGAGGCCCGGCTGCCGGAGGCTGAGGCGCCTGGCGCGGCGGCAGACGAGCCGCCGGCCGCCGGGAACCGGCGCCTGCGGCGCACTCTCCAGCCGTGAACTAGATCAGGCGACGAAGCCGGTCAGCCCAGCTCCGCACCGGTGCTGGTCTGCGTGATCTGGGGCGCCGCTTCGGTGCGGTTCTGCATCGCGTCGTACTTGATGTAGGCCGGACCGAGGACGACAAGGAAGAGAACCGGCAGGAAGAAGACAATCATCGGGACCGTCAGCTTGGCCGGGAGGGAAGCGGCCTTCTTCTCGGCCTCTGCCATCCGCATCTCGCGGTTTTCCTTGGCCATCATGCGCAGCGCATCGCCGAGCGGCGTGCCGTATTTCTCGGCCTGTCCGAGGGCCATACAGACGGCCTTAACACCTTCATGGCCGGTCCGGTTGGCGAGGTTCTCATAGGCGAGGCGGCGGTCCGGCAGG
>DAIRTA010000233.1:0-3573 GCA_036804125.1 Hyphomonas sp.
CATTCTGCCAGGCGCCGAGCCCGGTCGTGACATGGTTCGGGCAGACATTGTTGACGGTGATGCCATGCGGGCCGAGTTCCACAGCGGCGGAGCGCACAAGCCCGACCAGGCCATGCTTGGACGAGGTATAGGCCTGGGCATGGGGAAAGCCCGACTTGGCCGCCTGTGAGGCAATGTTGACAATCCGCCCGCCTGTGCCCTGCTCCACCATGATGGCTGCCGCCGCCTTGAGGCCGAAGAAGGCGCCGGTGAGATTGACATCAATCACGGCGCGCCAGTCTTCCTCGGTGACGTCGAGAAGCGGCTTCATGATATAGCCGATGCCCGCATTATTGACCCAGATATCGAGGCTGCCATGGGTGTCCGCCGCATGGCGCGCGAGGGCCTCGACCTCCTTGAGGCTGCGCACATCGCAGACATGGGTCGAGACACCGACACCGGGGCCGCGCAGATCGGACGCGATCGCTTCCATCTCGTCAGTCGTGCCGATATGGGCCGCGCCAGTGGCCGCATCCCGCGGCTTGCCGATGTCGGAGATGACGATATTGGCGCCGCCTTCAGCAAGGCGCCGGGCGATGGCCTCGCCAAGGCCGTTACGCCGGCCCGAGCCGGTGATGACCGCCGTCTTTCCGGATAACGCCCCCATGGCCGTCCTCCCTAGCCGAGCTTGTCGGTCAGGATGAAAGCCAGGTCATCGGCCATGGCCTGAAACTCGCCGGCGACTTTCTGCATCGTCTCGGTCGATACCTCACCACCAAAAACGCCCATATCGTTCACATCGATGATCTCGATATACTGATAGGGGGGCTTCGCGTCCGAGCCGAGCAGCCCGGTGGAGCGGAACACCTCGAACCGGTCAACGGATTTGAGGCCGTTGACGGTGGGAAGGTCCGTGTTTTTCGCCCAGTTCTCGTAATCACTGACGGAAACGCCCGGTTTGAGGTTGAAAAGTGCGACAATTCGGGTGCTCATTTCCGTATCCTTCCCTATTAGCGTCCTGACGCAAATGATATATCTTTTGCCCTCAGGTCAATTCAGAACTTGCCTGCCCCAAGGAGTCCAGGACCATGGCCGATACGCACAGCCCAGAAAAGCCAAAGCGGGCACGCGCTGCAAGCCGCAAGGCGAAAGCTGCCGTGAAGCCCTATGACGGTCCGCCGGACTACAGGGTTGTCGGCCGCCATGGCGTGTATCCTGAGACCAGCCATGACGAGATTGCACGGTTCAATTTCCTTGCCCAGATGAACCGGCATCTCTCCGCCAATATCATGCCCGGGGTTGCAGAAGCGTACGAGGCGCGGGTGAAGCCCGCTTTCGAACGGCAGCAGAAACGCGAATTCAAGGACCGGCACGAAGTGCGCAAGGCGCTGACCCAGGACCCGTTATGGCAATGGTGGTCGGCGCTGCGGCGGGCGACCATGGAGACGCGCCAGCAGGCCGGGCGCTGGGTCACGCTGCGCCAGGCCGAGGCGCTGAACGCCAAGGTCCGGGAACTGACAGAAGGCGATCCGCGCCTTATCCTCGACCCGGATTTCAGGCAGCCGCGCTCGACAGCCGCAATTGATCATCACTGCATGCCGGGAAGCTACCATACCGAACTCGTGCCGGGCGACGTCACCGGCGCGGCGAATTATGATGCCGGTATCTTTGCGACGACCGGCGGCATGCTGGGACGCTATAATGATGGCGGAGGGGTCGCTGTGGCAGAATGGGTCAAGACAAACCTTCCGGATTTCAAGCCGAAGCGCATTCTCGATATCGGCTGCGGCCTCGGGCACAATGTGCTGCCGCTGGCGGTTGCCTTCCCGGATGCAGAGATCATCGCGGTGGATGCCGGCGCACCCATGCTGCGCTATGGCCTGGCGCGCGCCAGGACGATGGGCATCGAGACTGTCACCTTCATGCAGGGCGACGTGTCCAGGCTCTCGCAGTTCGAGGATGAGAGTTTCGACTGGATCCAGTCCACCATGTTCCTGCATGAGACGAGCTACAAGACCATGCCGAAGATATTTGAGGAAACCCACCGCCTGCTGAAGCCGGGCGGCATTGTCCTGCATGTCGAACAGCCTCAGTATACAGATGACATGCCGCTGTTCGAGCAGGCCATGCGTGACTGGGACGCATTCTACAATAACGAGCCGTTCTGGACCAAGATGCACGAGGTCGATCTCGATGCCTGGATGGAGCGGGCCGGCTTTCCGCGCGAGACGCTGATCCATGGCGGCGTCGCGGCCGTCGTCGACCCGGAAGTTTTTCCTGAAGCGGCGAAGGACACCAAGCAGGAGGACTATGGCCGAAAAGCTGCCTGGCACGTGATCGGTGCCCGGAAGGCCGCCTGACCCATGACGAAGATTGATCCCCTCGCGCTCGCAGGCGCCAAGGCCAAGGGCAAGCGACCGTGGTTCTTCAAGGATCCGGATGTCGAGCGCGTGATGAATATCACCCTCGCCCTGATGCAGGAGGTGGCTGTGCTTCGCGAGCGCCTCGATACAGTCGAGCGCCTGCTCGAGCGGGATGGCACGGTCTCAAAGGCATCGATCGAGGCCTTTTCGCCCTCCAAGGCTGAAGCCGCCGAGCGCGGCGCCTGGATGCAGGAATACATTGCCCGCGTGCTGAGGGCCTTGCAGCAGGACCGCGAAGCGATCGAGCGGGGCGAGGAAGCCTCCAGCGAAGACGTTGCCGAAGAGTTTGCAAAAATCGACTGATCCCGGGCGATACCGCAGCGATACGCAAAACCCCTTATGGAATTTGATACGCCGCCTGGCTCAAAAGATATATCTTTTGGGGGAGCCGGCATATGATCGAATTTCTTGCAATCCACGAACTCGCCATCCTGCGTTGGCTGCATATCGTGGCGATGGTGTATTGGCTCGGCGGGGAATGGGGCGTGTTCCAGACCTCCTACAAGGTGGTCAACCCGGCCCTGCCGCTGGATGAGCGCGCCCGCCATATGGATACCGCCTACCGGATCGACATCATGGCGCGCACCGGCATCATCTCGCTTCTGCCGCTGGGCTTGCATATGGGCTATCTGTGGGGGGTGCAGCCACTGGGCGGCGGCTGGCTGGCCCTGATGTGGGCTGTCTGGGCAATCTGGATGGCCATCACCTGGGGCGCGTTTGCCAATCGCGGCACACCTATCGGCAACCGCCTTTCCGATATCGAGGACTGGACGCGTTACATCCTGATACCGCTCCTGATCCTGTCCGCCCTGTCTTCCCTGATGGGATATGGGCCGTTCGAGGCCGGCGAAGGCCAGCGCTGGTACGCGGCGAAGATCCTGACCTTTGGCCTCCTGCTGATCATCGGGGTGATCCTGCGCCTGATCATGCATGAATGGCGCAAGATGTTCCCGGTGCTGGCCGCCGGGCCGGACCCCGTCGTCGAGGTCCGGCTGAAACGCTCGATCCGGCTCGGACGATCAGTCGCGTATCTCTACTGGATCGGTATTCTCGCCACGGCCTTCTTCGGGGCCGTCAAGCCCTTCTGACCGGCGACACTACCAACTCTGGCCGCCTGGCTTTTCCAGGATGACGAAGACGGAAGGATCGATCTCGCTGCCGACCTCGAAAT
>DAIRTA010000234.1:0-3567 GCA_036804125.1 Hyphomonas sp.
ACCTTGGCATTCAGCATCGCCAGCGGCAAGGCGCCGCCGCCGAGAACGGTATCGTGGAAGGCACGGATATCGAACTGGTCGCCAAGCGCCTGCCGCGCCCGGTCACGCATCTCCAGGATCTCCAGCATACCGACCATATAGGCCGTCGCCTGGCCGGGCATCACGATATAGCGCTGGACCTCGGCCCGTGCCTGAAGCTCCGTTGTCGGTGAGTTGGCAAGGAAATATTCCACAGCCTGCTCCTCGGTCCAGCCCTTGGCGTGCAGCCCGGTATCGAGCACAAGGCGGATCGCCCGCCAGACTTCCGAGCCAAGACGCCCGAAGTCCGAATACGGATCTTCGAATGTGCCGGGCATTTCCCGGGCAAGACGCTCTGAATAAAGCCCCCAGCCTTCGGAATAGGCGGTAAAGCCCGCCTGGGTCCGGAATTTCGGCACGCCCGTCAGCTCCTGCGCGATCGAGATCTGCATGTGATGTCCGGGCAGGCCTTCATGATAGGCGATCACTTCCAGCTCGCTCTTGGGCATTGCCGACATGTCGAGCAGGTGGGCATAGTAGATGCCGGGGCGCGTCCCGTCCGGCGTGCCGGGATAGTAATGCTGCGGCGCGCCGGCCTGCTCGCGGAAGGATTCGACCCGGCGCACCACGAGATCGGCCTGCGGCAGGAGGCCGAAATATTCCGGAAGCATCTCCTTGATCGCCTCGATTGCGGCCGTGGCGTCGTCAATATAGGCCTGCCGGCCTTCATCGGTGTTCGGATAATAGAAGCGCGGATCATCCTTGGAGTCGCGCATCATGGCGAAGAAATCCTCAAGGCTGCCCTCGAAGCCGACCTGCTCGCGGATGGCTTCCATCTCACCGCGGATACGGGCGACCTCGCGCAGGCCGATCTCATGGATCTCGTTAGCCGTCAGGCTGGTCGTCGTCTGCTGCGCCAGGAGGTAGTCATAATAGGCGGCGCCATTCGGCTGGGTGCTGAGGCCCTGCGGCCCGGACGGGTCCGGTGAATTGGCAAGGTCGGCCTCGACAAAGGCAATGATGTCTTCATAGGCGCCTTTGAAATCTCCCTTCAGGGCCGCCTCGGCCTCGGCGACGAGTTGAGCGGCCGTCTCCGGCGTCGTCTTGCCGGCCTCCACGAGGCGCTGAACATCGGACTTGAAATCGGCCAGCACGGCTGAGTCCTCGCCCTCAGTGAACGGAGCGCCGGTAAGGATCTTGCGGGACTCCTCGGCAACTGCCCGATAGGCGAAGCCAGGAGCATGCACGCCCTTCTCCGCCCGCATCTCCGCAATCTCCAGAAGTTCGCGCAGGGCCCGCGCGGCCCCGGAAATCCGGCTGACATAGGCGCGCGCATCCGCCTCCTCATCGACGGCATGGAACTGCATCAGGAAGGTCGGCACGAAAGAATGCACGCCGGTCATCTGGTCGAAGACGAGGCCATTGTCCCGGAAGGCCATGCCCTGTGTCGCGCGCTCATGCTGGTAGATCCAGAGATCAAAGGAGTCCCGGTCGGCGGGCGATAGCTGGCTGGGATCGAAGCTGGCCTTCAGCTCATCGGCCGCGGCCTGCGACCAGGCGAGGCGCTCCTCCAGGCAGGCGAAGGTCATGCAATCGATCTCGCTGTTGCGGTCCTTCCGGCCCAGGAAGGTCAGCTGGATCGGGCTGAACTGCAGCTGTTCCTCATATTTTTCATCAAGCCAGGCATTCAGCCTTTCGCTCATCGCCTCAGGGCTTTCCGCCACAACCGTCGTTGCGGGCGCCAGGCTGACGGGATTGGGCGCGCAGGCAGCGGCAAAGGCGCAGACGGCGGCAGTGGCGGCAAGACGGATCATGGCAGGCTCCGGGGAATGTGTCGCAGTTTTGTGAACTGAGCCCTAGGCCGCAGCACGCAAAGCGTCAATCGCGCCTGCGATTGGCAAGACGGCTGCGCCCGGCTAGGGAGGGCCATGACCTCAACAGCGTCCACCCGTATCCGCCGCCTGCGCCTCGGCACGCGCGCCTCCCCGCTCGCCCTCGCCCAGGCCAATCAGATCGCCGCGAGCCTGAAGGCCGCCTCGGACGGCGAGATCGAGGCCGAGATCGTCAAGCGCACCACGAAAGGCGACCAGCTGACCACGGAACGCCTGATCAATTCCGGCGGCAAGGGCCTGTTCACGCGCGAGCTGGATGACGCCCTTGCAGCCGGCGAGATCGACATTGCCGTCCACAGCCTCAAGGATGTCCCGGCCCGCCTGCCCGATGGGCAGGTGTTTGTCGCCTTCCCTCCGCGCGAGGACGCGCGCGACGGTTTCGTCAGCCCGGTGGCCGAACGCCTGCAGGACCTGCCGGAAGGCGCTGTCCTCGGCACCGCCTCGCTGCGGCGCGAGGCGCAGGCCCTGGCCCTCCGCCCGGACCTTGAGGTCAAGGTCTTCCGCGGCAATGTCCAGACCCGGCTGGACAAGCTCGCGCGCGGCGAAGCGCAGGCGACCTTCCTTGCCATGGCCGGGCTCAACCGGCTGGGCCTTGCCCATCATGCCCGCCCGGTCCCGGTCTCCGACATGTTGCCCGCCGCCGCGCAGGGTATCATCGGTGTCGTTGCGCGGGAGGATCTGGACGAAGATATGACCCGTCTACTGACGGCCTTGAATCATCCGGAAACGGAAGCCGCCGCCCTGGCCGAGCGGGCCTTCCTCGAAACCCTTGACGGCAGCTGCCGGACACCGATTGCCGCTTTCCTCTTCGATGAGGGCGATGACTGGCGTCTCGCCGGGGAAGTGCTCCACCCCTCCGGCGCCCCGCGCTGGCAGGACAGCGGCACGTGCAGCAAGTCCGCCGGGCGCGAGGGCCTTGATGCGCTCGGCCGCGCCGTGGCTGGTCGCATCCTCAAGGCGGCGGGCGGCGCCCTGCCGGCTTTCGGGGGCGAGGCTTGAGGCGTGCAGTCATCATCACGCGCACCGCGCCGGGCTGTTTTGCCACGGCAGACCGGGTCCGGGAGATCGGCCATGAGCCGGTCCTCAGCACCATGCTCACCTATGACTACTCACCCTTGAGCCCATCCGCATTCGGACGGGCGGCGCATCTCGTTTTCACCAGCGCCAATGGCGTGCGCGCGCTGGAGGGGCTGGCGCCTCTTCCTGATGTCACTGCCTGGTGCGTTGGCCCGGACACCGCCCGCGCGGCGCGTGAGGCCGGTTTCACCGATGTCGAGGAGGGCCCTGGCAATGCCGATGATCTCGCCGGCATGATCCTGTCGCGCGGCCCCGCGCCGGGCGGCGAATTCCTGCACATCGCCAATGCCGATGCGGCCGGAGAACTGGTTCGTAAGCTGACGGAAGGCGGCCTCGCCGCGCGCTTCCAGGCTGCCTATACGACCCACGCCGCCCGCACGCTCTCCCCGCAGGCGGCCGGCGCGCTGCAGGGAGCCGCGCCTGTCATCCTGCTGGTGCATTCAGCCAAGGCCGCCCGCGCCGTGGCCGAGACCGGCGCTGATCTCAGCCGGGCCGCGCTGGTGGCCATCTCGCCAGCGGCGGCGCAGCCACTGACCGGTAAGGCCGGCCATGGCGACTGGATCGCCGCGCGCCCGAATGA
>DAIRTA010000235.1:0-3565 GCA_036804125.1 Hyphomonas sp.
CCCGAAATCGCGCGAGGCCGCGCCCCTGACGCGCCTGATGCTGCGCCCGGCCCGCGCGCTCTATCTCATGGGCCTGCGCCGCCGCCTGAGGAACACCGTGCCGGCGCAGGCCGGTATCCCGGTGATCTGCATCGGCAATCTCACCGCCGGAGGCGCGGGCAAGACCCCCATAACCGAAGCCATCCGTAACCGGATCATCGCGGCAGGCTATCGCGCCGCCAGCCTCTCGCGCGGCCATGGCGGGCGACTGAAAGGCCCGCTGGCCGTCGATCCGGCCGTCCACAGCGCCCGCGAGACGGGCGACGAGCCGCTCGTGCTGGCCGCCAGCGGGGAGGCCTGGATCGGGCGCGACCGCGCCGCGGCGGCCAAAGCGATGCGCGTGGCGGGCGTTGCGGCGATCATCATGGATGACGGCCACCAGAATCCGACGCTGCACAAGGACTTGTCGCTGGTGGTGATCGATGCGGCGGCGCCGTTTGGCAATGGCGAGATCCTGCCCTGCGGGCCGCTGCGCGAACCGGTAGCCGAGGGCCTGGCCCGCGCCGATGGCATTATCCTGATGGGCGAAGGCGACGTGCCGGCAGCGGTGAGCGCCAGCGGCAAGCCCGTTCTGCGCGCGCGTCTGGTCTCCGCGGCCCCGCCGCCGGAGGGACCGCTGGTGGCCTTTGCCGGCATCGCCCGCCCGCAGCGCTTTTTCGACATGCTGGCCGCTGAAGGCGCAGTGCTCTGCGATGCGGTGCCGTTTGCCGACCATCATGCCTTCTCGGCCGGTGAACTGCGTTTCCTGAAGCGGCTTGCCGGTGATCATGGCGCGCGGCTGATCACGACGGCGAAGGATCATGTGCGCTTGCCGCCCGAAATCCGGGCCGGGGTGCTGGTCCACCGGGTTACAGTTTCGTTCGATACGCCGGACGCGCTTGACGCGCTGGTCCTGCCGCTCTTGAAACATCCTCACCCATGACCGAGCGTGCCGAGACAGGCTATGTCCGCCCGAAGGACATCGACAACCGCGCGAGCCTTTCGCAGCGGCTTCTCTGGCGGCTTGAAGCCATCGCCTGGGATCTTCTCTACTGGCTGCCGATGAAGGCGCTGGGACCGGACCGGGCCTCGGATTTCGGCGGCTGGCTGATGCGCCGGCTCGGGCCGCTGTTTTCCCAGCACAAGACCGCCCGGCGCAACCTGCGCCTCGCTTTCCCGGACTGGAGCGGGGAAGAGATCGAAGAGACAGCCCGCGCGGCCTGGGAAAGCGCCGGGCGCACGGCAGGCGAGCTGCCGCACCTGCCGAAGATCGATCCCTATACGAGCGGGCGGGTCGAGATCATCGGCGGGGACTGTCTTGAGCGCATCCGCGAGAGCGGACAGGGCGCGGTGTTCATCTCAGGGCATTTCGCCAATTGGGAAATCATGCCGGCCGCGATCGTCAAGCGCCTGCCGGAAGCCGTGATGAGCTATCGCGCGCTGAACAATCCGCATATCGACCGCAAGGTCAGCGCGCTGCGCCGGGCCTATGGCACGCAGATCAATGCGCCGAAAGGCATCGGCGCGCGGGAGCTGATGCGCGCGCTCGCCCGCGGCGCGCCGATCGCCCTGATGAACGACCAGAAATTCAACCAGGGGATCGCGGTGCCCTTTTTCGGCCATGACGCGATGACCGCCCAGGGGCCGGCCCGGCTGGCCCAGAAATACCGTGTGCCGATCATTCCGGTCTCGACCCTGCGCACCGGGCCGGCACGGTTCAGGGTGGAGTTCCATGCGCCGATCAGCGTGCCGGAAACGGGCGATGAGGATGCCGACATCGAGACCGCTGTGCGCGCCATCAATGCCTTCCTGGAGGAGCGGGTGCGCGCGGCGCCGGGCCAGTGGTTCTGGCAGCACCGGCGCTGGCCCAAGGACGCCTGGCAGAAGGCCGGAGTGGCCTGAGCCGGAAAGCACGGCCCCCTGCGGCGCCGTGCTCCCCGGTGGGCAGGCTTTACCGGTTGTCGCGGCGGCGCTGGCGGTCACGGCGACGGACCAGCAGCGAGGGGCGCGAGAGGCCCGTATCATTTCCGGGCGCGGGGACGCTGACCGGCTGCAGGATGCGGGCGAGGATGTCCGGCCGGGCAGCGGGCGAGGCGGGGCGGATGCGGGGCAGCGTGTTCATGTCTGTGGTCCTTTGAAGCATTTGTCCGGCGCGTTTCATCCGGCTCCTGCTCATGAGATGCGCCGGGCTGCCCGGATGGATGCACGCGCCCGGATAAATTTCAGCGCCGCGCAAATCGCCCAGCACTGGCGCCCAGCACGGGCGCCCGGCGCTGCACGCGGCAGGCCGGGGATCCGGGCGGGACTTTGCGGGGGATCAGGGCTTACGAGCTGTCGAAGAGGAGCGCGCCCGGGCCGGGCCATCCCGGCCGGTGAGCCGCGGCGGCGCAGCGGGCCGACAGGGCTGGTGGCCATGTGGAGAAACGTTCAAGCACGTCTGCCGGCAGCCCGGTCATCCGGTCGATGAAGTCTGAAAGCGGGCGGAAGGAGATCAGCGGCGTTTCGGCCCTGGCGACGAACAGGACCTTCAGCCGTCCCCAGCGCGAGACGGAGAGGAGCACCTCCGGCTGGCCGTTGGCGGCGTGCCAGCGCGCAAGACGGAGCAACTGCCACCACAGCCAGGGCCAGAACAGCACATGGACATGGGCGAACAGGCGGGCAATCCGGGGGTGGCGCATCGCTTCGCGGAACATGCGAGGCAGTATACCCCCGCGCCGGAGACGGGGGATGGATTTATTTTTTCGCCCCTGCCTGCAACAGGTCCGGCCAAAATGATGGGGGATAAGTGGCGCTTCTGCCTATCCGGCGGCGCCGCTGGCAAGGCGCCCCTCGAGCGAATCGAGCAGGCTGCGCACGCGCTTGGCATTGGCGCCGAGATCGGACAGGCCGACCCGGCTGGTCGAGCGCACATCGATGCGCACGCCGTCTTCCGTCTCGCGCACGCGGATCATGATGTCATCCTTGAAGCCGAACCAGAGGCTGGTCTGGGTGGCATCAATGCGCCCGTCTTCCTCGATGGCCATGACGATGTCCCAGCCGCGCGCTCTGACTTCCGCCGCCACTTCTCGCCAAGCGTCATCGAAACTGACCGGGGCGGTGAGCGGGGCGAGGCGCGGATAGGGCGCATCGCGCGGGCTCGCCTGCTCTCCGGGGACGAATTCGGCTTCCTCCTGGACCTCGGCAACCCGCCGCCCGCCCATGCCGGGCCAGCGGCTATCGGCCGCCTCCGGAATCACCGGATCGTCGAGGATTTCATTCATCGCGCCGGTCTCCTGCCGGGCAATGAGCAGGGCAGCGGTCGGGGTGACCGGATCGGCCCAGTCGGTCTGGACATCATGGATCGGCGGCAGGCGCGCGGCCTGGCCGCCAAAGGCCGCCAGCCGGCCGAGCAGGAGGCCGGAAACGAGGAGCGCGGCAAGGGCAAGCATGACGGCCTGCTTGCGCGGCGCCCGGATGAGCGCGACGATCAGGGCCAGCACAGACAGCCCGGCGGCCGCATAGACGATCATCGGCCCCCAGCCGATGGTCATCTGGCCGAGGCCGAACT
>DAIRTA010000236.1:0-2008 GCA_036804125.1 Hyphomonas sp.
CACGGCGACATCGACAATTGCCCCGCGCAGGACGCGCACAAGCTTGGCCTGCGCAAAAGGCGGGGCCTGGTAATGCAGCCCGCGCACCGTGCCTTGTTCGCGCGAGAGCGAATGATTGTCCTGAAGGAACCCGGCCTCGATGCCGGCTGCGCGAAAGCGTTCGGCATTATAGGTTTCGCTGAAAAAGCCACGATCATCGCCAAACCGGGCAGGCGTCACCAGCTTGACATCCTGAATTGCAAGCGCTTCAATCTTCAGGGACATCGGCAGGGCCTATTACTGCTTGCACAAACCTTCGGCCTACACGCCGCGCCCGGCTTGACCAAGTCCCGCGCGCAATAAAATTCCCGGCCAGCAGACATGCAACGCTTGTGCAGGTTCAGGCCGGTTGGCATACAGGCCCAAATACGGCTCAGGGGAGCAGAGGACGCGCACGTGATGAAGTTCGCATCGGCCGTAGAGCAGGGAAAAGCCGCTGTCCGCAGCATGATCCTGCCCCGGCCGCAGCGGCGCGGCGGCCTGCCTATCCCGGATGAGCCTCTGATCATCGCCGGTATGTTCCGGACAGGAAATGGCCTCGGCCGGGCGGCGCGCGGCTGTTACCATGCGCTGAAGGCCGAAGGGCTCGATCCCGTGGCGGTCGATCTCAGCGCGCTGTTCAACCAGGTCGAACTGCCCCCGGCCGTGCCCCTCGGCCATATCGGCAGCCGTCGGCATGGCACACTGATCCTGTTTGCCAATCCGCCCGAAGTTGAGCGTGCGCTCATGGGGCTGGGTCTCAGGCGCTGGCAGGACTGGCGCATCATCGGGGCCTGGGCGTGGGAGCTGCCGGTCGCGCCGCCCGAATGGGCGCGCCAGACGCAACTGGTTTCTGAAATATGGGCGCCGAGCCAGTTTGTAAGCGATGCCTTTGCCGCCGCATATGATCGCCCGGTCCAGACCGTGCCGCATCATATCAGCGCGACGCAGCGGACGATTTCCGAACGCGCTGAGGGGCCCCTGAATATCCTGACGCTGGCCGATGCGCGCTCTTCTCTGGAGCGGAAGAACCCGTTGGCTGCGATCCGGATGTTCCAGGCAGCCTTTCCGGAGCGCGCATCAGCCCATCTGACCGTGAAATGCCGCAATCTCGATCTCTTTCCGGACTATGCCCGTAGCCTGAACGACTATGCACAAGCCGATCCGCGCATCAGCCTGATGGATGCCACCTTGTGTGATGACAGCCTCAACCGGCTATATGCCGACAGCGACATCGTGCTGTCGACCCACCGCTCGGAAGGCTTCGGGGTTCACCTTGCCGAGGCCATGGCTGCGGGAAAATGCGTGGTTGCGACAGGCTGGTCCGGTAATCTTGAATTCATGTCGGATGACAGCGCCGTGCTACTGCCTTACCGGCTGATGCCGGTTCGGGATTCAACCGGCATCTACTCCCCGCTCGGCGGCGCCGAATGGGCCGAGACTGATTTCGATGCCGGGGTGTCTGCGCTGCGCCAGCTCGCGGCAGACCCGGCCCGGCGAAAAGGCCTTGGCGAAAGAGCGCGCCAGTCTGTGGCGCAGCGGCTCAGCCCGGCGGCAAGCCGTCAGGCCCTGGAAGCGACGCCCGCAAGCTGACATCGCGGCATCAGAGCAGATCGGTGCGCCCGCGTTTCTTCAGGGTTTCAACGACGGTCTTGACCTGCTGGGCATCTCCGCGCCGCATGATCAGGACGGATTCCCCGCTAGCGACGACAACAAGGTCTTTCAGGCCGATCGCGGCGATGAAAGGGCCATCACTCTCTATCAGGCAATCAGAACAATTGAGCGCGAGCACAGGGTCATCGCGCGACGCCGCGCCCGCTTTCAGGGCCGCAATGGCATCCCAGGATCCGACATCGCTCCACCCGGCCCGAACCGGCGCCACGACGGCCTTTCGCGGGGCTTTCTCCATGATGGCGATATCCACGGGCTCGGATGGGCAGTTTGAAAAGGCCTCCGGGTCGAGGCGGGCGCCGTCTGCCCCGTGGCGGGC
>DAIRTA010000236.1:2018-3453 GCA_036804125.1 Hyphomonas sp.
CCCGCCGCAGAGCGGCAGGCGGCGAGGATCTCCGGCGCATGCGTCTCGAAGGCTTCGAGCATGACATCGGCCCGGAACAGGAAGATGCCCGCATTCCAGAAATAATCGCCTGAGGCGAGATAGCCGGCGGCGGTCACGGCATCCGGCTTTTCCTTGAAATTCGCCACCGCAAAGACGCTCTCGCCGAGTGCCTGCCCGCGCTGGATATAGCCATAGCCGGTCTCCGGGCCATCCGGTTCCATACCGAGGGTCACGAGATAGCGGTCCTTCGCGGCCGGAAGGCCCGAACGGATAGCCTGCCAGAAGCCCTCTGGCGCGGCGATATGATGATCGGCCGGCATCAGGAGAACGAGCGTCTCCGGCGCAAGGCTGTAGGCCTCCAGCGCAGCAAGGGCGGCCACGGCGGCGGTGTTGCGCCCGAAAGGCTCGATCCAGATCCGTTGCGGGGCTGCGCCGACCGTGGCCATATCGGACGCAACCAGCCCTTCCTGGCCATCGCCGCAGATAATCACGGGCGCGAGGAGACCCATCTGTTCGCCGGCAAGGCCAAGACGCGCGGCTGTCGAGGCCAGCAGCGATCGGTCCTCGATCAGCGGCAGGAATTGTTTCGGCCGCGCGGCGCGTGAGCGCGGCCAGAGCCGGCTGCCGGCTCCACCGCACATAATGACCGGCAGAATGCTCATTTCATCTCCCTCTCAGGCAGGCCTTATCCGGGCATCGGGCGCCCCTTATGCAAGCCAAACCACAAGGGCCTGCAACCGCTATGCCGAAGGCGAGCCTAGTGGAGCCGCCCGCCCGCGGGCAAGGCCGGCGCAGGACTTTTCGGGACTTGCCAGGAGCAGCGCGGCTCGGTTGCGCTGCCCCGGCCTGCATGATAACGAGCGCCCAGCATATAAAGGATTGTTGATATGAGCACCAAAACGGCGGTGAAAGACTATGTCGTCAAGGATATTTCCCTTGCCGAATTCGGGCAGCACGAGATTGCCATAGCCGAGACAGAAATGCCGGGCCTGATGGCCGCGCGCGAGGAATTCGGGGCCTCCCAGCCGCTCAAAGGCGCAAAGATCGCCGGTTCCCTGCACATGACGATCCAGACGGCCGTCCTGATCCAGACGCTGGAAGCGCTGGGCGCCGAGGTGCGCTGGGTGTCCTGCAATATCTTCTCGACCCAGGACCATGCCGCCGCCGCGATCGCCGCCAATGGCACGCCGGTCTTTGCCTATAAGGGCGAGACGCTGGAAGAATACTGGGAATTTACCGACCGCCTCTTTCACTGGCCGGATGGCACGGGCCCGAACCTCATCCTTGATGATGGCGGCGATGCGACGCTTTACCTGATCCTCGGCGAGAAAGCCGAAGCCAATCCGAAGAGTCTCGATAATCCGAAATCGGAAGAGGAAACCTACCTGTTCGCACAAATCCGCAAGCGGATGAA
>DAIRTA010000237.1:0-3425 GCA_036804125.1 Hyphomonas sp.
GGTCGGGGCTGTGCAGGCGAATACTGGCATGACCCCGATTTCCTGACAGGTCTCGAGACTCTGCGTGCGGCGATGGGCCGGGCGCTGGTGATCAATTCGGGGCATCGCTGCGCGATCTGGAACACGGTTGTCGGCGGGGCGTGGCGCTCGGCCCATCGCAAGATCGCGGTTGACATCGCGCTGAAGGGCCACGACCGCCACGCCTTCCTCGCTGCAGCGCGTGAAGCCGGCTTTACCGGTATCGGCCGGGGGCGGACTTACATTCATCTCGACCGGCGGCGGCAGCCTGCCGAGTGGACCTATCCGGGGGCGGAAGAAGCATGGCGGATATAATCGGGCTGGCCGCCAGCGCCGCAGGCGGCGGGCTGTTTGGCCTGGCGGGCACAGTCATTGGCCGGGCGGCGGGCCTGGTCGAGCGGCGGCAGGAGCACGCGCAGGAGCGCGCACGCTGGGCCCATGAGGCAGGACTGGCGGCGATGCAGCGGCAGGCGGCAGCCGAGGCGGGCGAGGCGGCGCTGCGCGTGTCGGAGAGTTCTGGGCAATGGCAGGGCCTGGCGCGCTCCCTCGAAGCGGAAGCGGCCATCGGCGACAGCTATGCCTGGGTCAATGCCGTGCGGGCGCTGACGCGGCCGGTGCTGACCCTGCTGCTCTGGCTTATCAGCGGTCTGGTTTTCCTCGGCGCATCCGCGGAGGCCCGGGCGGCGATCGTGGAAACAACGACCTTTGCCGCCACGGCGGCGACGCTTTGGTGGTTCGGCGACAGGGGGCTGAGGCGCGAGATGCGTTGACGGGGCAGGGGGCGCGCGTCCATCCTCCCGGAAAAGCGGGGAGAACGCATGGGCGACCTTATCCTTGTCATCGATGAAGGCACGACCTCGACGCGGGCGATCGTGTATGACCGCGATTTCCGCGAAGTCGCGCTCGCGCAGGAGGAAGTCTCGCTGCAATACCCCGCCGATGGCTGGGTCGAGCAGGATGGCGAGGAAATCTGGCGGCGGACCGTTTCTGTCTGCCGGGCGGTTATTTCGCAGGCCGGCGGGGCGGAGCGCTTTGCCGGGATCGGGATCACCAATCAGCGCGAGACAACGCTTGTCTGGGACAGGGCGAGCGGCCGCCCGATTGCGCCCGCCATTGTCTGGCAGGACCGGCGCACGGCCGATGTCTGCGCAAGCCTGCGCGGGCGCGGGCAGGAGGCGTCCATTCAGGAGCGGACCGGGCTGCTGCTCGATCCATATTTCTCTGCAACGAAGGCCGCCTGGATACTCGACAAAGTTCCTGGCGCGCGCGAGGGACAGCGCCTGAGCGAACTGGCTTTCGGAACCGTTGACAGCTTTCTGTTGTGGCGCCTGACGGAAGGCCGCGTTCATGCGACGGATGCAACGAATGCCTCGCGCACCTTGCTTTACCCGCTAGGCTTCAGCGCAGGCGGGAGCTGGAGCCGCGAGCTTGCGGACGTCTTTCGCGTGCCGGAGAGCCTGCTGCCCGAGGTCCGGCCCAGCGCGGCGGCCTATGGCGAGACCGCGCCGGACCTGTTTGGCCGAGCGCTGCCGGTCTGCGCCATCCTCGGCGACCAGCAGGCCGCGCTCGTCGGGCAGGGCTGCCTCAAGGCGGGGCAGGCCAAGATCACCTATGGCACGGGCGCCTTTCTCGTTACCAACACCGGCGATACCCGTCCGCATTCAGAGAACCGGCTGCTGGCGACGATCGGCTATGATCTCGGGACGGAACGGGCGTTCGCGCTGGAAGGCTCGATCTTCAATGCCGGCACGGTGATCAAATGGCTGCGTGATGATTTGCGGCTGATCCAGAGCGCGGCGGAGAGCGAACGCGCCGCCGCCAGCCTGCCGGACAATGGCGGGGTGTATATGGTGCCAGCGTTCACAGGCCTTGGCGCGCCGCACTGGAATGCTGAAGCGCGGGGGCAGATCACGGGGCTGACGCGCGCTGCCACGGCGGCGCATCTCGTCCGCGCCGGGCTTGAATCGGTTGCCTACCAGACGCATGACCTGCTCGCCGCCTTCGCCGGTGATGGTGCGCCGATCGCCGAGCTTCGCGTGGATGGCGGGATGGTCGCGAATGACTGGCTGATGCAGTTCCTCGCCGATATCTGCGCGCTGCCCGTGTTCCGCCCGGATTATCGCGAGATGACCGCGCTTGGCGCTGCCGCTGCTGCCGCCATGCAGCTCGGCTGGATCACGCCGGGCGAATGGGGCGAGAGGGCCGTTCCCGGCCGGCGGTTCGAGCCGAAGCTGGATGCGGCAAAGCGGGGCGCGCTGCTGGCAGGCTGGCAGGCGGCCTTGCAGCGCACTCTGCTTCCCTGAGCAGGCCTTTATCCCCCACCCCCGTCGACACGGATAAGCGAACCGGTCGTGAAGCTCGAGGCCGGGCTGGCAAGATAGAGCGCGGTGGTGATGATCTCTTCGGGCTTGCCGGGCCGGCCGAGCGCATTGTCCGCGCGCTGCCGCGCCTCCTCGGGCCAGGCCTTGGCAATATCTGTCAGGAAGGGGCCGGGGCAGATCGTGTTGACACGGACTTTCGGGGCAAGCTCATGGGCAAGGGACAGGCTCATGGCATTGAGCGCCGCCTTGGCGGCAGCATAGGGCACAACGGCAGGCATCGGCGTCAGGCTCGCCGTGGAGGAGATATTGATGATGCTGCCGCCTTCGGCATCGGCCATGCGCCGGCCGATCTGCGTGGCCAGCCGGAACGGGCCCTTGAAGTTGAGGTTCAGCACGCTGTCGAACAGGCTTTCGCTGACTTCATGGCTCGGCACGCGCGGCCCCGATCCGGCATTGTTGACGAGGATATCCACACGGCCGAATGCGTCATAGGCGCGCGCGATGAGCCGGTCGATGTCCTCCCACCGACCACAATGGGCTGCCACGGCCAGCGCCTTGCGCCCCATCCCGCGAATCTCCTGCGCGGCGGCCTCGCAGGCATCGAGCTTGCGGCTGGCAATCACAAGGTCAGCCCCATGGGCAGCGAAGGCGCGGGCCATCTGGTAGCCGAGGCCGCGGCTGCCGCCGGTGATCAGGGCGACCTTTCCGGACAGATCGAAATATTCAGACGGCATGGGCCGCTCCCGGTTCAGCCGGCGGTGAGACCGGCGGCGAGGTAAAGTAAAATCGCTGCGCCTGCGGCGAGAAGCGCATAAGGCAGCTGGGTGCGGACATGGTCAATATGATCGCAGCCCGCCGCAAGCGAGGCGATGATGGTCGTGTCGGAGATCGGGGAGCAGTGGTCGCCGAAGACGCCGCCGCCCATCACGGCCGCGATCGCCAGCGGCAGGGGTATGCCGGCGCCGGCTGCGAGCGGAACCGCCAGCGGCACGAGGATGCCATAGGTGCCCCAGCTCGTGCCGGTGGTGAAGGAGGTGATGCCGGCAGCCAGGAAGAGCAGGGCCGGGATCGCCGCCGGGAACGGGA
>DAIRTA010000238.1:0-3412 GCA_036804125.1 Hyphomonas sp.
TCCCGCACCCAAACAAGCCCCTGATTTCCTTTCGGATTTCAGGGGCTTTCTGTTTGTCCGTGCATATTGTCTGGCTACCGTGCCTCCTGCCGGATTGACGCCGGCCTGACCCTGCTGTCCTCTCCTTGAAAGCGATGGCGCGGGTTGCCCCATGAAATGGTCCGATGACGGAATAGTGCTTGGTGCGCGCCGATTTGGCGAGGGCGGCCTCATTCTCGATATGTTGACCGCTGCACATGGCCGCCGCAGCGGGCTCGTATATGGCGGTGCGTCGCGCCGCCGCCGGGCCGAGTTCGAGGCCGGCAACACACTTGCCTTGACCTGGAGCGCGCGTCTCGACGACCAGCTTGGTCGTTTCGATCTCGCCGAAGCGCGGCGTGAGCGTGCATCGCGCCTGCTTGATGATCCTGCCGCCCTCGCGGCCATCAGCGCTGTCACAGCTCTCCTGCGTGGTGCGTTGAACGAAGGGGATGCTGCCGGATCCTCTCTCTATGATGCAACTGTCCTCCTGCTGGATGATCTGACGGAGAGTGCGATCTGGCCCGCCCTTTATGTGCGTTGGGAACTCGGGCTCCTCGCCGCTCTCGGCTTCGGTCTCGATCTCGAGAGCTGTGCGCTGACAGGCGGGAATGATGGCCTGACACATGTTTCACCGAAGACCGGCCGGGCTGTGCGCGGCTCTGAAGCCGAGGACTATCTTGACCGGCTCCTGCCCCTGCCGCCCTTCCTTCTAAGTGCACGCGCTGCAGTGCATGCCGGCGACATTGCTGCGGGCTTGCGGCTGACGGGGCATTTTCTGGAGCTGCGCCTGTTTGCGGCTGTGCATTCTGGCCTGCCGCCGGAGCGAGACCGCCTCGTCCAGCAGCTTCTCCGGCTTGCTTGATCCCCCCGTTTTTCCGGTTCGTTAACCAAGTGCGGATTTCTGCTAGTGTGGACGAGTCGATGAGCCGGATCGATTCCCGGCAGGCGAATGGAGCTTAGCGCTTCACGGATAGCAGATCGGGCAGGACCAGAATGGTGAAACGCACAGACGAACCCGTCGAGGAGAAGATCATCAACGAGACGATGAGCGAGGCGCTGTCGAAGCGTTACCTCGCTTATGCGCTGTCCACCATCACCGCGCGCGCGCTGCCGGATGTCCGCGACGGCCTCAAGCCGGTGCAGCGGCGCATCCTCTACGGCATGCGTGTCCTGAGGCTCGACCCCGAGGGGGGCTATCGCAAGTGCGCGAAGATCGTCGGCGATGTTATGGGTAACTACCATCCGCATGGCGACGCTTCGATCTATGACACGCTCGTCCGGCTCGCTCAGGATTTCAATGTCCGTTTCCCGCTCGTCGATGGCCAGGGGAATTTTGGTAATATTGATGGCGATAGCCCGGCCGCCTATCGCTATACGGAAGCCCGGATGACACGCGCCGCCGAGCTCCTGATGGAGGGGCTCGATGAAAACGCCGTTAGCTTCCGCGCCAACTATGCCGAGAATGACGAAGAGCCCGTTGTCCTGCCGGCCGGCTTTCCCAACCTTCTCGCCAATGGCGCGACAGGCATCGCCGTCGGCATGGCGACCTCCATCCCCCCGCACAACGTCGCTGAGGTGATCGATGCTGCACGGCATCTGATCGAAAAGCCGAAGGCGACAACAGAAGAGCTGATGACATTCATTCAGGGGCCGGACTTTCCGACCGGGGGAATAATCGTCGAGACCCGTGAGGCGATGCTCGAAGCCTATGAGACTGGCCGGGGAAGTTTCCGCATGCGCGCGCGCTGGCATGTCGAGGACACCGGCCGCGGGACCTACCAGATCGTCGTCACCGAGATCCCCTACCAGGTTCAGAAATCACGTCTGGTCGAGAAGCTGTCCGAGCTGCTTGAGGCGAAGAAGGTGCCTCTGCTTGAAGATGTCCGTGATGAGAGCGCTGAGGATGTACGCCTGATCCTGGTGCCGAGGGCCAAGACGGTCGAGCCGGATGTGCTGATGGAAAGTCTGTTCAGGCTTTGCGATCTGGAAACCCGCTTCAGCCTCAACATGAATGTGCTGCACAAGGGTGCGCCGCAGGTCATGGGCCTGAAAGCCGTGCTGCAGGCTTATCTCGACCATCGCCGCGAGGTGACGGTGCGGCGGGCCGAATTCCGGCTCGACAAGATCGAAAAGCGCCTGCACCTGCTGGACGGCTTCCTGATTGCCTATCTCAATATTGATGAGGTCATCCGGATTATCCGGACTGAGGATGAGCCAAAGCCTGTCCTGATGCAGCGCTTCAAGCTGACCGACATCCAGGCTGAGGCGATTCTGAACCTCAGGCTGCGCGCGCTGCGTAAACTCGAGGAAATGGAAATCCGGGGAGAACACAAGCGCCTGAAGGAGGAACGCGAAGACCTCATCTCTCTGCTCGGATCGCCGCGAAAGCAATGGGCGAAGGTGTCGAAGGATTTGAAGGATGCTCGGGAGGCCTTTGATCCGGCAACGGATCTTGGAAGACGGCGAGCGAGCTTTGGAGAGGCCGCTGATATCGATATTGCCGCTGCTCTAGAGGCCTCGCGCCCGAAGGAACCGGTCACGGTCGTTCTCTCGCAGCAAGGCTGGATTCGCGGCATGCGGGGGCACGGTGTCGATCCCGATACCGTGAAGTTCAAGGAAGGCGATGGCTTGCATTTCCTGGAAGAGGTCATGACCACCGACCGGCTGGTCTTCATGTCATCGGACGGGCGGGCCTTCATCCTGGCGGCTGACAGGCTGCCCGGCGGCCGTGGGCATGGCGAACCGATCCGCCTGTCGATCGAGCTTGAGGATAATGTCGGTATTGTTGCGATGTTCAGGTTTGATCCTGAGCGCAAGCGGGTGATGGCTTCGTCTACCGGCTATGGGTTCGTCGTTCCGGAGGCGGAGCTGGAATCAAACCGCAAGGCCGGCAAGCAGATCGTCAATGTCGGAGATGGGGAATTGCTTGTGGCCTGCCCTGTCGAAGGCGACATGCTGGCAGTGGTTGGAACCAATCGCAAGCTCCTGATCTTCCCGGTTAGGGACCTGCCGGAGATGCCACGCGGAAAGGGTAACAAGCTGCAATCCTATTCCAAAGGGGCGGAGCTTGCAGATGTCATGACCTTCGACAAGCGCGACGGGTTGATCGTGCGCACTGGTGACCGCTTCCGCTCCTTCGAGGAATGGAAGGATTGGCGCGGCCAACGCGCCCAGGCGGGCAAGATCGTGCCGAAGGGTTTCCCGCGGGGTGGGACGTTTTCAGGGTAGGCGGACTACTTGCCATGACCGCGGTTGTCGTCCCGCATGACCCAGCCTGGGCAAGTGCATTCGAAGTTGAAGCCCGGCAGCTTGAGGCCGCGCTCGGAACCAATTGCTTGAGACTCCACCATATCGGAAGCACAGCCATTTCAGGCATTTTCGCTAAGCCCAT
>DAIRTA010000239.1:0-3383 GCA_036804125.1 Hyphomonas sp.
GCATTGCCGAGAAACAGGCGGCGCGGGGCGATCAGCGCGAGCAGCATGTGCTGGTCCACCGGCAGCATGTCCGGGTTCGAGGCCCCCGCTTCCGCAACCGGCGCCAGCCAGTGGGGATAGTCGCGGACCATCCGGTCGAGCCGCTCGCCCGTGCGCGAACGCGACAGGGCGCTGCCTCCGAATCCGGACTGGTGGGAAATCACGGCGCTGATGCGCCCATCCCACGCGCCGGCCAGCAGGGCCGCCTTGCCATGGCGCGAATGGCCCATGATCGCGCTCTGTCCGACATCGATACGGCTGTCGCCGCTGAGGGCATCGATCACGGCGGAAAAGGCATAGCCCCAGGCCATCAGCGCACCGGTCGGATTGACCGGCCCGCCGAGCGCCGCCATCACATCGGTTGCCTCGCGGGCCTTGTCAGGCACGAACTCGCCCGCTTCAAAAGCGGCATAGGCGAACCCGGCATCGAAATAGAGATCAACCGGCGCCTCGACGATATACTCCCCGAACACACGCGCGGCGATCCAGCCGGCCACCTTGCCGAAATCGCGATAGCGGCAGCCATCCTCGTCACCACTCATGACATCAGCATCCGGGAAGCTGGCACAATTGCTGACAAAGGTCTGCGCGATCAGCATCGGCACCGGGCCGTCCGCATGCGGAAAGGCGGCGACGAGATGGAAACTGCGCGCCCCGCCGCCCTGCCCGATCGTGATGAGCTTTTCCTCAAGGCTGCCCCGGCCGTCCAGATAGTCAGGGTCAATGACCCGCCAGTCACCAAATGTAACCGGCAGCCCGGCCGGCCAGGGGCCGTAGAGATGGCTCTCGAAAGCCTCCATCAGGCGCGTGCGATAATCCGGATCGGAGACAAGCGCCCGGGCATCCAGCGGTGGGATGGCGGCAGGCTTGTTGTCAGTCTCGAGGCTGGCATAGTTCAGGCCGAGCATGGTGCAGTTGCTGGCCAACAGGAGGGTGAGCCCTGCCAGAAGGGACAGTCCGGTCCAGCGCAGGAGGTTTCGGACCATAAGACATCCCTGTGGCCAGCAAAGCAGGAGTGCTTTGAGGCATTCAACTAGCGCAACGCCCGGCAATCTCCCAGCCCCGCCATGCTATTGAATACGCCTGCGCCGGGTGGAATATGATCACATGCGGGTTATCGCGATCCTTGTCGCCCTCGTGCTGGGCGCCGCCCTCGGCGCGGCATCCGCGCTCCATGCGGCCGGGATCACCGGCGGCAGCGGGCTTCGCCTCGCCGGCCCGGTCGATGTCGATGGCTGGCAGTCGGACTGGACCATCGGCTCGCCCGCCGCCAATCCCTGGACCCGCGCGCGCATTGCCCGCCACGGCCTGCTCGCCCTGTCGAAGGAAGAGGCGGTGTATTTCTCGCGGACCCGGGACGCTGATGGCCAGCGACTGAGTGAGGCGTGCACCTACCGCGTTTCGGGCGGCGCGATGCCGGGCGACTGGTGGTCGATCACGCTTTACGACGCGGCCAGCTTCCTGCCGCGGAATGAGGACAAGGCCCTGTCCTTCGACCAGACCCGCGCCGAGGCTGCAGGGGCGGGCGAGGCCTGGCAGTTCATCGTCAGCGCCGCGCCGCCCGGCGATGGCAGTGGCTGGGTGTCCAGCCGCCAGGCTGGAGCCTTTGACCTGACGCTGCGCCTCTACAAACCGCAAGCGGTTGTCCTCGACGCCCCCGGAACACATCTCAACCCGCCGCGTATCGAGCGCCTCGGCTGCGCAGGAGACCCGGCATGAAGACTGCGCTCGCCAGCCTCGCCGCTTTCCTCGCCGCCGCTACAGGCGCTCATTTTGCAACGCTTTACCTCCTGCCGGGTCACATCATGTCCACCGCGCGCGGCGCAATGATCGAGCGCGGCCTGCCGCTGCACACTTTCGTTCATTCCCCGCGCGTCACGCCCGAAACGCAGACCATCGTGCGCCCCGCACCGGACCTGGCCTATGCGATCTGCCTGATCGATGTCTCGGCTGGGCCGGTCCGGGTCGAGGCGCCGCGCTGGAACGGCTATGGATCACTCTCGGTATTTGATGCCCGCACTGACAATGTGGTCGTGGCCTCGCTGGATAATCAGGCCAATCCCGATGCCGGTCCTGTCCGTCTGCTGCTCAGGCGCAAGGGCCGCGATCATGATTACCGCATGGATGTTCCGCCTGAGGGCGAGCCCGTCGATCTCGGCTCGGATGAAGCCCTGGTCCTGATCCGCCGCCTCGCTCCAACCCCGGAAGCGTTCGCAGCCGCCGAGGCGCTGATGGCGCAGACGCTCTGCTCTCCGCTTTGACGACGGCTTGACGGGGGGCTACTCCGCTGCGACTTCCGCCGCTTCGGCTTCCCGCTCGGCCCGCATCCGCGCGGCCTTATCCTCTACCAGCCTGACGATATGCTCGACCATGTCGGCATTCGAGACATTGTGATCGGCCCGTCCGTTCACGAACATCTTGCCGCTGTCCTTGCCGCCGCCGGTGAAGCCGAGATCCGTAAGCGCCGCCTCGCCGGGCCCGTTCACCACGCAGCCGATGATGGAGAGCGAAATCGGCTCGGAAATATGGGCAAGGCGCTGCTCCAGGATCTCGACTGTCCGGATCACGTCAAAGCCCTGCCGCGCGCAGGAGGGGCAGGCGACAATGTTGACCCCTCTCGTCCGCAGGCCGAGGGATTTCAGCATTTCGTAGCCGACCTTGACCTCCTCGACAGGATCGGCCGAGAGCGAGACGCGGATCGTGTCGCCGATGCCGGCCCAGAGCAGGCTGCCCATGCCGATAGCGGATTTGACCGTGCCCGTCCGAAGTCCGCCCGCCTCGGTGATGCCGAGATGCAAGGGCGCGTCGGTGGCCTCGGCGAGGGCCTGATAGGCCGCGACGGTGAGGAACATGTCGGACGCCTTCACCGAAATCTTGTAGTCCTGAAAGCCAAGGTCATCGAGGATGCGCGCATGGTCGAGCGCGCTCTCCACCATCGCCTCCGGGCAGGGCTCGCCATATTTTTCGAGAAGGTGGCGCTCCAGGCTGCCGCCATTGACGCCGATGCGGATCGAGCAGCCATTGGCGCGCGCGGCGGCGACAACCTCCCTCACCCGCGCCTCGGAGCCGATATTGCCGGGATTGATGCGCAGGCACGCCGCGCCCGCATCGGCGGCCTCGACGCCGCGCTTGTAATGGAAATGGATGTCGGCCACGAGCGGGACCGGGCTTTCCCTTGCGATCTGGCGGAAGGCGGCGGTGGACTCCTCCGTCGGGCACGAGACGCGCACGATGTCGGCGCCCGCCTCGGCGCAGGCCGCGATCTGCGCGATCGTGGCGGCGGCGTCCTCGGTCGGCGTGTTGGTCATCGTCTGCACGGCTATCGGCGCGTCCCCGCCGACGAG
>DAIRTA010000240.1:0-1497 GCA_036804125.1 Hyphomonas sp.
GCAAGGAGGTTCCAGGCGAGCGGCCGGGACTGCGGCAGCCAGGACAGATGCGCCGCCCGTGCCAGCGACGCCATGGCGCCCAGGGGCGTGGTTCCAAGCAAGACCCGTCCGCTGTCGGGCGCGATAACACCTGCCAGCAGTTTCAACAGCGTGCTCTTGCCGGCCCCGTTCGGCCCGGCGATGCCGATGAATTCGCCCCGCTCTGCATGGAAGGAGACTGCGGCGAGGATATCCCGACCGCCGCGATGCAGGCTGAGCCCCTCGGCGGTCATCATGGCTGGAGCCTCCCGAGGCGGGCCGCGATCCAGATGAAGACCGGCGCGCCAATCAGGGCGGCCACGACGCCGAGGCGGAGTTCCCGGTCGATCGGGGCGGTGCGGATGAGAAGGTCGGCGGTCATCAGGATGGCCCCGGCGAGCAGAGCGGCCGGAACAAGCAGGCGCTTCGGGTCATGCCCGACCCAGGGGCGGACAATATGCGGGGCGACAATTCCGACGAAACCGATCGTGCCCGCGATAGCAATGCTTGAGCCGGCAAGCAGCGCCGTGCCCAGGATGACAAGCAGGCGAAGGCGGCGGGGATCAGCGCCGAGGGTCAGCGCCGTCTCATCGCCGAGCGAGAGAGCGCGAAGCCCTGATCCTGCCATCAGGATCAGGAGCGCGCCAAGGGTCCAGCCCGGCAGGGCAAAGGCGATGTCCGGCCAGCCCCGATTGGCTACCGAGCCAAGGGTCCAGTTGACGAGATCCGCCAGGCTGCCCGGATTGGGCGCGAGATTGAGCGTCAGCGCCATCAGCGCCCCCGCCAGGCTCGAAAGGCCAATGCCGATCAGCAGGAGTGTCACGGTGGATGTGCCCCGGCCTGCTGCGAGGATCAGGATCGCCGTGGCCACGCCCGCGCCGAGTATGGCCGCTATGGGAACGCCAAAGCTCCCTGCGGCGGTGAAGCCGAAGAAAATCGCAGCGACAGCCCCGAGGGCCGAGAAGGCCGAGATGCCCAGCACGCCGGGCTCAGCCAGCGGATTCTGCAACAGCCCCTGCATCGCAGCGCCAGCAAGACCAAGCGCCGCCCCGCAACCGAACGCCGCAAGCGCGCGCGGCAAGCGGATTTCCCAGACGATGGCACGGGCGGCATCGCTGCCCTGCCCGGCAAGCGCTCCGAAGGTGTCAGAAAAGGCCAGCGTCGCCGTGCCAGCAAGCGCTGATGCGACGGCCAGAGTGAGGCAGATCACCAGAAGCGGCAAGGCCGGCGATTTCATGGCGCCGTTTCCTGAAGCGCAGAGCGAAGGGAGCTGGCCGCGTCATGGGCAAACCATCCGCCGCAGCTGATCTGCGCTTCGTCTAAAGCATGAACCTCCGCGTCAGCCAGCAAGCGCCGCATGGCAGGATGACGCGTGGCGCTCCAATGATCGCGCTGGTCGGTATCGAAGCCGAAAAAGGCCGAAACGGCCAGACGCGGAGGCGACAGGACGAGTGACTCCAGCGGCACGCTCGCCCAGCC
>DAIRTA010000240.1:1597-3373 GCA_036804125.1 Hyphomonas sp.
AAGCGCTCGAAGAAAGCAAGCGTGCGCGCATCCCCGCCATAGCTGCGAACAACGATATCCGGATTCAGGGCGACAATATCTTCACTCAGGGAACGGACTTTCTTGTAATCCCGTGCCTTCTGCCGGAAATAGCTGAAGGGTTTTTCCGCATCAGGGGAGAGGGCGAGAACCTGCAGGGGATCGGCAAGGCCGAGCACAAACTGATCGGCACAATAATCAAGAGACACGATTCGGGGCAGCCGGGGCTCTGCCATGGCAGGCAAGGCGAACAGTGCCGCCAGCAGCGCCGCAATCCATCTCATCTTATCTTCACCCCGGCATAAAGCCCCCGGCCCGGATTGCGATAGCCGAATACATCGGTTGACTTTTCATCCAGCAGGTTGTCACCGCGCAGGGTGAAGAAAATTTTCTCCGTGACAGGATAGTCGACTGTGGCTGAAACAAGGGTGTAGGCGCCGAGCGCAACCGTGCGGGCCGGGAAAGCCCCGAAATCGAGGTCAAACTGGCGACCGACATAGTCTGCGGCCACCCCCAGGCGGAGACCATCCACATCAGGCTGCCAGTCAAGCGCGAGGGAGGCTGTATTCTCCGGGCGGCGGATCTCGCGCGCGCCGGTGTCGTCCTTGCTGCGGACATAGCTTGTCTGGCCTGACAGGCTCAAGCTGTCGGTTACTCCCCAGCGGAAACCAATCTCTATACCGCTCCTCTCGCTATCCCCCTCACGGTTTAAAGCCGTAGCGGTGAAATCGGGATTGAAGGCCGTGAAGATTTCGTCCTTCAGGTCGGCTTCGAAATAGGTCAGCGACAGATCGGCTGTTGCGACCCGCTGGTCCCAGCCGATCTCCCAGCTCGTGGCCTGTTCGGGTTTAAGATCGCGATTACCGATGAAGCTGCCCGGGAAGAAACCGAAAAGCTCCGTAAAGGTCGGGTTCTTGACTCCCCTGCCCGCCGATATGCGCACGCGTCCGCCGATGTCCGCAAATCCATAGCCCGCGCCCAAACGCCAGGTCGTGGCATCCCGGAAAAGGCCGCGATTATTGTCATGGCGGGCCGAGGCGGAAACATCCAGAGCGCCAAAGCGGGCGCGGTATTCAGCAGCGATACCGAGGGACTCGAAAGCCTCATCTGCGTTGGTAAGCCCACCGAACTGGATATCTTCGCGCACATAGGTCTCGCGCTCGAATTCGGCGAGGCCAATGAGGGTCTGGCTGCCGAAACCGATAGACGGCGACCAGGACAGTTTTGTCCGCTCGCCCACGGCGTCATCTGTGAGCACGCCGTCAGCCAGATTATCCCGTTCGACCCGATTGAAACTGGCGCGCAAGGCATGGCGCACGGGGCCGGATTGCCCGATGAGGGCGCCGCCGAAGAGGAGCTGACTTGCCTCGGTTTCCCGGTCAACATCGTTGAGACGGCCATCAAAGTCCGTATCGGTATCAAATTCGGCGCGGGAGCGGCGCGCCAGAAGCAGGCCGGAAGCCCGCCACCCCGGCAGGATATCGGCGCCCGCCCTTATGAGGCCGGAGAGCGCTTCGGAACCATCTTTGGCGCCGCCGGAGCCGGAAATGTCCACGCCCTCCGTCGTGAGACCGGACACCGCAAAGCCGGCGCCGGGAACGGTATAGGACAGGTCGCCTCGGGCTGTGCCAAAGCCGCCCGCCTCGGCGCTTGCGGTCAGGCCTGTCTCATCAGAGGGCCGGATGGAGACGACACCCCCTATCGCATCTGATCCGTAGAGAGACGAGGCCGGCCCGCGGAGAATCTCGATTCTGCCCG
>DAIRTA010000241.1:0-3367 GCA_036804125.1 Hyphomonas sp.
GTGGGATGATGGCGACAGCCTTCTGTCGCTCGTCGCATGCGATGGTGATGACATTGCCGGCCATATCGAGTTTTTCCGTATCCTGACCGATGGCAATCCGAAGGGTGCGGGCCTGGGCCCGATGAGCACACGCCCGGGCCTTCAGAAGCAGGGGATCGGCAGCGCGTTGATACGGCTCGGTCTCACGGCTCTGGAAGGCGCCGGCGAACACATCGTGTTCGTGCTCGGCCATGACACCTATTATCCGAAATTCGGTTTCACGGCCGAGGCCGCCGCTCCCTTTATCGCGCCCTGGTCCGGCCCGCATTTCATGGCCATCCGGCTCGGTGAAGCCGCTCCGGCCTCCGGCCGTCTGACCTATCCCGCAGCGTTCGGGACGGCCTGATGCCGCGTTACAGGCTCCTGATCGAATATCATGGCGGGCCCTTCCAGGGCTGGCAGAAACTGCCCGGCAAGCCAACCGTGCAGGCGGCGCTTGAACAGGCGGCGGAGAATCTCGATGGCGCCCCGGTCGAGGTTTTCGGCGCCGGGCGCACCGATTCCGGCGTCCACGCGACAGGGCAGGTGGCCCATATGGATCTCCGTCAGGCCCGGCCGCGGAAGGTCGCCGATGCGATGAATTTCCATCTCCGCCCTCACCCGATCGCCATTCTCACGGCCGAGGAAGTGGACGAGAGCTTCCATGCGCGGTTTTCCGCCACTGCGCGGCACTATCGCTATGTCATCATCAACCGCCGCGCCGATCTCGCGCTGGAGCGCGGCCTAGCGTGGCGCGTCGCGCAGGCGCTGGATGCAGACCGGATGCACGCCGCCGCGCAGGCCTTCACCGGGACGCATGATTTCTCCACCTTCCGCGATGCCGACTGCCAGGCGGCGAGCCCGGTCAAGACACTCAGCCATTTCGACGTCGCCCGCTATGGCGAGCGCGTGGAGTTCACCTGCTCGGCGCCGAGCTTCATGCACCGGCAGGTGCGCTCGATGGTCGGCAGCCTGGTCGAGATCGGCCGGGGCCGCGAACCTTTGAGCTGGGCGCGGGACATCCTGCAGGCCGCCGACCGATCCCGCTGCGGCCCGGTTGCGCCGGCGGGCGGGCTCTATCTCGAACGGGTGAGCTATGATTAGGGCGCCCCGAGCGCGCCCTCCAGATCATGGATCAGATCCTCGACATCCTCCAGCCCGACCGACAGCCGGACAAGGCCGTCCGAAATGCCATGCTCAAGCCTTTCCTCGCGGCTGTAGGTCGAATGGGTCATGCTGGCGGGATGCTGTATCAGCGTCTCGGCATCGCCGAGGCTGACCGCGCGGCGGATCAGCTGCAGCCGGTTCATCATGCTGATGCCGGCTTCATAACCGCCCTCAAGCTCGAAAGCGATCATGCCGCCGGGCCCCGTCATCTGGCGCTTGGCCAGCTCATGCTGCGGGTGGCTTTCAAGCCCCGGATAGAAGATCGCCGAGACAGCCGGGTGGACCTCGAGCCAGCGGGCGGCCGCCAGCGCGCTGTCGCAATGGCGGGGCATGCGCAGGTGCAGGGTCTTCAGCCCCCGGAGCACCAGCATCGCATTGAACGGCGCCATCACTGATCCAGTCATGTCCTTGACGCCTTTCATGCGCACCTCATGGATCGCATCGGCGCGTCCGCAGACGGCGCCGGCAACGAGGTCTCCATGCCCGCCGAGATATTTGGTTGCCGAATGTAGAACGAAATCGGCGCCGAGCCGGACCGGCTGTGTCAGCAGCGGTGTCGCATAGGTGTTGTCGACGATCGTCAGGGCGCCGGCTTTGCGGGCAATGCCGGCTATCGCCGCGATATCGACGAGGCGCATGTTGGGATTGGCGGGTGTCTCGAAATAGACAGCCCGCGTGCGCTCCGATATGGCGGCCTGCAGGTTGGCCGGATCGCGCAGGTCGGCATGGGTGATTTTCACGCCGAACCGGGAGAGGCCGTCGCGCATGAAGGCGAAGGTGCAGCCATACAGCGTCTTGTCGGTGATAATCTCATCGCCCGGCTTCAGGATTGTCCAGAACAGGGCGGCAATGGCGCCCATGCCTGAAGCCGTTCCGAGTGCGGCTTCGGCCGCTTCCAGATCGGCGAGGCGGGCTTCCAGGAGGGCAACCGTCGGATTGGAGATGCGCGAATAGATGTGCCCTTCGGCCTCGCCCGCAAACAGAGCGCCACCCGTCTCGGCGTCAGGGAAGGCGAAGGTGGAGGTCAGGTGAAGGGGGGGTGTCAGCGCATGGGCGTTGTCTGCAGGGTCATAACCATGATGGATCGCGCGCGTCGCGCGTCCCAGCCTGCGGTCACGGTCGAAGGCCATAGCGGCTGTCCTTGTTGTGATTTCAGCTGTTTATAGCATGTCTCCCTTGAGACTGTTTGCCCGAAAACAGTGAAATCTGCACGATTCCCGGTAAGCCATTCCAGCGGCAGGCCCTTTCGGAGGAAGTCATGGCGAAGCGGCGGCAAGCTGGTATTGTAGCCGCATGACCCGTTCCGGCCCCTCCGAATCACGCCCTGTCACCCAGATGCCCCAGCGCCAGGCCGCGCGCGGGCTGCGGCCGTGGAAAATTGCCGACATTATCGATGGCCGCGCCCTGCGGGTAAAGCTTACGGCCGCTGCCCAGAGCCATGTCGGCCAGCCGGAGGCGGCGCGTGCCGCGGCCCTCGACCTCCTGCATGGCGCCATGTTCCGGGGCCGCATGATCGCTCAGGAGCGGTTGCAGCAGGGCGCGGACGGTCTCGATACGGCGCGGCTTCTGGCCGCCGCTCAGGACGAGGTCATCGGGGCACTTTACGATTTCACCGTCACGCATGTGCACCGCGCGCGAAATCCGACCGAAGCAGAGCGGATCGCCCTTGTCGCGACCGGCGGCTACGGCCGCCGGGTCATGGCGCCTTCATCCGACACGGACCTTCTTTTCCTGCGCGCCTACAAGGCCAGTCCGCACACGGAGAGCGTGATCGAATACATGCTGTATGCCCTCTGGGACATGGGCCTCAAGGTCGGCAATGCTTTCCGCTCACCGATGGAATGCGTCAAGCTCGCCTCGGACGACGTCACGATCAAGACGAGCCTGCTCGATGCCCGCTTTATATGCGGGGATGCGCGGCTGTCGGATGACATGCTCATCCTGTTCCGCGACCAGGCCATAAAGGGTCAGGATGCCGCCTTCATTGCCGCGAAGCTGGCCGAGCGCGATGCCCGTCACGCCCGCATTGGCGACACGCGCTATGTCGTCGAACCGCATGTCAAGGACGGCAAGGGCGGGCTGCGCGATCTCCAGACACTCTACTGGATCGTCAAGCATCTTTATGGCGGGCAGGAGTTGGAGGATGTCATGCGCGCCGGGCCGTTCACGCCGCATGAATACA
>DAIRTA010000242.1:0-3319 GCA_036804125.1 Hyphomonas sp.
TTAACGTATACGCCCTTAGCAGGGGCGCGCCTTCAGCCACTCGGCCACCTCTCCACGGCTTCGCACCATCTATTGAAACCCCGCCGCCTCCGCAAGTCCCGTGCGCCGGTGTCAGCGCTGCGCGCCAGCAAGGCGGCATAGACGCACGCTGTCACGCGGCATCCGGTTGAGCACGACGCCGGCGACCCGCCCGCCATGCGCGCCGAGCGCCTCCTCAAGACGGGCCACCTCGCCGGGTTGTGAATGCCCGGCCCGCATTACGATGACCACGGCGTCGGCCTGTGCGGCCAGGGCAAGGCCAGCGCGAGACCGCCCGGGCGATGGCGCGTCAATAACCGCCCAGTCAGCCATCTGCCGCACGCGGCGCCACCAGTCCGGCGCGCTTTGCACGGCCAGCCTCTGGCGCGAGGCAACCCGTTCGATGCTGAAGCGGCTGACAAACAGGCGCGATCCGCCAATCTGATGCACCGCCAGCAGACGGCTGGTTTCCGGGCTCTGCGCGAGGCCGGGCAAGGCATAGATCTGCCGGCAGCCCAGTGCGGCGTCCCGCGGCCGGCCAGGCTTGCCGACGCCGTCGCCCAAACCTTGGGAGAAGGCGGAGAATTGCGGATTGCAGCGCAGGTCGAGATCGACAAGCCAGACCGCACGGCGGGCGCTTTCAGCCGCCTCCAGCGCAAAGGAAGCCGCAATGCTGCTGCACCCAACCGCTTCCGAGGCGCCGATGAACAGGATCACTCGCCCGCCCGTTCGGGGCGACAGGCGGGCCGCAATCGCGTCCAGCTCTCCCAGCGTTCCCCGGAGATCACGCATCAGCCGGCTCCATGCCTCAGCGCTCCGGCACGGCGGCGAGCACCGGCAGGCCGAGCGAGCGCGTCACGCTTCCGGGCGTCTCCAGCGATGTCTCGGCGAAGACGCGCATGAGGCCGGCAATGAAGGCGGCGGCGAGCGCGCTGAAGAGAGCGGCAATCCACGCATATCCGGCCTGCAGGCCATGTTCGGCAAACGCGACCGGTCCAAATGTCAGCGCGGCGCGGCGCGGCGCGGACAGCCCCTGCGAAGCATGCCCGGCGGCCTGCTGATACGCCGCGAGGTGTTGGCGGTAGTCGGCCGCGATCGTCAGGCGCTCATCCCTTTCTGCAGACAGCCGGGCGAGATTCTCCCGCACAGCCCTCTCGCGGGCGATGATGGCAGAGAGCTCAGTTCGGGCCGCGGCGAACTCGGCTTCGGCGAGACGCCGGGCTGGATCCACCGTCGCGGCAACTGCGCCCGGCGGATCATCCTGAGAGACGAGCGCCAGCCCCTCTTGTCGTGTGATCAGCAGATCCAGGTCCTGCACAGCCTGAGAGTCCTCGCGGTATCGAAGGAGCAGGGCAGCGCGCTGCTGCCTGAGCGCCGCAAGCGTGGTGTCTTCGGCCGCTACCGCGGGCGCAGCTTCACGCGCGAGCACAGCCAGCCGGGCCCGGTATGCAGCCAGCCGAAGCTCAGCGTCGCGGCGGCGGACCGCCAGGGCCTCTGCCTCCTCAGCCTGCTGCTCGTGATTGATCCGGAGGGCATAGGCCTCTGCCTCCGGATCCTGATCTCCATGCCGGAGCCTGAAATCCGCCAGCGCCTGTTCCGCCTCCGCCAGCCTCTCCTGCGCAGCAGCGGCCGGATCAGCGCCGTCTGGCCCGGCCCGGATCGCGCGATAGGCCCTGAGGACCATTTCAAGTCCGGCTTCCGCATCTTCCGCGTTTCCGGCCCGGTAACTTGCAAGAAGGGTATGCGGCGCGGAACCCAGCCGCAGCACGAACGCGCCCGGCCGCTCTGCCGCCGCCTCAGCCGTTTCGAGGAGCAGCGCCCGTTCCTCAAGCAAGGCACTGGCAGGGCTGACCGTGATATCCGCCGACGCCATAGCCCCGCGCGGGGCGGCGCCGGCCGCGAGCAATGCCAGAACAAGAGCTATCGCAAAGGTGGCGGCCATCAGCCCGCGCGCTCTCCAGAAGTGGAGAACATAATCTGCCGGCCCGCGGCGTAACCTGGCACCGGACGGGGAACGGGTCGGCAAAGGATCAGCCGCTTTGGGCATGGAGGGCTCGCATATCCTTTTTGCGGGCGAATCTTCCCTGCATCGCATGGCGATTTTGATATTTCCTTAAGCATTAACAGGAACTCATTTTGCTTTGCTGCCTTGCTCCCCGATACGGCGGGAATGGATGCTTTCATGCGTATAGCCTTGCTGATCCTCGGATTGACGGCTGCGGCCTGTGCTGGTCCACCCGCAACCGATCCCGATCCCCTCTGGCGCGGCCTGCCTTCTGCAGAATTGCCCGCCAATGCGGGTTTTCTGCTGGCGCCCGGCGACCGGCTCGAGATCATCGTCCATACGGCGCCAGAGCTCTCCCGCCAGTCAGTCGTTGATCCCGATGGCTTCATCCACCTGCCGGGTCTTGCGCCGGTGACGGCTTCGGCCCGGCCGGTTTCCGCTGTCCGCGCCGATCTCGAAGCTGCGCTGTCGGCCGAGCTGATCAACCCGCGCACGGACGTGCTGCTTGCCGGACTTGCGGCGCGTAGCATTTTTGTCGGCGGCGAAGTCCGCTCGCCAGGTCTTTTCGAACTGCCCGGCGATATTGACCCGGTGCAGGCTATCCTGATGGCCGGGGGTTTCACCAATTCCGCCTTTGCCCAGGAAATCCTGATCATCCGGAAACTGCCTGAAGGAGGTATGGCCGCGGAGCTGATCGACCTTCGCCGCGGTGCCCGCGACGCCTCCCTTGCGGCCTGGCTGCCGCTCCAGCGCTTCGACATTCTCTATGTCCCTGATCGGCGGATGAGTGATCCCGGCCTGTTTGCCCGCCGTCTCCTGCGAGAGGAGGCGCCGCCGCCTTTCCTCAGCTTTTACGGGATCGGCGCAGCGTCAAGCTGACCCGGCAAGGCCAGCTTGCCCCAATCCTGCGCCCGGCGCATAGATATGCAATGACCAGCTATTTCACCCCGATCCCCTATAGCCTCTGGCGTGAAGACCAGCCGGCCTTTGCGGCCGCATTGGGCGCCTCATTTCGCGAGACCGGCTTTGCCGTAATCACGGGCCACCCTGTTCCGCAGGCGGTGATCGACAACAATCTTGAGGCCACAAAAGCCTTCTTTGCCTTGCCGGCAGAGGTGAAGGAAAACTATCACGACGCTCCCGGCGGGCGCCAGCGCGGCTATACGCCGTTCGGCACCGAGAACGCCAAGGGCAAGGCTGAGGCAGACCTTAAAGAGTTCTGGCATACAGGCCGCGCCCTCCCGCCCGGCTCGCCTTACCGTGCCAGCATGAAGGAGACGCCGTCTGTCGCCGAGG
>DAIRTA010000243.1:0-3314 GCA_036804125.1 Hyphomonas sp.
GTCTGTATGATCACATCCGCTTCAATACCGAAGTTATCAAGGCCGAATGGGACGCAGGCGCCGCGCGCTGGACACTCCGTATCCGGGATAAAGATGGCGCCGAGAGCGAGCTTGTCTCGAATGCGGTGGTCAGCGCCGTCGGCCAGCTGAACCAGCCGAAGCTTCCGGATATCGAGGGGCTCAGCCGCTTCTCCGGCCCGGCCTTCCATTCGGCGCGCTGGGATCATTCTGTTGACCTGACCGGCAAGCGGGTCGGCGTGATCGGAACAGGCTGCTCGGCGGTTCAGTTCGTGCCGGAGATTGCCCCGCGGACGGAGCATCTTACCGTCTTCCAGCGCACGGCCGGATGGCTGGCGCCGACGCCGGACTATCATGACTATATCACCGACGGAAAGCATGTCCTTCTGGCGGAAGTGCCCTTCTACCAGGTCTGGTACCGCTTCTTCCTGTTCCTCGCGATGGCGGACGGGCCGCTCGCTTTCCTCGTCAAGGACCCGGCCTTTGACCGGCATGACTATGCCCCGAATGCGGATGCGGCGATGCTGCGAGAGAAGATCGAGGCGTATATCCGGGAGCAGACAGCCGGACGGCCGGACCTGACCGCGGCGCTGACGCCAAACTTCCACCTTTCGGGCAAGCGCTCTATCCGCGACAATGGCGTCTGGGCCGAGGCGCTGAAACGCGAGAATGTGACGCTCGAGACCGGGCCGATCAGCGCCGTCACCGAAACCGGCATCCGGATGGAGGACGGGCGCGAGCTCGGCTTCGACGTGCTGATCTATGGCACCGGCTTCAAGGCCAGCGACTTCCTTGTGCCGATGGACATCCGCGGGCGCGGCGGGGCCGCCTTGCATGACCGCTGGGGCGGGGACGCGCGGGCCTATCTCGGCATCACCCTGCCCGGCTATCCGAATTTCTTCATGATGTACGGGCCGAACACCAATATCGTCGTGAACGGATCAATCATCTTCTTTTCGGAATGCGAGGCGCATTACATCACCGGCTGCCTCAAGATGCTCCAGGACCAGAAGGCGCAGGCGCTGGAAGTGGATGAGGCGGTGTTCAGCCGGTTCAATGCCGAGGTCGATGCCGCCAATGCCGAAATGCCCTGGGGCTATGCCACCGCGAATACCTGGTATCGCAACGCGCATGGGCGGGTCGCCCAGAACTGGCCCTTCAGGCTGATCGATTACTGGACGCGCACGCGTACGCCCGATCCCGGCGAATACCATTTCACTTAGGCCGCCGGAAGCTGGCGGCTGAGGCGCCCGCCGACGCGTATCGGCTCGACGCGGCGGGCAAGGCCCGTAGCCTCATCAGTTTCAACAAAGGTGCCGCACAGCGTTCCCTCGCCGAGCGCGGGCTGGTAGCGCTCGCCGGGCAGCTGGGTGGTGAAGCGGAACAGCGAGATATCCTTCTGCATGCCGATGACACTGTCATAGTCGCCGCACATGCCGGCATCGGTCTGGTAGGCCGTGCCGCCCGGCAGGATCATGGCATCGGCCGTGGGCACATGGGTATGGCTGCCGACGACGAGGCTGGCGCGCCCGTCGCAATGATGGCCCATCGCCATCTTCTCGCTGGTGGCTTCGCAATGCATGTCGAGAATGATGGCGTCGGCTACCGTGCCGAGTGGCATCTGGTCGAGCGCGCGGTCGGCGGCAGCAAAGGGGCAGGATAGCGTCTGGCGCATGAAGACATTGCCCTGAAGCAGGACGACCCCGACGCGGCGGCCATCCGGCAGGGTGAACAGCTGGGCGCCCTGCCCCGGCGCGCCGGCGCCTTCGGGATAGTTCAGCGGGCGCAGCAGGCGCGGCTCCCGCGTGATATAGGTCAGCGCTTCGCGCTGGTCCCAGGCATGGTCGCCAAGCGTCAGGCAGTCGGCGCCTGCCTCGAAGAGTTCGCCGGCGATCTGGCTGGTCAGGCCGAACCCGCCGGCCGCATTCTCGGCATTGACGATGACGAAATCGAGCCCGAGGTCGCGCCGGAGCCCGGGCAGGTGATCGATCACGGCATCGCGTCCCGGGCGGCCGACAACATCTCCGAAGAAAGCCAGTCTCATCGCCTGAGGCTATGCCCTGTCAGGCAGTGGACGCAAACGAAAAAGGGAGGCGGGCTGAGCGCCCGCCTCCCCCTGATGTGATGCCGATACGTCGCCTACCTGTTTTCGGCCGAGAAGCCGAGCTGCGCCTTGGTCAGCGGCTGGGACGGGTTCGAGGCGGCATCCGCGAAGGTCTGAAGCGGCATGGGCGAGGACGGGGCAAGCCGGACAGTCAGCGTCTTCGGCTCCTGGATGAAGGCGCCGACCGCCTGCGCCAGTTCCGTTATCACGGCGGCATCGATGCCCGTGCCGCCGGCCATCATCGGGGCCAGGGCCATCAGGCCGGAGAGCTGCGTGCGCACCTGCTGAGGGTCCTCGCCGCTCTGGGTCGCATAGGCATTCAGCGCGCGGTCGAAGAAGCCGTCATCGCGGATCGCCAGTTCAAGGCCATGGATCGTCAACTCCTGAAGGAGTGAGTCTATCGCAGCCTGGGGGTCGTTGTTGAGATTGGCCTGCGATTGCGCCGCCGCGAGGGCGGATGCGCCCTGATAGCTCGCTCCGAAATCGATACGGAAGCCATCCCGCAGGCTCCAGTAATTCTTGCCTTTCGCAAGCGTCACGAGATCCTGGTCCGGGTCGTAGAGCTGTTCACCGGCCGCCGAGAGTTCGAGCGTCTCATAGCCGACAAGTGCAAGGGCGCTGGCGAAGTCTTCGCCGTCGGCATTGTCGCGCGCGGCGACGGTTATGGTGAACTCCGGCGTTGCCATCCGGGTGGCGCGGCCGCGATTGTCGCGCGTCACGCTGGCATCGAGAGAGGGCAGACGGACGCTCGCCCCGGCGATATCGGCCACGAGGCCCCTCAGCGTGAGCGCATCAAAGCCCGGATCGCCGGGATCGGATTGCAGCGACGCGCCGGCCTGCAGGCCGCGGGTAAAATCGGCCCCGGCATCCGCCTCGTTCAGCGCTTCCATGACCTGCGCCAGGTTCAGGCCCCGCAGGCCGAGCCCGTCAAGATTGACCGCGACGGTCTGGCCGTCCGCCTCGGCGAAATCGAAATTGAGGCCGGACAGCGCGACCACGCCGACTTTTTCCTCGGCAGCGTCGTTGATGTAGAAATTATTGAGCGCGAGCGTTCCGGCGCCGCTGGCATCATCGATACGGATGTTCACCCCTTCTACCAGCCAGCGGTCAAAGGCGAGGTCGGCGCCGGACGGCGGATCGCCGGGATCGTCCCCGGACATGCTGCGCGCGATCCAGGCCGCCAGGGCCGGTG
>DAIRTA010000244.1:0-3248 GCA_036804125.1 Hyphomonas sp.
TACACCATGGTTAACACCCTACCATCCCCGATAAACCTTACCGGGAGGCAAATATGGTTAATTTTCCGGCCCCTGCCCCAGATGACAAGCTTCCGCTTCAGGCCTATAAATTCCACAGGTCACGCTCGCCAAGCGATTGGCCCAAGGGGGCAACAGGCCGTGGACGCCGCAGCGGAAAAGCTCAAGGTCTTTGTCTCCTATTCCCGGACAGATGTGGCGTTTGCCGACCAGCTGGTGCTCCTGCTGCAGAACCGCGGCTTCGAGCCGATGCTCGACCGGCATGACATCGATGCGGCGGAGAAATGGCGCGAACGCCTCGGCGCGCTGATCTTCTCCTGCGACAAGGTCGTGTTCATCCTGACGGAGACCTCGGCAGCCTCGCCGGTCTGCGCCTGGGAAGTCGAGCAGGCCGAAGCGCTCGGCAAGCCGATGATCCCGGTGATCACGGGCCCGGCCGACGGGCTGAGCCCGCCCCGCCAGCTCGCCGACCTCAACTATATCTACTTCTACTCAGATCCGATGAAACCGGGCTCAGGCTTCTTCCAGGGCGCGCTGGAGCTGGAGGAGGCACTCAAGGTCGATCGTGACTGGATGCGCCAGCAGACGCGGCTGTCCGAACGCGCCGCCCAGTACAAGGCGACTCCGGTTGAGGCCCGGCTCATGCGCGGAGAGGAACTGGCCGATGCGCTGGCCTGGGCCGGCCGGGCGCCACGCGGGGCCAGCATACGCGCCGAGATCACTGACTATATTGCGGCAAGCGAGACCGCCGAGGTGCGCCGGAAGGCCGCCGCGAAAGCCGATATCGACGCGCGCGAGGCGGCGCTGAAACAGGCCGAGGAAGCCGCCGCCCAGCGGCAAGAAGCCATCGCCGGACGCGAGGCGACCGAACGCCGGCTCCAGCGATTGACCCTGGCCGGGCTGGCGGGGGCTGTATTGCTGGCGAGCCTGGCGGGCGTGTTCTTCTGGCTGGCTTCGCAGACGGAGATGCGGGCCGAGGGGCTTCAATCGCGCCTGTTTGCAGAGGAAGCCCTGCGCCAGAGCGCCCGCGGCGACCAGGCCAATGCGATCCTTTTCAGCCTGCTGGGCGACCCGGCGGCCCGTAGGGGGCTGTTTGCCCCCCTCATGCGCAAGGAAAATAAAGGCGCCCGCTCGGCGCTGGAACATGCAGTGACACACAGCAGGCTGCTGCAGACTTATTCAGGACATGCGGAGACGGTCGTCGCGGCGCTGTTCAGTCCTGATGGCAGCCACATCCTCACCGCCTCCCTCGACGGAACGGTGCGATCCTGGCAGCCTGACGTCACAGGAGCGGGAACGGTCTATAACGGACATGAATCTGCTGTACTGGCTCTCGCCTGGCATCCGGATGGAAAACACTTCGTGTCCGGATCATGGGATGGAACGTTGATCGTCTGGCAACTGGGCGGCGGCGCCGTTCAACGCTTCGAGGACTTACAGAATACTGTCGCCGCACTTGGCTTCAGCCCGGATGGCAAGGGGCTGCTTGCAGGCTTCCTGGACGGTGAGGTACGCGCCTGGCAGCAGGATGAGACAGGTGTTTACCTGCCTTCAATGACGTTCGATCGCATGAAGCAATGGAAAGATGACCAGGGCTATGTTCGGGACCTGCGATCCATCGCCTTCCATCCTGATGACGAGCGGATTTTCACCGGCAGCAGCAGTGGCCATGTCGAGATCTGGCAACCCGGCGAAAGCGAACCGGCGTTCAGCTTCCGCGCACACGAGCGGATCGTGATGTCGCTCGCTTTCCATCCGGACGGCGTGCATTTCCTGACAGGCTCGGGGGACAATACCGCGCGGCTTTGGCAGGCGGGAAACGATGAACCTTTGCAGGAATTCCGCGCTCACAGCGACTGGGTCCGGGGGGTCGCCGTTCATCCCGACGGCGAATTCGTGCTGACAGGTTCCGATGACCAAACGGCCGTTCTCTGGCGCATCGGAGATGACCTGCCCATGGAAACAATTGCCGGTCATGCCGGATGGATTCATGCGGTCGCATTCCATCCTGATGGGTCACAGGTTCTGACGGCGTCAGACGATCGTACGGCCAAGCTCTGGCGCACACAGAGAAGTCTGCCTCAGCAAACCTTCGCTGGACATACTGACTGGATCCGGTCTGTGGCCTTCCATCCGGAGGAAGAGCTTATCCTGACCGGCGCGGATGATAACACCGTCCGCCTCTGGCGCATCGGAGAGGACGAGCCACTGCGGACGTTCTCGGGGCATCAAGACTGGGTTCGCGCGGTCGCGTTCCTTCAGAATGGGGAGGGATTCCTGACCGCATCCGATGACTATACGGCCAAGCTCTGGCAAGTCGGCCGGGATCAGCCCCTGCAGACTTTCGAGGGGCATACCGGCTGGGTCTATGCCCTTGCCCTACACCCTGACGGCCAGCGCTTCGTGACCGGTTCAAGCGATGGTCAGGCAATATTGTGGGAGATCGGCCGGGACGAACCGTTGCGGTCCTTCAGCGGGGATCATGGCGAAGTCTATGCCGTCGGGATTGATCCGGATGGAAAGTTCCTGGCCACAGGCGGCTCCAACTCAAAGGCGATAGTCTGGGACATCGAAACAGGCGGCAAACTGCGGGAATTGGAAGGGCATACTGACTGGATCCGTTCTATAGCCTTCCATCCGGACGGCGAGCGTGTCGTGACCGGCTCGGACGACAAGACCGCAAAACTCTGGGATATCGAAACGGGCAAGACGCTGCAGACCTTCGCCTCCCATACCGGCTGGATTTACTCGGTCGCAGTATTCCCGGAAGGCGACCTGATCGTGACGGCGGCCGATGATGGCCAAGCCATGATCTGGCGAATCGGCGAAAGCCTGCCGCTGCAGACCTTCAACAATGGCCCGAATGTCATCTCATCCGTCGCCGTTGATCCGTCCGGCCGGCGGATCCTGACCGGTTCGCATGACGATCTGGCGCGGCTGTATGACCTCCACCCGATCCTGCAGCTCGAGCCCGGCGAGCAGGTCGAATATGCTTGCAGGCTGCTGGCCGAGAGTGGTGCACGGATGTTCCTGGAGGATGCAGACCGGCAAGCGGTGGCGATCCTTCATATCCTGCCCGACAGCGCGCTCGACCCCTGCGGACACCGGGCACGCGGCGGCGGGGTTGATGCGGCCGGAGAGTAGCGCCCTGCTCCGGCCCTAGCGGATTTCGCCATGATGGCGGACGATCTTGCCGACGAGGCCATAATCCTGGGCCTCCTGCGCGCTCA
>DAIRTA010000245.1:0-3238 GCA_036804125.1 Hyphomonas sp.
CGGCCTTGCCCACTACCTCGCGGGCCCGCATCATCTCGAAGGCGCGGCGCCAGTCACTTAGCGGAACCTCGGCATGGATGCAGGGTTTGAGCCTGCCCGCTGCCGCAAGGGCCCAGATCGCATCCAGATTCTCCCGGCCCCGCTCCGGGAAGCGGCGGCCATACTCCCCGGCCCTTACGCCGACCACGGAGAAACCCTTGATCAGCGGCATATTGACGTTCACGGACGGTATTCGCCCCGAGGTGAAGCCGATCACCAGGAGGCGCCCGTCAAAGGCGATGCAGCGCACGCTCTCGTCGAACACATCCCCGCCGACCGGATCGAAGATCACATCCGCCCCCCGCCCTCCGGTCAGCGCCTTCACCCGCTCGCGGAAGCCCTGCCCGGAATTGAGCGCATGGTCGGCGCCTTCGGCCACCACAAGGTCAAGCTTGGCGTCCGAGGCGGAGGTCGCAATCACATGCGCGCCGAGATGCTTGCCGAGATGCACCGCTGCAAGGCCCACCCCGCCGGCCGCGCCATGCACCAGCAGGGTCTCGCCCGGCTGAAGCGCCGCCCGGCGCACCAGCGCGACATAGGCCGTCAGATAGGCCGCGCCGAAGGCGGCCGCCTCGGCATGGCTCATCGCCTCCGGCTTTGGCCGCAGCGCCGTAGCCGGCACGATGGCAGAGCCTGCAAACGCGCCGGTCTTCGCGCCGCCGGCCACCGCCTCGCCCGGCCTGAAACCGGTGACACCGTCGCCAACCGCCTCGACAAGGCCCGAACACTCCATGCCGAGCGTGAAGGGCAGATCGGGCTTCATCTGGTAGAGCCCTTCGGTCATCAGCAGGTCAGGGAAATTGAGGCTCGCCGCCTTTACGGCAAGGCGCACCTCGCCGGGGCCCGGCTCCGGGCACGGAACATCCTCAAGGCTGACCCCGGCAAAGTCCGGCGCCAGTTCGCGGCAGACCAGCGCCTTCACGAGTTCGCATACATGTCGCGCACGAGACAGGCGATCTCTTCGCAGGCCTTGCGCGATCCAGGCGAGATGAAGGTGAAGGCGGTGAAGGCATGGGCCAGCGTGTCATAGCAGCGATGGGAAACCGCCACGCCGGCCTCGCGCAGGCGCAGCGCATAGGCGTCGCCCTCATCAGCCAGCGGATCATGCCCCGCGGTGATCACCACCGCCGGCGGCAGGCCGGAGAGCTCCGCCGCCTGCCCCGGCGAGACGCGCAGGTCCGTCTTGTCGAAGCCCTCCGGCAGGTATTGCTGCATGAACCAGTCCATCGTGTCCTGTGACAGCGAGAAGGTCTGGCCGAAGGCCGTCTTCGAGGGTGTGTCCCTGGAAATATCGATGGCCGGATAGATCAGCAGCTGCAGGGCGGGCAGCGTCTTGCCCTCGCGCTTCATCATCTGGCAGATCACGGCCGAGAAATTGCCGCCCATGCTGTCGCCGCCGACCGCCGCCTGCCCGCCCGGCGCGCCGAAGCGCGGGGCATGGACCAGCGCCCATTCATAGGCCGCGATGCAATCATTCAGCCCGGCCGGGAAGATGTGCTGCGGGGCAAGGCGGTAATCGACCGAGAGCACCGGCGCGCGCGAGCCCTTGGCCAGGATCGAGCACCAGGCATGGCAGGTCTCGAGGTCGCCGATGACGCCGCCGCCCATATGGTAATACACCATCAGCGGATGGCGCGGCTCCTGCGCCTCGGGCCGGTAGGCGCGCACCGGGATGCGGTTTCCATCCGGCCCCGGAATATCGAAATCCTCGACCGCCACCCCCGGCTCCGGCGCATCGGCGAGCAGCGCCAGCTGCGCCTTGACGCCGGCCTGCACGGCTTCGGCCGGCAGCGACGACATGGGCGGGGCGTTGCGCCCGTTCCAGGCGATCAGCTGCAATTGCGGCTCGAGCGTGCGCCCCTCGATGGTGATCGCCTTGCCGCCCGCCATCGCCCGGATCAGGCCCGGCGGCAGCCGGCTCACGGTTTTTGCAAGCGTCCGCTGGAAGCTCATCCCCGGCTCTCCTTGATTCTGTCCGCAGGCACCTTAGCGCTGCGTGCGGAAACCCGCCAAGGGAAAACAGGGCTGCCCTAGCGCGGCGTCAGGCCCCGGACGCCCGCCAGCAGGAGCTGGGCGGCAAAGCGGCTGGCCGTCTCCGGATCGACCGGGCGGCGCATCAGCATGTAGTCGCCCATCTCGCGGGCGATGCCGATGGCGGCGGCCGTCAGGTATTCGGCGTCCAGTGGCGGGCCGTCGCGGCCCGCGAGGGCGGCCTCGAAATCGGCCCGGATCTCCTCGGCGACGGCTTCCATCTCCGGGGTGTCGACACGCACCCCGATCAGGGCGAGGTGCGGCGCGCCGGAGGCGATGGCCGCCTCGTTCTCCTTGGCGATGAAGCCGAAATAGGCCCGGTAGGCCTCGAATACATAGTCTTCCAGCGAAGCCGTGCGCGCCCGCACGGCGCCGAGATGCACCCGGAAGCGCTGCGCCGAATCCTCGGCGATGGCGTGGAACACCTCCTCCTTCGACTTGAAGTAGTTGTAGAAGGTGCCAGAGGCGAGTTCGGTCTCGCGGATGATGTCGCGCACGGTCGTCGCCTCGAAGCCATTGCGGGCAAACACGCGCCGCCCCGCTTCGAGGATGGCCCGGCGATTGGCCGCCTTGGTGCTTGCCCGTTTCCCGTAGGGGCGGGTGCCGGTTCCGGCTTCGGCCATGCATGCTCCCTGATCCTTGCAGCTTCTGATGGCATGAAGCGTCATCAAGCGTCAACTTTGCTGAGTCATCTCCGACCGCCCCCGGCGGCTCAGGGGATATCCTCCGGCTTGCGCCCCGGCCGGCCCTTATAGGGCGGCACGCTCCAGCCGAAAATCATCGACCCCGCCCGGATGGCAAAGGCGGTGGCCGCCGCCGGCAGCGCCGCCGCCATCAGCGGCAGGCCGGCAAGATGCAGCCCGGTATAGGTCAGCGCGCCGGCCAGCGCGGCGGTGATATAGAGTTCCCGGCGCAGCAGAACGGACGGCTCGCCCGCCAGCTGGTCGCGCAGGATGCCGCCGAAGGTCGCGGTGATCATGCCCATCACCACCGCGATCACCGGCGAGCCCGTCACCGCCAGCGCCTTCCAGGCGCCGAACACGCCATAGGCGGCGAGACCCAGCGCATCGAGCCAGAGCAGCAGCCGGTAGCGCGACTCGAACAGGTGCGCGGTGAAATAGACGAGGATCGCCATCACGGCGCAGACCAGGAGGTAATCCGGATTGGC
>DAIRTA010000246.1:0-3217 GCA_036804125.1 Hyphomonas sp.
AGTTTCGGCGCGCGCTTTTCCTTGAAGGCTGTTACGGCTTCGCGCCTGTCGCCCAGATAGTTTGACACGCTCTCCCAGCCGACACTGGCATCCATCAGCTGGGCGCAGAGCGCGCGCAGGGGAATGTTCGCCACCGTCTTGGTCCAGCGCACGGCCCATTTCGGATTAGCCATGATCTTGCCCGCGAGCTCGTCCACCTTGGCATCAAGATCCGTAGACGGAACGGCATAGTTGATCAGTCCGAGCGCCTGAGCCTCCTTCGCGCTGAGAAGGTCGCCTGTCATCAGCAGTTCCTTGGCCTTGGCAAAACCGATCAGCTGCGGCCAGATCAGCGCGCCGCCATCGCCGGCGACGAGGCCCACCTTGACATGCGGATCGCCGATCTTCGCCGTCTCGTCGGCTATGATCACATCACAGAGCAGCGCTATCGTGGCCCCGAGACCGGCGGCCGCGCCATTCATCCGGCAGAGGATCGGCTTTTCCATCTGCAGAAGGGTCACCACGATCTGCTTGGCATCCCAGGCGATGTCGCGAAAGCGGCCCGGATGGGTGATCTGCTCCTCGAACCAGTCGAAATCTCCGCCCGCGCAGAAGGCCCGGCCCTTGGCCGACAGGATGATCAGGTCGCTCCCGCTATCGCGCTGGAGCGCATTGAAGATGAGCGCCAGCTCTGTGTGCATCAGCTCATCGACACCGTTCACCGGATGGTCCGATGTAATATAGGCCGTCAGTATCCGGCCTTTTCGCTCGAAAGTGAACCGCTGCCACTTGTCCTGTGTGACATCATATCGTGCGCTCATCTATTCCTCTCCCACCTTGACAACCCGCCGTCCGAAATTCTCGCCGCGGAAGAGACCGCAGAAGGCCTCAGGCATGCTGGCGATGCCCTCGAAACGCTCCTCGGCGAATTTCAGTTCGCCGCGCGCGACAAGGGCCGCCATCGTGCTGAGCGCCTCGCCGAAACCGCGCGCAAAATCGAAGACGACAAGCCCCTGCATGTTGATCCGGTGGGTGATGAAGGGCGCGGTATTGCGGATACCGGCCCGTTTCTCAGGCGGCCGGTTATAATCCGCGACCTGCCCCGAGATACAGATCCGCCCCTGCATCGCCATCAGCGGCAGCGCCCGGTCAACGCTTTCATTGCCGACATTGTCGAACAGCACGTCTACCCCTTTCGGGAATTCTGCGCTTATCGCAGCAGAAAGATCGGAGGCGGACTTGTAGTTTATGGCGGCGTCAAAACCCGCCTCCTCTTTCAGCCACCGGCATTTCGCGTCGGAGCCTGCAACGCCGACGACCCGTGAAGCGCCCCAGGCTTTCGCCAGTTGCCCTGCTGTTGCGCCGACCGGCCCGGCCGCGCTGGTAACAAGCACGGCGTCGCCTTCCCGGAAGCGCGCCGTCTCCTTCAGGCCGAACCATGCTGTCAGCCCGGGCACGCCCAGCACGCCGATCCAGGCTGAAAGCTCTACGCCTGGCACCTCCGCCACGCGTCCGATGAAGCCCCGCCCGCTCTGCACGGAATGCGTCTTCCAGCCGCCGGCACAGAAGACGCGCGTGCCGGCCGGCCAGTCCGGATGGGCGCTCTCCTCGATCACCCCCACGCTGAACCCGTCGATAGGCTTGCCGAGCGGCAGGGCCGCGGCATAGGAATCCCCGCCGGACAGGCGCGAGCGCGTGCCGGGATCGACCGAACACCAGACATGGCGGACGAGGAACTGGCCGTCTTTCAGCGCAGGGCGCGCGGCGGTTTCCACAGCAAAGTCTTCGGGCCTCGGCGGGCCATCGCAAAATTGTTTCAGCACTACCTGTTGAATCGTGTCCATTCGGGCTCCCCGTCTTCGGGGGCACCCTAACGGCTTGCCGTCCTCAGGAAAGAGGCTTGCGCTTCCCTTTCGTCATCGCGGCAGCTGGACAGGGACAAATCGCCGGAGACCCGTCATGCCCCGCAAGACCGTAAGGACCCGCATTACTGACATGCTTGGAATCGAGGTGCCGATCGTCCAGGCGGCGATGGGCTGGATCGCCCGCTCGCAGCTTTCCTCCGCCGTATCGAATGCCGGCGGCATGGGTATCATCGAAACCTCTTCCGGCGAGCTCGATGCCATCCGCGAAGAGATCCGCAAGATGAAAACGCTGACCGACAAGCCTTTCGGGGTGAATGTCGCGCAGGCTTTCGTTCGCGATCCGGACATCGTGCAGTTCGTGATCGATCAGGGGGTAAAATTCGTCACGACCTCGGCCGGCGACCCGATGAAGTATACCGGCATGCTGAAAGAGGCCGGACTGACTGTCTTCCATGTCGTCCCCTCCCTGTCCGGCGCGCTGCGCGCCATCGAGGCCGGCGTGGACGGGTTGATCGTCGAGGGCGGCGAGGGCGGCGGCTTCAAGAACCCGAAGGATGTCGCCTCGATGGTCCTGATCCCGCAGGTCTGCGAGCGGGTGAACGTGCCGGTCATAGCGGCCGGCGGCATCACAGATGGGCGCACCATGGCGGCTGCCTTTGCGCTCGGCGCCGAGGGCGTGCTGATGGGCACGCGCATCCTTTCCTCCGCCGAAAGCCCGGTGCACGAAAACTGGAAACGCGCCATCCTGGAGGCCGATTCCACAGATACTGTCTTCCTCAACCGGGCTGGCCCCGGCCCGGCCCTGCGCGCCCTGCGAACAGAGCGCACGACCCGTATCGAGAAAGAGGGCTCGCCCAATATCTTTGGCGAATTCGCCCGTACGCAGGACGTCTATTTCGGGGGTGATCTCGAAGCCGGAATCGCGCTGACCGGCCAGGTGGCCGGTCGCATCGGGGAGGTCAAACCCGTTGCGAAGATCTTTGAGGAAACACTGGAGGAATACCACCGCGTCATCGCGGCGCTGCCGCGCTGATGAGGGCCCTGCCCGCCAAGGCTGGAAAACTGCCGGGCGAGCCGCTAGACCGCCTCCATCGCGAATTCAGAGGAAACAAAATGAAAATGACCGATATGCTGAAAGGCAGCGCGGCCGCGCTCGTGATTGCGGCTGCCGCCTGCGGAAATCCTCAACCCGTCCCCGCCGAGCCGGCGGCCCAGACGCGTATCGAATTGCCCGAAATCACCGTCAGCGAGGCAGAGCTTGAAGGTAACCCGTTCCGCCAGGAATGGGATACACCCTACGGCGTCGCGCCCTTTGCCGACATCCGCGACGAGCATTACATGCCCGCGCTCAGGAAAGGCATCCTGGAGCGCCG
>DAIRTA010000247.1:0-3213 GCA_036804125.1 Hyphomonas sp.
GCAGCCACCGGGCATAAGGCGGCCGGACGCCCGGCCCTGGTCTGGGCCATGTTCGCGGTCCTGACCCTGCTCTGGGCCGGGGCCTATGCCCTGACGCGGGTCGCCGTCGGCAAGGATACGGCTGAAGGGCTTCCGGTCGCCTGGGTGCTGCCGGGCCGGCTGATGATCGGCGCGCTGGTCTTGTGGGCAGTTCTGATCGTCATGCGGGGCCGGATGCCGCCCTTGGGCGACCGGGCACGCTGGGGGGCGATCCTCGGCATGGGGATCGCCGGATCGCTGCTGCCCTTCTTCCTGATCACGACCGCACAGCAAACCGTCAATTCGAGCCTCGCCGCGCTCTATACCGCCGCCGCCCCGGTCTTTGTCGTGATCGGGGCGAACATGCTGTTCGCCGAGGAAAGGATGACGCGCGCCTCGGCGGCCGGCATCGCGCTGGGCTTTATCGGTGTGGCGGTCCTGTTCGGGCCGGATGCACTCGCCGATTTCGGCTCGGCCAGCGTGACCGCGCAGATCCTGTTGATCCTCGCCACGCTCGCTTATGCGATCAGCACGCTCATTGTGCGGGGCGCGCCGATGATGAGCGCGATCGCGTTCGCAGCAGGCTATGCCAGCGTTTCGGCGCTGCTCGCCCTTCCCCTGGCCTTCACGGTCGATCCCCAGACCGTCACGGCGGGCTGGCAGAACTGGGCTGCTGTCATCGCCCTTGGCCTCGGGCCCTCCGGGCTGGCGCAGCTTCTCTATGTCATGCTGGTTGCCCGCGCCGGGGCGACATTCCTCTCGCTGACCGGCTATTCGATCCCGATTGTGAGTGCGGTGCTCGGCTGGATCTTCTTCCGGGAGACGCAGGATTGGAACGCCCTCGCAGCCTTTGCCCTGATCCTCGGCGGGGTCTGGATTGCCCGCAGCAGCGGGCGCGGGCGTCAGCCCGGCTGAGTTCCGAGCCCAAGGCTGTCAAGTATTGTCTCGGTATCGGCCCCATGGCGCGGCGGCGGGCGGCGGATATCGGCCGGGGTCCGGGCGAAGTGAACGGGATGGCGCATGGCGCGGTAAGGGCCGGCCTCGGGATGCTCTGCCGGCGTGAAAAATCCGGTCGCCGCCAGGTGCGGATCGCTGAGCACTTCGGCGAGACGATTATACCGCATGGCCGGGATGTCGGCGTCGTCCATCAGGGCGAGCCATTCACCGGTCGTGCGGGTCGCGCTGACCTCTTCGATCAGGGCGTAAAGCTCGCCGATATGTTCGGTGCGCGCCTCATAGGTCGCAAAGCGGGGGTCATCGAACACGCCGGGGCGACCGCCTATCTCGAAGAATTTCGCCCATTGGGCATCGGAATAGGGCACGAGGCAGATGTAGCCGTCCCTGGTCGGGTAGGGGCGCCGGTTCGGATTGACCGAGCGGGTGTAGGCAAGCTTGCCATTGCCCGGCAGGAAGGTCTCGCCATACAGGTTCTCGACCATGTTGAAGAAGGTAAAACACTCCAGCATCGGCACTTGCACGAACTGGCCCTTTCCGGAACGGGCGCGGTCGAACAGGGCTGCGAGGGTCGCATAGACAGCGAACAGGCCGGTCGTCTTGTCGGCGATCAGCGAGGGCGCATAGTCCGGCCGCCCGCCGGAACGCAGGGCGTTGAGATCGGCAAAGCCGGAAGCGCCCTGGATCAGGTCGTCATAGGCCTGCCGGTGCTGATAGGGCCCGCCTGCGCCAAAGCCGGCGCAATGGATATAGACAATGTCCTCACGGATCGCTCGCACCGCTTCATAGCCGAAACCGAGGCGCTCCATGCCGGCGAGGCGGACATTGTGGAAGAAGACATCCGCCGTCTTCAGCAGCGCCGTCAGAGCGGCTTTGCCTTCATCGGTCTTCGCGTCGAGCGCGACGGCCTGCTTGTTACGGTTAAGCGCCATGTAGATCGGGCCGAGATCGCCGGTTGGCGAAGCGCCGGCATAGCGCATCGTATCGCCGCGCCCGGGCGGCTCGACCTTGATCACCTCAGCGCCGAGATCGGCCAGTATAAGCGTCGCGAACGGGCCCAGCACGACGCTGCTCATATCGACGATGCGGATGCCTGCGAGCGGGCCAGTTGCGGGCTTGTCCATGGTTAACTCCAGCGGGCTGACAGGGCGCCACTCTGAGACCCGGACCGGCCTGATCAAGCCTGACCCAGCGTCACGGCTGGGCGAGATCGAGCGCCAGCCGGGCCGCCTCTATCTGCGCCATCTTCTCCTGGAACAGCGACCAGTCATCGGCCTCGGCAATCGGGGCCCAGAGGGCTTCGACATCTTCATATAAGAGCTGCACGGGGCCCGGCGCGGCAAAATAGGGCGAGTCCAGACGCTCCGGCCTGACCGGGGCGCGGGACAGGAGGGCCTCTCGAACGGGCGCGAAGTCAGCCGCGGCATACAGGGCGGCTTGCGGGGAAGCCTCGGCGCGGGCCGCGCTGGCAGCCCCGCCGAACCAGTCGAAGAAGACGTGCGGCCAGTCGGCGCCGCTGTCTGTCAGCCATCCATAGAAGGCCTGAAGGAAGGCGATATCCTCGTCCGCGTCTCCGAGAGGAGAGAGGCCCAGTAGCGCGTGGGTATGGGCGACGAAGCTCTCCCGATAGGCCGCTTCATATGGGGTCAGCGCCCGGGCAAGGTCTTCGGCCTCAGCCAGAAGGAGCAGGGCAGAGGCGAGCTGCTGAAGCGACCAGGCGCCCTGCACCGGCTGGCGGCCGAAGCGGTAAAGCCCGGAATGGTCGAAATAGGCCGCGGTAAAGTCCGGGTCCGATCGGGGCAGGAACCGCCAGGGACCGAAATCGAAGGTCTCCCCGGTGATGTTGAAATTATCCGTATTCATCACACCATGCACGAAGCCGGCGGCCATCCACTGGCCGATCATCCTTGCTGTTGCCGTCGTGATGCGCTCGAGCAGGCCGCAGGCCTGCCGGGCCATATCGGGATTGGCGGCATCCGGATAGAATTCCGTGACGCAGTATTCTACCAGCCTGGCCATCGCTGCGCGGTCCTCCAGCCAGGCGCAGCGCTGGAACGTGCCGAAGCGGATATGGCTGTGAGACAGGCGCACGAACACGCTGGAGCGGGCCGGTGATGGCTCGTCATTGCGATGCAGCGGCTCGCCGGTCTCGATCAGGCTGAAGGCCTTTGAGGTATTCACGCCGAGGGCTTCAAGATAGCTCGCCGCCAGGACTTCGCGCACCCCGCCCTTGAGGGTCAG
>DAIRTA010000248.1:0-3213 GCA_036804125.1 Hyphomonas sp.
TCGAAGCGCAGGACCGGGACATCATATTCATAGCCGGAATCGAGGCCGAGATCATAAGCGGCTTCTTCGAAGCTGATGGAATGGCTGCTGCCATCTGCACGCGAATGGATGACGATCCGGGGAAGCCCGTTCTCGCGCTCCATGATGGCGAGATGGTCCTTCTGCGCATGAGCGCCCAGCAGGAGTGTGCCGGGGCGGTGCGGTATGACCTCTTCCCAGCTCTCGCGGGATGTGGCGTCAAGCGGCGCGCGCATCAGCTTGAAGTCCACGGCATCGCCAAGGTTCGTCAGGATATAGAAGGCGTCATTCCAATGCGTCACGGAATATTCGTTGTCGGTCAGGCGGGGCGCAATCGTGCGGAGGGTGGGATTCAGCTCGCTGGCCGGGAACCAGTGAATTTCCGATGTCGTATGGCCGGCGGCGACGACATAGATGACCTCTTCGCTTTCGCTGGTGCCGATATTGACGAAGAAGGCAGGATCCGACTCCTCATAGATCAGCGTGTTTTCGCCGGTCTCAAAGCTATACTGGTAAACCGCATAAGGGCGCCCGTTCGGGTCGCGTGCGACCCAGAAGATCGCCTTGCCCGTCGCGCTCCATTCCAGCGGCCCATAGGCATTGTCGATCAGGACATCGGTTTCTTCGCCGGTCTCGATGGTCTTGATCCGGATCGAATAGAACTCGCTGCCCTTGAGGTCTGTCCCATAGGCGACGCGGGTATGGTCCGGCGAGATCTCGATATCGCCAAAGGCGAAATAGTCCTGCCCCTGTCCCAGCGCGTCACCATCAAGAATGAGGGTCTCCGGCGCATCGGGATTGAAAGCCTCCTCCCGCGCGCGGCGGGCAAAGATCATATAATCGCCACCCTCGCGGTAGCGCGTATAGTAGGCCCACGGACCATCGATGGCCGGGACCGAGCTGTCATCCTCCTTGATTCGCCCGCGCATTTCCAGGAACAGTTCCTCGCGCAGGCTGGCCGTCGGCTCTTCGAGGCGCGCTTTCGTATAAGCGTTTTCGGCCTCAAGATATTCGCGGATATCGGCGCGCAGCAGCGAGGGATCGCGCATGACCTCCTGCCAGTTCTCGTCTTTGAGCCAGTGATACGGATCATTCCGTGTGCGGCCGACCTGGGTGATTTCATGGTCGATCCGCTTGGCGACAGGCGGCTGCAGGCCGGGGGCGGCCTGAGTGAGGCGCGCAGCCGGATCGGTCGGGGTATTCAACATGGTGCATCCAGTTATCGTGAGAACAAAGGCCAGCACGGCTGCTAGCGAAGATGTAAGGCGCATGAGCAGGAATCCATAGCAGAGGCGCTGAGCTTACGGGGCGCGGCCCCCTTGTCCAGCCTTATTCCGAAGGGCGGAAATCGAGCACCACGCCATTGATGCACCAGCGCTGGCCGGTTGGCGCGGGGCCGTCATTGAAGACATGGCCCATATGCATGCCGCAGGTGGAACAGTGCACCTCCGTGCGCGGCAGGATGAGCTTGAAGTCGCGTTTGGTACCGACCGACTCCACATCTGCCGGCTGCCAGAAGCTCGGCCAGCCTGTGCCGGAGTCGAATTTGTGTTCCGAGGACCAGAGAAGCGTGCCACACCCCTTGCAGTGATAGTTGCCCGGACGTTTCTCGTCATGGAAATTGCCGGGGGAAAAGGCCCGCTCGGTGCCTTCCCGCCGTCCGACCTGGTAGGCCTCTTCGCTCAGCATGGCCCGCCAGTCCGCATCAGTCCGGCTGATGGGTGTTTTTGTGCTTGGCATCACAAACCTCCTGGTTTCCCCCTTAAATATAGGGCGATCCGCAGCCGGCAATAACCCGGGTAGCAGGCAGTGGCCACGTCAGCGCAGGCGGATCTGCCCGGCTTCATACAGTGCGCGGCAGTCATTGGCGTCGCGTGCCCGGTCGGTGTCGAGAAGAACCTCAGCCACGCCATTGCCTGCGAATCGCGGATCGTCGCATTCGCCGTCATTGGCCCACTGGCTGGTATTGTTGCCGAAGTCGATCCCGTCGAAAACGACGTTTTCACTGGCGCGGGCAAAGGCGTCCCAATCGAAGTCGGGATTGTGCGTGATGGTTCCTTCGGTCCAGGCCCGGCGGCAATCCGTAGCATCACTGCCGGGATGGCCTGCCGAACTGGCGCCAGGACCGGTGAAGCGCGGATCGTCGCATTCCCAGTCAAGCGTCCATTGGCCCGAATCATCTCCGAAATCGATGGTGTCGACCGGGCTGCGTGCGGAGAGGACCTCGGCCGAGAGCGGCTCTGGCGAGGCATTAAGGCACTCGATGAGCCCCGTCACGCTTTCGGCATGCTCGGCAACATCCGCGAGGCTTTCCACTTGCAGTGAGGAAGACCGGCTGACCGTGACGAGGTTGGACGCGAGAAACTCGTTTATCGCTGACAGGCTGACGGCGAAATTCATGTTCTGTGGCAGGTCCTTGGTCGCCTCGAATACGGCCATGCTGTCAAGCTTGCTGACGACGACGCCGACGACTTCGCCCTTGCGGTTGAACACGGGTCCGCCGCTGTTCCCGTATTGGACGGGCGCGGATATCTGGAAGACCTTGGCGTCATCCCGGAGGCCTGTGCGAGAGGAAATCGTGCCGGTCGAGATGGTCACGCTCTGCTTCTTCAGGAAGTCATTGAGCGGGAAGCCCGCAGCGACGATCTCTTCGCCCAGCCGCGGTGAGGACAGACCGCTGATCGCTGCGAAGCTGGCGGTGGGCGTGGAGGCTTGCAGAAGAGCGAGGTCAGAATCGGAGTCCGCGGCCACAAGGCTCAAACGGCCAAACATCGGACTGCGGAGGACGGGGCAGCCTTCGATGACATGCGCATTGGTCAGGACATGGCCGGCCCCTGAAATCGCAAAGCCGGTGCCGGTCGAGAGCAGCCTTCCGGATACCGCAAACTCCTCGCTGGGAGCCAGGGTGATGGTGCCCGCGGCCCAGGCCGAAGCGCAGTCTGTCGCATCCGTGAGGGGATTGCCGAGCGTGCTGGCGCCGGGGCCGGTAAAGCGGGTATCATCACATTCCCCGTCGAACGTGAATTGCCCGCTATCATCGCCGAAATCAGGTTCCGGGAGACCTTCATTGAGGCGGGTGCGCGGGGCGATCAGGCCCATCTCCCAGAGCGTGCGGCAATCCGAAGCGTCGGTGCCGGCCGTGCCGGCCGTGGTGGTCATCGGCCCCTCGAAGCGCGGATCGTCGCATTCGCCGTC
>DAIRTA010000249.1:0-3201 GCA_036804125.1 Hyphomonas sp.
GAGCCGTCAACCGTGCTGGAGCCCGGATAGATGACATTGTCGATCCGGCGGGTATAGGCCCCGACCGAGGCGATACTGCCCGGAGCAAAATACCATTCCAGCGAGGCGTCGACGCCGAAGGATTCTTCCGGATCAAGGAAGGGGTTGCCGCCGCTCACCTCAAGGGTGATCGGGTTGACGCTCTGAGACGCGCGAATTTCGGAATAGGTGGGCCGAGAGATCCCCGAGGAGGCCGAAAGGCGCAGTTTCAGATCGCGGGTCAGATCAAAGTTGGCATGGAGGGACGGCAGCCAGTTGGTGAAATCATTCCCGGCATTGATCGCGGTGATCGATCCATCATTGTTCAGCAGGTTGCCGCTGGAGGTGAAATCGGTCTGCTCCACGCGCAGCCCGTATACCAGGTTGCCCCAGGAAAAGTCCGTCTTGCCCATGGCGAACAGCGCAAGGACGTCTTCCTCGATCCGGGTAGCGGAGTCCGGATCGAACGGTAGATCGAACCCACCGATTGCGCTTTCCCAGGCCGCGCGCACACCGGGATTGTTATAATTGCGCCCACCTATGGAGTTGCGGAAATCAGCATACCACGGAATACCTGTGGTGAATTGCAGGATATCGACACCGGCCGGGAAGCCGCCAATCGCCAGGGTTGAGCCGCCCACGGCTTCGCGGGTGTCAAACTGCCCGCCGAGTTTCACGTCTGTTGGCCGGCCGGCGATGTCGAATTCGCGCGAGGCGTTAAACATCAGCTTTGTGGCTTCGGTATCCGTTCCGCCTCCGAACAGCAAACCCAGTGTTGCGGCATAGTTTATGAAGTTGATGTCAACGTCTGTCCCCGGCTGGCCAACCTGTGTCAGCGCGATCGTTGGGCTAAGGATGTTCTCTACATTTACGGTTCCGCCAACAACACCGCCGACACTGAGGGGGATGGGCAGGAACGCGCTGTCCTGGGTCTCTGTGTAATTCAGGCGGGCTTCCACACCCCAGCCGGCAAGGCGCCCGTCATAACCAAGGGTATTGGTGAAGGTCGAGTTTTCATACCGGCCATCCTGCAGCAATCGCGACACGACCAGCACAGGGCGATAGGCTTCCGTGCCCAGCGATACGGGGCTGAAGTCGAACTCGTATTGGTTGCGCTCTTCGACATCAATGAATTCGGAGTAAAGCGTCGAGAAGAAAAAAGCGGTCTCGCTGTCGGGACGAAATTCGATCCGGCCGCCATAGGCATTGTCTTCGCGCTCGCCGAGATATGACCGGAAATCGAGATTGACGACGCTGTCATCAAGCCCGTTTCCGGTCGTATCCGCATATTCGTATTCGATATTGTCAGTGACCCGGCCGCGCAGATTGTGCGAGCCGAAGACGACAAAACCGAAGCTGTCATTCGAAAAGCTGACGCGGCCATTATACTTGTTGACCGGCACATCGCCGAGTTCCTCATTGCCGTAACCCGCTTCGCCAGCAAAGCTCCAGCCCGCCCGGTCAAAGGGCTTGAATGTCTCGATATTGACGAAACCCACTGTGGCTTCGCCCGGCATATCGGCGGTGATGGCCTTGTTGACCGCGATGCGCGACGTGATGACTGAGGGGAAAGCATCAAAGCGGGGAATGCGCCCATCCTGCGCGCCCGGCACGTCTACGCCGTCAAAGGCGATCTTGGTGTAGCGGAATGGCGCGCCGCGGAAATTGATGAAGCGGGCTTGTCCCTGGTCGCGTTCGATGGCGAGGCCGGGCACACGGCCGAGGGAATCGGCAAGGTTCTGATCCGGGAACCGGCCAATCGTGTCAGCGGCGATGATGTCGACAACATTGTCGGCGTCCCGTTTGGCTGCAATCGCCGCGATCTGGCTGTCGCGGATTGGCGTGGCTGTCACAATGACGGTCTGCTGGCGCGCCTCGGTATCCTCTGTAGTTTGAGCCAGCATGCCGGGTGCGGCGATCAGGGCGCCAGCCATGAGAAGATTCAATTTCAGGGAAGTCATCCGCATACTGCGCTCCTAAAGGTTAACAGGTTTTGCGTATGGCGGCTGAACAAATGAAACAAATCATTGTTTTGCTACAAAGCTGTGACGCAGGGGGTCACAAATGCTCCACAACCAAGACAATAATGTTATATAAGCCACAGGGCTGAGCAGAATTTTCGCTCAATTTTCAGGTCACTGCTTGAACACCTCAGCTTTGCAAGCTCTAAACTATACATATGCACCAACATATCAGCCATGCCTGCCATCCGCTGATCGAGACTACGATTGGGTTGATGGCGGCCCGCTCTGGTGGGCCCGGTCTGCGAGAGATCGCCGCGGCCGCAGGCGTCAGCCCGTCCCTGATAAACTATCGCTATGGCAGTCTGGATTCACTCAAGGAAGCGGCCCTGATGGCCTCTTTGGATCAGGATGGGCGCCGATGGGAGGCTCTTCAGCGCGATCTTCTGTCTGCCCCGGTGTCTCGATCAGATCTTGCGGGGCTGCTGAACGAATTACTCCTGAATGACTCGCGGCCTCATGACAAACACGCCGCGCTGCGGTGGTTGCGCATCCTCAGGGCGCTACGCGGCGGGACAGGCCAGCCTGCTCCTCTCTCCCTCGCGGAGCAGGACTTCTGGGCGTTGCTGGCGCGCAAGCTCGGTCTGGCCTGTAAGGAAAAGCAATTACTCATGGCCTTCTTTCACGGCCTCGCCTTTGGACACCTCATCGGGGCCGCAAGTCCGGGCTTCCACGCCTGGTCCTGCTCACTCGTGGACCGGTTTACACAGCGCCTGTTCAACAAGCCTGTATCATGGCCCGGCGCTGACAGCGCCTGGCGTCTGTCTTCTGCTCAAATAAGCGAACCGAGAGGCGATACGGGCAGCACACATCCCACGCATCACGCCATTCGGGAGGCCGCTATGCAGATACTCCTGGAAGAGGGGGTAAACGCTCTCACGCACCGGCGTCTGGCTGCGGCTTCAAGCGCCTCAGTATCCTCTGTCATTCACTTTTTTGACGGCCGGCGGGCCATCCTGAGGGAAGCCTACGGGCTACTGTATCGCCGGCTTTGCGAACGCAACCTCGGCCATCTGGATGTTAAAGGCGCCGCCGGATCGCTTGCGCCCCGCGACCTGGCAGAGCGTCTCGCTGCCCGAGACGCGCAGGGCGAGCAGGACAACCGTAACCAGCTCGCCGGCCTCCTGAACGCAATGTTTGAAGCCTCGCGCGAGCCTGAGAC
>DAIRTA010000250.1:0-3173 GCA_036804125.1 Hyphomonas sp.
CGGAACTTGCTCTCATGGGCGAGCTCGATCACCCGCTCGATCACAGCGGGGTTGAACAGCGCGCGCGCCTCGACCTGATCGGTCGCGCGCAGGCGGTAGCGGGCCTCGAAGGCGCGCGGGCCGAGATCGACCGTCTCCAGCCGCGCGCCATCGGGATCCTGCGGCCAGCCGGTGCGCCGGGCGCGCAGATGGGTCGTGCCATGCAGGGGGAATGGCGCATGCAGGAGGATGCAGAGATGGTATACGTTTGGCGCCTCCTCGACCCGCTCGATCCATTCGAACATCTCGAAGCGCAGCCCCGCCCGCTCCCCGGCAAAGCCATCCTCGATGCCGCCCGCCCCGGCGGACATTTCGTGATAGCGCCGCTTCTGCTCGGCCGAACCGATAACGGTGACATTCTCCGGCTGCATCAGCCCGGTCTCGCGGGCGGCGGCCACGGCCGCGTCGAGCCCGCCGGCCGCATCCAGAAACTCGGTCAGCGCGCGCAATTCGCGCGGCGCCCAGGACCGCTCGGCCAGCCAGCGCACGCCATAGGGCGCCCCGCCCGGTGCGGGGACATAGGTCAGGCCGAGAGGCTCCGACAGGCGCTTAAGCGCTTCGCTCCGTATCAGGAAATTCTGTTTACCGGCCACCAGTAGCCGCGCCAGCGTGCCGCGCATGAAGAACAGCCCGCCGATCATCACCAGGATGAACAAGGGGATGAAGACAACAAAACTGACGACTTCACCCACCCAGCCAAAGGGGGTGATCAGGTTGAAGAGACCGAACAGGGCGATGAAGACGATAAAGGCGATCGTCATTCCGCGTCCGGCTTTCTTCTTCAGATGATCCGTATCCAGCGGCTCCGCCGCCGCCCCGGACAGGTAAGGGATGACCTGGCTGCGGATATGGGTCTCGAGCCCTTCAAAGCCCGGAACACGGCTGATCTCGTACCAGTTCGGTGTCATCCGGGGACCTTACTCTTCCGGGCCGAACAGGCCGGTCTGCTGGCCATCCGGCGGGGCCAGACCGAGGCGTTCATAGGCCAGCGGCGCAGCGACACGGCCCCGCGGCGTGCGCGCGAGATAGCCTTTCTGCATCAGATAGGGCTCGATGATATCCTCGACCGCATCGCGCGCTTCGGAAAGGGCTGCGGCCAGCGTGTCGGCGCCGACCGGGCCGCCGGCATAGGTCTTCACAAGGGCATGGAGATATTGCCGGTCAAGCGCGTCGAGGCCGTCGGCATCAATCTCAAGGCGTTTCAGCGCGCGCGCGGCGACCGGCTGGTCGATGGCCGTTGCGCCTTCGGCCTCGGCGAAATCCCGCACCCGGCGCAGGAGGCGCAGGGCGATGCGCGGCGTGCCCCGGGCGCGCGAAGCGATCTCCACCGCGCCCTCTTCCGTGATCGGAGTGGCAAGTTTCCGGGCGGCGGCCATGACGATCCGCGCCAGCTCCTCTGCCTCATAGAATTCCAGACGCACCGGGATGCCGAACCGGTCGCGCAGCGGCGTCGCCAGGAGGCCGGCGCGGGTCGTAGCGCCGACCAGTGTGAAGGGCGAGAGATCGAGCCGGACCGAGCGTGCGGCCGGCCCCTCCCCGATCACGATGTCGAGGGCATAATCCTCCATCGCCGGATACAGGATCTCCTCGACGATGGCCGGCAGGCGGTGGATCTCGTCGATGAAAAGGACATCGTTCGGCTCAAGATTCGTGAGGATTGCGGCAAGGTCGCCCGGCCGGGCAATGACCGGTCCGGAGGTCGCCCGGAAACCGACGCCCATCTCGCGCGCCAGGATATGAGCCAGCGTGGTCTTTCCCAGGCCCGGCGGGCCGAACAGCAGGACATGGTCGAGCGCTTCCTTGCGGCCGCGTGCGGCCTCGACATAGACTTTCAGATTGGCCTTGGCTTTGCGCTGGCCGACATAATCAGCGAATGTCTGGGGACGGAGCGCCCGGTCGAGCGCGTCCGGCCCTTGCGCGTTGGGATCGGAAAGGGCGCCGTCGCGGGTCACCGCGCGAGCTCCTTCAGGGCGCCCTTGACCAGCGCGCCAACCTCCTCCGCGCCATCCTTCGCGGCGGCAGCGACCGCACGGGACGCTTCGCCCGGCGTGTAGCCCAGATTCGTCAGGGCACTAACCGCCTCGGCGCGGCTGCCCGTCACGCCCGCAGGCGGCGCCGAGGGCAACCCGGCGACGGCGGCGGCTTCAAACTTCCCGAAGCGGCCCATCGGCGGCGCCTTGCCGGACAACTCGGTAATGATCCGCTCACCAAGCTTCTTTCCGATGCCCTTGGCGCGCGTGAAAGCGCCGGCATCGCCAAGCGCAATCGCATCCATAATCTCCGCCGGCGACAGCCCGTCGAGGATCGCGAGCGCGGATTTGCCCGCGACCCCCGGCACATCCTGAAGCCGCACGAACCAAGCGCGCTCCTCATCGGTCGCAAACGCAAAAAGGGTGATGGAGCTTTCGGTGACCCGCGTCTCGACATGCACGATGATCGCATCGCCCGTTTGCAAGCGGGCGAGCAGGCGCGTGCCGGCGAGCGCGACATAGCCGACACCGCCGACATCGATCAGTACATGATCGAGCCCGACCGCCGCGACCTCGCCCTTCAGCCGGCCGATAATCATGCCGCCCCCTTGCGGCGCAGCTCCGCAGGCAGATGATGCGCCGTGCAGATGGCGCAGGCCAGCGCATCGGCCGCATCCGGTGTCAGCGCGCCGGCGCGCGGCAGGAGCCGGGTGATCATGAAGGCCACCTGCGCCTTGTCGGCCGTGCCGGTGCCGACCACCGTCAGCTTGATCTGGCGCGGGGCGAATTCCGAGACCGCCACACCCGCCATGGCAAGGGCCGCCATGGCGGCGCCGCGGGCCTGGCCGAGCCTGAGCGCGGCGCGCGGATTGGCATTGACGATCGTCTCCTCGACGCCGGCCGCATCCGGCGCATAATGGCGGGCGAGTTCGCCCACGGCTTCAAAGATGTGCCCGAGCCGCTCGGCCATCGGCAACGCCGTCTGCGCCGCGATCACCCCATGCGCGACATGGGAGAGGCGCGCGCCGGCCTGCTCGATGACGCCCCAGCCGGTCTGGCGAAGGCCCGGATCAATGCCGAGAATGCGAATCGGAGCGCTCATGCGCGCACACTAGCAGGGGCAGGCGTTAAAGACAGCTTGCCATTTTCACTTTTTGTTCGCGG
>DAIRTA010000251.1:0-3164 GCA_036804125.1 Hyphomonas sp.
GCAAAGACCGGGTTTGCCAACATCGGCACATGGCCGAAAATGTCATGGAAAATGTCCGGCTCCTGAAGATAGTCGAACTCTTCCTCCGGCCGGATGAAGGCCCCGGCCGGGAAGCGCCGGTTAGCGAGATGGTCGAAGAAGACATCATCGGGCACGAGTTCGGCGACAGGCACCACGCGCCATCCGGTAATCTTCTCCAGCCTGTCAGACAGCCGGCCCATATGGGGAATACCCGACGGCGAAAGCTCCAACGCGTCCATGGCCTTCAGCGCCGCGCGGGATGCCCGGTCTCGGGTCACATCCTTCTGGCGGCGGAAAAGGCGGTCCCAGCGATCATGCTCCGCAGGCGTGTAGCTGTCCCAGGCCTGATCAATGGTGAAATCCGCGGCGCGGGGCGCGTCATGGTAGCGGTTCTTGGCAGCAATCATTTTCATGACCGCAAGGATAACCCAGCCGGCCGGATAGTTCCAGATGTAACCAGTTTGGAGCGGGAAGCGCGGGTCAGGCTGCCGGGCGGAGGTCCAGGATTTCGGTCACGGTGATGGCCAGCTGGCCATCGGCTACCATCAGCTTGCCGCGTGCGACCAGCTTGCCGGAGACATAGATGTCCGCCGGCTCATGTGTCCGGCGCTCAAGGGCGACGATTTCACCCGGCGCAAGGGCGATCAGCTCCTCAAGGCTGAGCCGCAACTCGCCCAGCACAATATCCACCGCAACAGGGACATCGAGCAGCATTTTCTGCAAGGCGGGGTTCACAGGCTCGGCCATCGGCTACTCTCCTGATCCCGTTTTGCCAGGCTTGTCCAGCGCGTGCAGCTGCGCAAACAGTTCGCCCTGCCCGTCAAGCAGGTGCTGCGCTGCAGCGCGTATATGGCTGTGCATCGCGTCCTCGGCCGTCTGTGCGTAACTGGCCGTCTCGATCTGCCCCATCAGCTGGACCAGGGCGCCGAGGCCGCTTGTGATCTGCGCCGTGGCGGTCTCAAGGCGGGCCTGCGCCTCCCGGTCGTGCAGAGCCGCAGCCTCCGCGAGGGCATCAGAGCGGATTTTCGACACGAGCGCCACCACTTCATCCGCTGTCAGGCTGATGCGCTCCTCTGCCGGGCTGCGAGCCTTGCCGGGTCCGGTAAAGTCCGCGCAGAATTCCAGCGGCTCGACAGATTTGACCGCGCGCTGTGTCATTCCACAAGCTCGTCTTCCGGCGCTTCGCCGCCATGGCGGATCTCGCCGCGATGAATCAGCGCCCGCGTGAGCGCAACAATTTCCTGCCGCGCCGCGTCGACCTCGCTGCGCCGCACCGGGCCCAGCGCCGCAATCTCTTCGCGCAGAAGCTCGCCGGCCCGCGCGGTCATATTATTGAAGAAGGCCGCGCTCACGCCGGCTGCCGCCCCTTTCAGCGCGATCACGACAGCGGCGCGGTCGGCATGGGCGAGCAGGGTCTGCAGGCCCCCCGCATCGAGCCCGCAGAGGTCATCGAAGGTGAACATGAGCGCGCGAACCTTTTCCCCGGCCCCGGGCTCGGTATTCTCCAGCGCGGCAAGGAAAATTGTCTCGGAACGCTCGTCCAGGCGGTCAAAGATGCGCGCGATGCGCTCATGGCCGGCCCGCACCGCTTCGCCATCCTGCTGGCCGATCCGGGTTTCAAGATAGACTTCCAGCTGCCGCAGCGCGGCCGGATTGACGGGGCTGAGATGCAGTAGCCGGTGCATCGCTTCGATAGCCAGTGCAGAAGGAAGCGCGCGGATCAGCCGGGCGGCGGCTTCGCTGTTGAGACGGGACAGGATAACCGCGAGCGTCTGGGCCCGTTCGGTCGCTGTGACGGCCAGCAGGCTGTCCGTGCCGAGGCCCGAGAGCGTCTGCCAGAGCGTGGCCGGTCCCTTGCGAACCGGGACCGGCAGCCTGCTGGCTTCAGCAAAGGCGCGGACGGCGTCAGCATCGGCCGCCGGGTCAGGGGGCAATATAGCCATCGCCGCACTCAGTTGCGCCGCTTCATCCTCGGCCAGCTGCGCCCAGACCGGTCCGGCATCGGGCCCGAGCGCGCGCATCAGCCGCGCGGACCGCACAAGCCCCGGCGCTTGCGCCTGCGATCTCAGGGCGAGCGCAGTCATGCCGCGTCCGTCTCTTTCATCCAGCGGCGCAGGAGACCTGCTGCCGCAGCAGGGTCCTGCCGGGTGATTTCCGTAGCCTCGCCGCCCCCTCCCGGCATCTGGCTGACCCTTTGCAGCGGGCGGCGCCCTGTATCGGGCAGGGCTGCGAGATATTCGGGTTCGATCCGGCTTTCCGTCAGCGCGCTGCCGGCCGGGCTCACCGGCTGCGGCGAAAAGCTGAGGATGGCGCAGATCAGGCTCAGGAGCACGAGACCGCCAAGCTCGGCCCAGGCCGCCGGGGCTGGCCGCCCGGCGAGGCCCGGCGCGAACGCTGCGGTTTCAACCACGATCCGCTCACCCCGCTCGCTGTCTAGGGCCGCCGCAGCGGCGAGCAGGCGGGCCATATCCTCCCGCCCGTGAGAGGCCGTTTCATCGAGCAGGACGGTCAGCTGGCGCGTCCCGGCAGGACCGCGTGTCAGCATCAGCCTGACATGGCCGGGGCCGGCCAGGGCCTCTGCCAGGGGCATGAGCTGGCTTTCGGCTGCTGATGCCGGCGCCGGCGGGGCATGCGTTGTGAAGATTTCAGCGGCGCGCCAGCCCGTGAGCGCCAGTGCGAGCACGAGGCCCGCGAGCGCAAGGGGGCGCAGCCTGTCACGATGTCGGACGGCCCGTGCCATCAGCCTCTCCGCATGGGCCGCGCCATTGCGCAGCCAGTCGGCGATCAGGCTAAAGCTCCGGCCTTAAGGTGAGTTTAACAGGGCTAACAACAGGTTAGCCCCGATTTCAGGGCGGACTTCAGCGGCGGTACTGCTGCAGGCGCGTCGTGCGCAGGCCCTTCGGGCCATGGCGCATGTAGAGGCGCTCCCAGGCTTCGAATTCCTCATCCGACAGGTTGTAGCGCTGGCAGGCCGCTTCACGGGTCAGGAGCCCGCCCGCGACGGCTGCGACTACTTCCGCCTTGCGCCGGGTAACCCAGCGCGAGGTGCTCGGGGCTGGCAGATCCGCAAGCGTCAGCTTCTGCCCGTCCGGGCCCTTCACACTGAAAGGGCGTGCATTCTGCATTTCCATCGTCGTACCCAT
>DAIRTA010000252.1:0-3163 GCA_036804125.1 Hyphomonas sp.
CCCGGGGCCGTCCAGCCACCCCTCTGTCCTGCACTGCATGTCGCGCCTGGCCTGTTGCAGCTGGGCAGCGGTGCGTCAGATGCTGCGGGCAGCCAGCCCGCCAGCAAAGGTCACGGCCTCGCCGGCCAGTTCAAGCTCTGCCAGGATGGCGCTGCAGCGCCCGGCGCCGATTCCCGCTGCCCGGGCGATTTCGTCGATCGCCAGGGGGTAGGGGGTCAGGGCCTCGCGCACACGAGCAATTTCAGCGGGCGCGGGCGGATCGCCCGGTTCTTCGGCCTCATAGGCGGAAGCGGGCGGTGCAGAAACGCTGAGTGGCGGCAGGCCGCTCAGCGTTTCAAGCACATCCTGCGCTGTGCAGACCAGCACCGCGCCCTGTTTCAGCAGGCCATTGGTGCCTGCGGCGCGCGGATCGAGCGGGGATCCTGGGACCGCCATCACCTCCCGGCCCTGTTCGCCGGCAATCCGGGCAGAAATGAGCGATCCGGAGCGCTCGGCTGCCTCGATGACGACAACGCCGCGTGACAGCCCCGTTATCAGGCGGTTGCGCCTTGGAAAGTCGGGTGCCCGGGCCCGGTGGCCGAACGGGCTTTCGGAGACGATCAGGCCCTTCGCCGCGATACCGGCATACAGTCGCTCATGCTGGGGCGGGTAGATATGGTCGATCCCGCCGCCGAGGACGGCAATCGTGCCGGTTGCGAGGCTGGCCGCGTGGGCTTCCCCGTCTATTCCCAGGGCAAGACCGGACACGGTCACCCAGCCGGCCTGCCCGAGGGCGGTGGCCATATCCCGTGCAATCTTGCGCCCGGCGGCTGAAGCGTTTCGCGCCCCGACAATGGCCACCGTGGGCCGCGCGGCGAGTTGCGCCTGCCCCAGGAGGGTCAGCACGGGCGGCGGCGGCGCCAGCGCGGCGAGCAAGGGCGGGTAATCCGGCTCGCAGGCGGCAATGATACGGGCGCCATAAGCCTCGCTCGCCTCGATTTCCGCCTCGGCGGTCTCCTGCGGCGGTATCCGGACAGCACGGCCGCCCGCCTGCCGGGCAAGTCCGGGCAGGGCGGCAAGGGCCTTGTCTGCGGTGCCGAAGCGGGCGATCAGCCGGGCGAAGGTTACCGGCCCGACTTTTTCCGTCCGCGCGAGGCGGAGCCAGCTGAGCCGCCCTGCCGCCGACAGGGGCTGGCGCGGCTTCATTCGCCGGGTTTCGCTTTCGGCGAACCGAAACGAGGCTCCTTGCCCTTGAGCAGCCGGCCAAGATTGGCCCGGTGCGTCCAGAAAACCAGCAGCGAGAGAAGGGTGAGCCCGGCCAGAATCACGGGGCTGCGCTCGCCAAGCAGGTATGTGCCCGGCGGCACCAGCGCGGCGGCGGTCAGGGCCGCCAGTGAGGAGATCCGGGTCAGCGCGAACAGGCCCAGCCAGACCGGCCCGGCGATCAAAAGGCCTTTCAGCGGTGTCACGAAAGCGAGCAGCCCGGCATAGGTCGCAACTCCCTTGCCGCCCTTGAAGCCCAGCCAGACCGGGTAGCAATGGCCGAAAAAGGCGGCGGCGCCGGCAACAAAGCCGGCCTCGCGCGAAAACAGGAGCGAGAAGGCGAGGGCGGCGAGGCCCGCTTTCAGGCTGTCGAGCAGGAAGGTGGCCAGCGCAAGGTCCTTGCGTCCGGTCCGCAGGACATTCGTGGCGCCGATATTGCCAGAGCCGATCTGCCGGATGTCGCCCAGCCCGGCGGCTTTCGTGATGACGAGACCAAACGGGATCGACCCGGCGAGATAGCCCGCCAGCGCTGCCATTATGTAAACCGCGCTCTCCGGCATGGCCGCTCCCTCGCCCGCCCCCTCGTTGAGGAGGTTTAGGGGGGCAAGCAGCAGCCGGCAAGAGGACGGTCCAGGGCGCAGGCATAGCCGGGGGTTACCTCGTCAGTGAAAGGATGACCCTGCATAGGTCCGAATGATCGCCCGGACGCTCTCGCTGCTTGCCTCAGGCGCTGATCGTTCGCATCAGTGTGGCGGCGTTGATCTGGAAGGCCACGATTGTCTGGCCAGTATTGATCACAGTCAGCAACAGGAACTCTGTATTGCCGAACATCGACGCCCACTCCACGCCGGCGGCGCCCAATGTGAACAGCACGATCTGGGCCACGGCGACGACACCAATGACAAGCACTTCAACGATGTTGTTCTCGCCGGGACGTGAGACCTTCAATTGTTCGAACATCGCCATGATCGCGGCGGTCACCATCAACACTTCGACCCAGGCCAGCGCATAGGGGCCGATCGTGAAAAGCGGGACCCGCGGATCGGAGAAAATGAAATAGCCGATGATGTAGAGCAACAGGATGAATAGAAATCCGGGTATGAAACGCATAGGGTTTCTCCTTCCTGCCGCCGCTTTCTGACGGGCACGGTCATTGCGGCGAGCGACGACCGCAGCGGTTTCATCGACACCGAGATCTGCCATATGGCTCTCCCTTTTTGTGCCAGCTGTCGCGAGCCTGAAGCGATGGCAGCTGTAACGTGTCATATTGGGCCAGAGGGCGGATGACGATCTCGGGATCCATTTCCGCCATTCGGTTTTCAAACCGCCAGCGCCGCTCTGGGCGCATCGACCTGACCATGACTAATGTGAGGTCAGGTTAAGGTGTCGGGGTGGAATGAGTCAAGTTTTGCCGAGGCCGGACGCCTGGCGCGGCTGAAGTTGAAGCCGATGATAGCTGCGTTTCAGCGCTTGAAAACACTTTCTCCGTTCACGAATGTTTCCGTGACGCCCCGGCCTGCCTGCTCAGCCCAGTTGCAGCAGGGCGAGGCCGCCTGCGAGGACTATCGACAGCGCACCCCGTCTGAGGCCGAAAGGTTCCCTGAGTATCCATGCCGCCAGGATGGCCCCGAAAACGATGGATGTTTCCCGCATGGCAGCCATCGGCGCCACGGCGGCAACCGAGTAAGCGTACAGCGCCAGCGTGTAAGTGGCAGTATTGAAGACGGCGCTCTTGAGCGAGCCGGACAGCTCCCCTCTCGCTGCGGCCATGAAGCCCGCTCCGCGCCGGACCAGCGCCGTCGTCGTCAGGGTAAGGGCGGAGAGGATGAAGAACCAGACGGCGTACTGAACGGGATTGATCGCGGCGCGAACCCCCGCCGCATCGATCACGGTGTAGCCCGCCGTCATGAGTGCAGCACAA
>DAIRTA010000253.1:0-3152 GCA_036804125.1 Hyphomonas sp.
GGACGCGGGGAGACGCTGGAATCGGTTCTCAGCGCGCGGCAATCCGTAACCGAGGGCGTGGCAACGGCGCCTGTCTTGGCCCGAATCGCCCGCGAAAGGCAGGTCGATATGCCTATCTGCAGTGCTGTTGCGACTGTCATTGCCGGCGAGATAACCGTGGATGACGCCATTTCTACGCTTCTCGCGCGGCCTGTGACGGCCGAATACCCGGCCCCCTGAGCCCTGCCTGACGGCCGTCTTGCCAAGCCGACCCTTGTCTCTACTGTTTGTATCGTTATAACGTATCATTACTGAGGGCGGGAGGCCTGCACTCCCGGCCTGAAGGATTCCGTTTCTGCAGCCCTTCATGGAGTACACTCCCAGATGCCCACACCGGCCCTGTTTACCCGATGCCTTCTCGGCGCGGCGGTTTTCGCCCCGCTCGTCCTCCAGACGGCGACCGCCCAGACGCGGGAGGACCGCCGCCTCGATACGGTGATCGTTACCGGCAACCCGCTGACGCCGCGCACCCCAGACGAGATCATCCAGCCGGTAACGGTCGTTGCCGGCGACGAACTCGGCCGCCGCTCGGCCCCGAGCCTCGGCGAAACCCTTGATGGCCTGCCTGGCGTGGCGAACGCCGATTTCGGCCCCGGGGTCGGACGCCCGGTCATCCGCGGGCTTCAGGGCTCGCGTGTGCAGGTCCTGGATGACGGGCTGCCGGTTGCGGATATTGCCGGCGAGGGCGCAGACCACGCTGTGGCAATCGACACTTCAAACGCCGACCAGATCGAAATCTTCCGCGGGCCGTCAACACTGATTTATGGCAGCGGCGCGGCCGGCGGCGTCGTCAATGTGCGCAGTTTCCGCTTTGACCCGGACTTCAGCGAACGAGGCCTCCTTCGCCTCAACGGCGCCTATGGCGATAATGGCAATGACATCATGCTGGATGCGCAGGGTGAGCTGCTGGTCTCCGGCAATCTGGTGCTGAGGGCCCATGGCGGCGTCCGGCGCACGGATGATTTCTCGATCAAGGGCTTCCAGGAACAGGACCAGACCGAAGGCTTTCGCGATCGGTTGCAGAACAGCAGTGTTGAAACCGAGCATGCCGGGATAACCGCCCTTTTCAGCGCCGGTCGCGGCTATATTGCCGGCGCCTACAGCACCTGGAACACCGATTACGGGATCCCGGAAGTCTTTGACCCGCAGCGCATTCGCGGCGATGGCTCGGATGAATTCGAGCGTATCACAGCGGACTATGACCGCTTCGACATTCGCGGCGAGCTGAGCGATCCGCTTCCGGGGTTCGAGACGCTGCGACTAAAAGGGGCGTATACAGATTTCAGCCAGCAGGAAACGGGATTCGAATTCAGCCGCACGGACGGCGAATTCGATGAAAGCTTTGTCGAGGCCGCGTTCCAGAACAAGCAGTGGGACACCCGCATTGATCTTCTGCACAACCCCATCGCCGGATGGCAGGGGGTCATCGGCCTGCAGTATACAGACCGGGACTTCGTCGGGGACATTCCCGATGAGGATGAAGAGAGCTTCTATGTGCGCCCCAACACCACCCGCAGCTTTGCGGTCTACCTGATCGAAGAGCTCCCGGTGAGTTTCGGGCGGCTTGAGTTCGGCGCGCGGCTGGAGCGCGTGAGAAGCGCGCCGGATGACATCGCAGCATCCGAGATCGACGGCGTCAGCCTTCCGGACGGCAGCTTCCTCGATTTCCCGCTGGCCCTGCCATCGCGCAGCGACACGGCCTTCAGCATCTCGGTGGGCTCGATTATCGAGATCAGCGATAGCCATCACCTTCGGCTGCTCGCAACACGCTCCGAACGCGCGCCGTCAGCCGAGCAGCGTTATGCCTTCGGGCGCCATGCTGCAGCGGGAACCTTCGAGGTCGGTAATCCGGACCTGAAAAAGGAAACCTATTTCAATCTCGAAGCCGGGATCGACCAGCACACCGGGCCACTGACCTTCGAGGCGAGCGTCTTCTACAACCGTGTCAGCGATTATGTTTTCCTCGCCTCCGAAGATGACGGCGCGGGCGATCCCGTCTTCGTCAACGATATCGGCAACCGCGCGGGCGAGGGCGAGACGATTGGCTGCCTGCCGGGGGATGGCGGCCTGTGCCGGCTCAGAAACCAGCTCGTCTTCAATACCCAGGCCGACGCCGAATTCTACGGCGCCGAACTCGGAGCCCGCTATGACGTCGCTGACGCGCCTGTTCCCTTCACGCTCTTCGCCAGCGCCGACCTTGTGCGCGGGAAGCTGCGCAATGGCGGTGACCTGCCCCGCATTACGCCGCCACGGATCGGCTTCGGTGCGGAAACCCGCCTCGCCGGCGTGGATCTCAGAGGGGAGTATCAGCGTGTCATGAAACAGACCCGCACGGGCGAGGCCGAGGAGGAGACGGACGGATACAACCTCCTCTCCCTTGATGGCAGCTTCGAGATCGCGCCGAATACCGTGATCTATGCCCGAGGGCGGAACCTGCTGAATGAAGCCGGCCGGCGCCATCAGAGCTTCTTCAAGGACGAAGCCCCGATTATCGGGCGGGCCTTCTTCGTCGGTGTCAGGACACAGCTCGGAGGCTGAACCCTCAGCTGAAGACGGCCGCCTGCCGGTGTCCTCCCTGGCCGGCAGGCGGCTTGTATTCAGCCTGCATCAGGCAACCGGAATACCCTTGCGGCCACCACGCTCGAAATAGGCATGGCTGCCCTCGTGCAGCACCCTGTCGCCCGGTGCGATCTCATGCGCCTCGAAATCCGGCAGGGACTTCACCGCGGAATACACATCTCCGAAATCCTGATAACAGGCTTCGAGCAGGGCTTCGAAGGAATCGATAATGAAATAGGTCTGCTGGAAATCATCGATGATGTATTTCGTCCGCATAAGGCGCTTGAGATCAAAGCCGATGCGGTTCGGGCTTTCGTCCTCCAGCGCGAAGACTGTCTCGTGCGGGCTCGACAGGATGCCGGCGCCATAAATGCGCAGCCCGCCCTTTTCCTCGATCAGCCCGAATTCAACCGTATACCAATAAAGCCGGGCGAGATTGTGCAGCTGACCCAGGCGCATCGCCCGCTGCCCGCCCTTGCCATAGGCCTCCATGAAATCAGCAAAGACCGGGTTTGCCAACATCGGCACATGGCCGAAAATGTCATGGAAAATGT
>DAIRTA010000254.1:0-3149 GCA_036804125.1 Hyphomonas sp.
AGGGCGGCCGTCATGAAGCCGGAGGGCGCCAGATGATAGCCGATGGCCTCCTCGACCAGGCAGGCCTCTAAGAGGCCCAGCCCCTGCCCGCCCGCCGGCTCCGCTATCAGCAGGCCGGAAAGGCCAAAACTGGCCAGGCTTGATTCAAGGCTCAGTCTTTCGCCCTCATCCCCGGAGGCAATCGTCCGTATCCGGTCAAGAGGGGCCTCGCGCGCAAGCAGGCCGGACAGGCTGTCCTGCAGCATCCGCTGGTCTTCGGAAAGCGCAAACTCCATGGATCTCAGCCTTTCGTGCGCTTGGGTTCACGCGGCAGGCCAAGGCCACGCTCCGCAATGATGTTCTTCTGGATCTGCGCCGTGCCGCCGCCGATGATCAGGCCAAGATCATACATATAGCGCCACTGCCAAAGGCCGCTGCTCCGCAAATGCTCGCCTTCCTCATACAGGATGCCGAGCTCACCCAGCGCATCGATGGCAAGGCGCGCGATCTCATGATTGAGCTCGCAGCCATTCAGCTTCACGATCAGCCCGGCAATTCCGGGGCTTTCGCCTTTCAGCCGGCTCGTCATGAGCCGCAGGCCATTTGCCTGCATGGCATAAACCTCCGCCTGCAGACGCATCAGCCGGTCGCGCAGGACCGGGTTCTCGATCAGCCGTGCGCCATTGACCGTCTCGGTCTTCATCAGCTCCAGGAGTTCGAGAAAGCGCGCCCGCGCGGCATTGGGATCGCCGAGCATGCCGCGTTCATGGCCGAGCGTGGCATTGGCCACATACCAGCCCTTGTTGACTTCGCCGATGACACCGCTTTTCGGCACGCGCACATCGGTAAAAAACACCTCATTGAAGTTGGCCGCGCCGGTCATGTCGACCAGCGGGCGCACTTCGATTCCCGGCAGGCACATCGGGAAGGTGATATAGGTGATGCCCTCATGTTTCGGCGCGGCGGGGTCTGTCCGCACAAGGCAGAAAATCATGTCCGCCTGTTTCGCTGTCGAGGTCCAGATCTTCGAGCCATTGATGATGTAATCGTCGCCGTCCTCCACCGCAGAAGTGCGCAGCGCGGCAAGGTCCGAACCCGCGCCGGGCTCGGAATAGCCCTGGCACCAGATCATCTCGCCATGGATGGTCGGGCGGATATAAGCCTGTTTCTGCGCCTCGTTGCCAAGCTCCAGGAGCGTCGGCACAAACATCGAGATGCCCTGCCCCGCCATCGGGCCGGGCACATGGCTGCGGGCAAATTCCTCGGCGATGATCCGCGCCTTGAGGATGTCCGGCTCGGCGCCATAGCCGCCATATTCCTTGGGGATCGTGCGCGCCGCAAGGCCGTGCGCGATGAGGAATTTCTGCCAGGCGAGGCGCCTCGGATGCTTGTAGCCCTTGTCGTCCGGGCCGGGGGCATGATGGACCTGCGCGGCGAGGGTCTCGGCGACTTCCGCACGGAAGGCTTCATACTCGGGATCAAGTGTCAGTTTCATGCGGACAGTTCGCGCCCCTGCCGCTGCGTCGCGCAAGAGGCGCCCTTGTGCGACGCTGCGGAAAGCGCCTTAGCTGCACCAGCCAGAAAACAGGGAGAGACCTGCCATGCCCGTCGAATTTGAAAAGCGCGGCCCCATCGCCATCATCACCATGAACCGGCCCGAAGCGCGCAATGCCATCAATGAAGAGATGGCCACCGGCATGGAAGCCGCGCTTGACCAGATGGAAAGTGATCCCGCGATCTGGGCTGGCATCCTCACCGCTGTCGGCAAGGCGTTCTGCGCCGGGGCCGACCTCAAGGAAATCTCTGCCGGGCGCGGCCATACGCTGGGCACCAAGAAAGGCGGCTTTGCCGGAATCGTCCGGCGCGAAAGGGTCAAGCCGCTGATCGCGGCGATCACCGGCTCGGCGCTCGCCGGCGGCACCGAAATCGCCCTCTCCTGCGACATGATCGTGTGCGCGGAAGACACCAATTTCGGCCTGCCGGAGGTCAAGCGCTCGCTCGTCGCCGGGGCGGGCGGCCTGTTCCGCCTGCCGCGCCAGATCGGCAAGGCGGTCGCCCTTGAAGCCATCCTGACGGGCGACCCGCTGCCCGCGCGGCGCGCCTATGAACTCGGCATGGTCAACAAGGTCGTGCCGGAAGCCGAGGTCATGGCTGAAGCCGAAAAGCTCGCCGCCCGCATCACCGCGAACGCGCCCATCGCCGTGTTCGAAAGCCGCAAGGTCGCTCTCGACGCGTTTACGGCGTCAGATGACGATCTCTGGAAACAGTCCGGCGCGGCCTTTGCCACAGTCGCCCAGACCGAAGACTTCCGGGAAGGCCCGAAAGCCTTCATCGAAAAGCGCGCACCGGTCTGGAAGGGCAAATAGATCCGCAAAACTGCCATCCCGGCCCGGGCCGGCAAAGCCGCCGATTGAGCCGGGACGGCTCACCGCCAGCCGGCCGAGACCATCAAATAATGCGGCCACTCCCCAACCGGAGTGGCCGCAATTCCTTTCGCCGGATTTTATGTCAGCGCCCGTTCAGGCCGCTACATCGATCTCCCCGGCATCGTCCGCATCATAGAGCGGACCATAAACCACCTCGTCCGGAAGGCTGGCCATCCGCGCGATCAGGTCCTTGCCTTCCTCTTCGCCCTCGGCATCGGTCCACTCGACGTCCGCGGCGGGGGCGATCCAGTCAGCCTCGACCAGCGCATAGCCCTCCTCCTCGAACGACTCCTCGATCTTTGTCAGGGCCTCATCTTCATTCGCCGCATGAACGCCGACCAGCAGAAAGGCACGCTCCATGCCTTCGAGGGCGCCATCGCTCCCTTCGCCGCACAGGACTTCGCAGGACATCACATAAGCAGTTTGCGACACGGGTTTTCTCCATAATTGTTCGCAGGGGCCGTAGGGTCAGGACGTGTCACACACAGAGAAAACCGGCCCGCACGAATTCCGCCGGGCCTGCCATTTCTGCAAATTCTTTGCTTCCTGATTGGGAAAAATTCCCACGAGTTTGTTAAGAACTCGCTAACTGTTTGGAGGCCGCACCAACCCCGCTCATCTCCGCGAAGGCGTCCCCCTTCACTCCTCTCTTACCACCCGCGCCTTCCCGCGCCCGAGGCTCAGCGCCTTGATCGCCCCGCGGAAGGTGCGCACCTCCTGCTGGGTCCATTGCGCGCGCACCAG
>DAIRTA010000255.1:0-3132 GCA_036804125.1 Hyphomonas sp.
GGCGTTCCTCATGATCAATCAGCTTTGGCATAATCACCATAATAATATAAAAATTTTCGCGGTCAAGGGCCTCATCCTGAATCCTCCGCCGTGTCCCGGTCAGGCCGGCAACCGTGTGGCCGGTCGGCCGGATAGGTGCCACAGCCTGCGGGCCGCTTGCCAGGCCCTGCGAAGGGGGCGCCCTGCAACGGGAAGCCCCGGCAGGTTTGGGGCACGGGTTGGTGAACCCTGCCTGTACGCACCAGGCACAATTTCCGGTGCAGGCGACCGCGAAACCCGCTAATCCACCCTGCGCATGATTGCCGCCCCGCTCTCCCGTTCCCGCGCGCTCGCGCTCGCCTGGCCGATCATGCTGGCGCAAGTGGCGACCGCGACGACCGGCATCGTCGATACCGCCGTCATGGGCCGCTATGGCACAGCCGCCGAGCTTGCTGCGGTCGGCCTTGCGGCGGTCGTGTTCAGCTTCCTCTATTGGGGCTTCGGTTTCCTCAGGATGGCGACGACGGGCCTCACCGCGCAAGCTGATGGCGCAGGCGACCAGATGGAGGCGAACGCCATCCTCAAGCGCGCGCTGATGCTCGGCGGCGGGCTGGGCCTTGCGATCCTCATCCTCTTTCCCGTCCTTTCCTGGGCGGCGCTGGAACTCTTCCAGGCCGATCAGGACGTCGAGGCTGAAGCTGCGTCCTATTTCTTCGCGCGGATCTGGGGCGCCCCCGCGGCGCTGATGGTCTATGGCGTCACCGGCTGGCTGATCGGCACGGGGCGCACGCGCGCGCTGCTGGCAGTGCAGGTCGTCATGAACGTGGTCAATGCCGGGCTCGACTGGGCCTTCGTTGCGCTGCTCGATTGGGGCCCGGCGGGCATCGGGGCGGGAACGGCGATTGCCGAATGGGCCGCGCTCGCCTTCGGGCTTTACTGCGTCCGCGCGGGCCTTGCCCCCGGCGCGCGCATCTTTGACCGCGCCCGCCTCGCCGCCCTGTTCAATGCCAACCGCGACATCATGATCCGCACACTGGCGATGCTGTTCATGTTCGCCTGGTTCGTCAATTCAGGCGCACGGCAAGGCACGGCCATCCTCGCAGGCAATCAGGTGCTGTTGCAGTTCATCGCCGTCTCCGCCTTCGTGCTCGATGCCTTTGCCTTCGTGGCCGAGAAGGAAGCCGGCGCCGCCTATGGCGCGCGTGACCGGGCGCGCCTGATTCGTGCCATGCGCATCACCAGCGAGATCGCCATCGTCTGCGGCGCCCTGTTCTCGCTTCTGTTCTGGCTCGGCGGCGGGCCGGTCATCCATGCCTTCATTGCCGACCCGGCCGCGCGGGATGCGGCGCTCGCCTATCTGCCCTGGTGCGCCGCGGTGCCGCTTATCGGTGTCGCGGCCTGGCAGATGGACGGGCTGTTCCTCGGCACCACGCAGGGCGAGGCCGTGCGCAATGCCGGACTCCTCGCCATGATCGCCTATCTGGCTACGGATCTTCTGCTTGCTCCGCCGTTCGGCAATGCCGGTGTCTGGACGGCGTTCCTGATCGGTTACGCCTACCGCGCCGGGGCGCTTGCGCTCTACTGGCCCCGCCTGATGGGGCGGCTCGCTTGAGCCAGACCGGAACGGGACGTCCAGGGCGCCCGGCGTTCGTCTAGTCGGGTGTTCCGGTTCTGCGATCGGTCCGGGCGATGACGACGCGGTGCACCCGGCTTTTCGTGAAGGCGTCTTTCTCCTCATCCGACAGGCCGGGATGGCTCGCCACCCATTCGGCAGCCCCGGACCGCAGCGCCCGGCTCGAGCCCTCGCCGCAGACCGCGCGCAGGGTCTCGCCGGTCTCGGCCAAGGGGGCCGACACGATGACCGGGCCGGAGGCGATGTCAGCCGCGTTGCAGGCAGCGGCGAGGCGGTCGCTCACATCCCGGATGGCCGCGAAGGTGGCTTCATGCGCCGCGCTCCAGGCTTTCATGTCTTCGCCAAAGGCCTTCATCTCGGCGCCGAAGGCTTCCATGTCGGCCTCGAAGGCCGCGCCGTGGCTTTCCTGCCAGAGCGTCATTTCGACCTCCCGCGCCGCCAGGGCGTCCTGCACGGCCTCCGAGATATCCGGCACGCAGATTTCCTGGCGCTCGATGATGATCCGGCGGCCCCCCTCGATCCTTTCCTCGCGCACGGCAGGCGGCATTCCCGTGTTGCAGCCTTCCGGCATGGCGAAATCCTTGCCGAGGACAATCGGCGGCATGGGCGGGATCGGCGGCAGCGTCCCGTCCGCCCTGCCCGGAGGGGCCGGCGGCGGCGGAGCGATCCCGCCCATCAGCCCGGCCGGATCACCGAGCAGGATCATCGAGCGGTCGCCGGACAGCGTGCGGTCGCTCATGGTTTCGGCCCGGAACACCTCGCGGTGCGTTTCGCCATCCCCGGCAAGCGCCGGTTGGCTGACAGCTGATGCCGTGGCGAACAGGGCGGCCGCCGTGCCGAGGGCAATCAGGCTGATGCCGGTGCGGCGGCTGCGGGCGGTGGCCGGGGGGATCTGCATCATCTCGAGGCGCTCCTTCAGGGGGTGTCCCATGGTCAGGCTGGCACTCGCCAGCGAATGGGCTGCGGGCCGGTCCCGGCGGGCGGCCTTCAGGAGGGTGCGCCCATAATCCTGCGGGGTGGCGCGGCGGGCGGCGAGCACATCGGCGTCGCAGGCGGCTTCCTGATCGGTCCTGAAGGCGCGCAGGGCGAGATGCGCCAGCGGATTGAACCATTGCAGCGCCAGCGCCAGGTGTGCGGCTTGCAGCGCCCAGAGATCGCCCCGGCGCAGATGGGTGAATTCATGGGTGAGCGCATGGCGCTGCTCATCGCGGCTGTATTCGGCGGTGAACCAGGCCGGCAGCAGGACAACAGGGCTGAGTGTGCCGAAGACCATCGGGCTCGCAGGCACGAGGCTGAGGCGGATGTCCGGCAGGCGCCTGAGGCCGGTCTCGGCGGCGATCTCGCGCGCCAGCTTCAGCAGCGCCGGGGCTGCAGGCCCGGAATCTGATGCGACGATGCGGGCGAACGCCGCCTGCCGTGCCCAGGTCCGGGCCATGACCCAGATCGCGCCAGCCATCCAGATGATCAGAAGGAGGGCGAGAGCGCCCGTCCAGTCCGGCGCCGCCTCGGGCAGCCGAGCC
>DAIRTA010000256.1:0-3108 GCA_036804125.1 Hyphomonas sp.
TCGTCAGCCTGAAAGGGAGCGCGCGCATGCATATTCAGATCGCCGGCAAGAACATGGATCTGGGGGAAGCGCTGCGAGGGCGGATCGAGCACGGGCTGGAAGCGGCGGTCACCAAGTATTTCAGCCGGGCGGGGGAGGCCAATGTGTTCGTCTCCCAGCAGGGCCCCTGGGTCGAGGTGGACTGCAATGTGCACCTGCCCTCCGGCATCGTGCTGCAATCCTCCGGCCGGGCGGACGACCCGTATGCCGCCCTCGAGGCCAGCCTCGACAAGATGGAAAAACGGGTGCGCCGCTATAAGCGCCGCCTGAAAGACCACCATACCAATGGCAGCCCCGTCCTGCCGGCCGAAATGGCCGCCGAGACGCTGATCCAGGTCTCCGAGACCGAGGGCGATGATGAGGGCCCCGAAGCGGGGGCAGCCGATGCTCCGCTGACCGTAGCAGAGACCCAGGTGCGTATTCGCACAATGAGCGTGTCCGAGGCGGTTATGCAGCTGGAGCTACAGGATGTCGCCGCTTTAATGTTCAGGAATGCTAGCCATAGCGGGCTGAATATGGTCTACCGGCGGCCCGACGGGCATATCGGCTGGGTCGATCCGGCGAATGCGCCCGCCAATTGAACGCGGTGAAGAAAGTCAATCCATGGCCACTGATCTTGGGGCTCTGCTCAGCGGCGGAGTGATCGTCCCGCTTTTCGATGCAACCAGCCGGAAGCATGCCATCCATACCCTGTGCGAGGCGCTGGCGGAGGTGACGGAGTTACCCGTAAGAGGGATCGAGGATGCGGTGATGGAGCGCGAGCAGCTCGGCTCAACCGGCGTCGGCGAAGGCGTGGCCATACCCCATGCGCGCCTTGAGGGGCTGGAAAGGCCCGTTGGCGGCTTCATGCGTCTGCAGCAGGGAGTCGATTTCGATGCCATCGATGATCGCCCTTGTGATCTCATCTTCATGCTGCTGGCCCCGGATGCGGCCGGCGCGGACCATCTGCGTGCGCTCGCCCAGGTCAGCCGCGTCTTCCGCCAGAGCGCCGTGCGTGATGCGCTGCGCAAGGCGAAGACCGAAGAGGATGTGCGCGCTGTCCTCTGCAAGGAGCAGGTGAGCGGCTGAGCGCCGCCCACCCAGCCAGGCCGGTTCAGCCCTCTGCCGACGGCGCCTCACCGAAACCACGATTGCGCAGGAGCGGCTCGATGCCGGGATCCGAGCCGCGGAAATTGCGGTAGAGTTCGTCAGTCTCGCGCAGCCCGCCCGCCTCGTAGATCCACTTCTTGAGCATGGCGGCAAGTTCCGGATCGAAGATGTCGCCGGACTGGACGAAGGCATCAAACCCGTCTGCATCCAGAATTTCTGCCCACAGATAGGAGTAGTACCCGGCATGGTACATGCCGGAGAAGATATGAGAGAAATATGTCGAGCGGTAACGCGGCTCGATGATTTCCGGGATGTTATACCGGCGCAGGACGTCCAGCTCGAATTCACGTGCGCTTGTGACATTGCGAGCTTCTTCCGCAGACAGCATATGCCAGTGGAGGTCGATCAGCGAGGCGGCGATGAACTCGGTCGTCTTGAAGCCCTGATTGAAGGTCGAGGCGCGCTGCATCCGGTCGAGCAGCTCCCTCGGGATAGGCGCGCCGGTCTGATAATGGCGGGCAAACAGGGCGAGCGATTCCGGGTGCTCGGCCCAGTGTTCCATGATCTGGGCCGGGAACTCGACATAGTCCGGGCCACCGAACGTGCCGGCAAAGCTCGGGAACCGGATTTGCGTCAGCAGGCCGTGTAGGCCATGGCCGAACTCGTGAAAAAGGGTTTCCACTTCGGTCGGCGAGAGCAGGGCCGGCTGGCCGGCTGCCGGCGGCACGAGGTTCATATTATTGGTGATGATCGGGCGAGTGCGCTCGCCGGCAATATCGGAGGCGACCCGGTAGGAACTCATCCAGGCTCCGCCGCGCTTGGAATCGCGGGCAAACATGTCGACCATGAACAGGCCGAGATGCTCGCCGGTCGCCGCATCCTTGACGTCATATGAGCGCACGACCGGGTTCCAGCCAGCGACGTCAACCGGTTCGATCGTGATATTGAACAGCCGTGAGGCCACTTCGAAAGCGCCATTGAACGCGGCTTCGAGCTCGAAATAGGGCCGTAGCTGGTTCGCATCGAAGGCGTAGCGGTCGGCACGCACCTTCTCGGAATAGAACCACCAGTCATGACCGAGGATGTCATGGCCGGCGATGCGGGCCATGTCGGCCTGTTCCTCAGCGGCGCGCGCAAGCGCGGGTTCCAGGACCTGTTTCAGGAAGTCGAGCGCATTCTCCGGCGTGCGCGCCATGCGCTGCTCGAGGATATAGTGCGCATGGCTCGGATAGCCCATGAGCTCGGCCCGTTCGGCCCGCAGCTGAGCGATGCGCAACGCTACGGGGCTGTTATCGAACTCGCCGGAAGAGGCTATCGTGCGGTAGCCGTCAAACAGCTTCGAGCGCAGTTCCCGGTCCTCGGCCGTGGACATGAAGCCTTCGAAGAAGGAACGGCTGAGGCTGACTTCCCAACGATCTTCGCCCTCGACCCTGATCGCATTCCTGAAGTCCTCCGACAGGCCGCCGAGCCTGGCCGAGTCGGTGATCACAAGCCTGTAGGCATTGTTCGCGTTGAGCAGGTTCTGGCCATACTGCGTCGTGAGGCCCGAGATTTCGGAATTGATCTCGGCGATCCGGGCCTGCGCTTCCGGGGTGAGGTTCGCCCCGGCGCGCACAAAATTGCGATGCGTCAGTTCAAGCAGGCGCGCTTCCTGTTCATCAAGACCAAGCCTGTCGCGTTGGTCATACACCGCTTTGACACGTGCGAAGAGCAGCGGGTTGAATGTCACCGCATCGCTCTCGCGCGACAGCATGGGATTGATCTCGCCCTGCAGCGCATTCAGCGTATCATTCGTATCGGTGTTGGTGACGTTCCCGAAAACGCGCAATACCTGTGTCAGCGACGCGCCAGAGGTTTCAAGGGCTATAATCGTATTCTCGAAGGTCGGCGGCTCAGGATTGTTGACGATGGCTTCAATTTCGGCCCGGCGCTCCAGGATGCCTTTCCTGAGCGCGGGCATGTAATGCTCGTCGCGGATGT
>DAIRTA010000257.1:0-3107 GCA_036804125.1 Hyphomonas sp.
CCCTATGGCGGCAATCTCGAAGGCGTGCGCGCGGCCAGCTGGAGCTATTTCGGCCATGAGGCCGACCGTCTGACCCAGGATGAAATCGCCCTTCTCATCGCCCTGCCGCAATCGCCTGAAGCCCGCCGGCCGGACCGCCGCCCGGCCGAAGCGGCGCGGGCCCGCAACTGGGTCGCTGGGAAGCTCTCCCGCTACGGCGTCTTCGCCCCGGAGGAGGCCGCCGAACTGGCCGATCTGCCTGTCCCGGCGCGCCGCGAGGACTTCCCCGCCCGCGCCTGGCATGGCGCCGCCGCGGCGCTGGCCGCCGGCCCGCGCGCGGATGTCCGCTCCACGCTCGACATCCCCCTTCAGGCCGAGATTGAGCGCATCGCGCTGGAGCGCGCCGAGGCCGAAGGCGCAGCTGTGCAGGTTGCGATCCTCGTCGTCCACATCCCGACACGGGCGGTGCGCGCCGCAGCCGGATCGGCCAGCCGGGACCGTCCCGGCGGCTGGATCGACCTGACCGGCCGGGCGCGCTCGCCGGGCTCGACGCTGAAGCCCTTCATCTATGCGCTGGCCTTCGATGATGGCAGCGCGGCCGCCGATACCCGCATCGAGGACCTGCCCCGCCGCTTCGCCGCATACCAGCCGGAGAATTTCGACCGGCTCTTCCGCGGCGATGTCCGCGTCTCCGATGCCCTTCAGCATTCGCTCAACCTGCCGGCCGTCATGGTCCTTGAACGCATCGGCCCGGAGCGTTTCAGCGCCGAGCTGGCCCTCGCCGGGGCGCGTCCGCGCCTCGCCTCCGGGGCCGGGCGGGAGTCCGGCCTTGCCCTCGCCCTTGGCGGCGCCGGGATGACGGCGCGCGAACTCGCCGTGCTCTATGCCGCGCTCGGCGATGGCGGGGCGGCCAAGCCGCTGGTCTGGCGCGCTGAGGATGAAGCGGCGAGCGCCCGGGCGCCGGGCCACCGCCTGATGAGCCCGGCGAGCGCCGCCGAGATCCGCCGCATCCTTGCCGGCACGCCGGCGCCTGCCGGCCGCCTGCCGGGCCGGTTGACCCAGCAGGCCCCCGAGATCGCGTTCAAGACCGGCACGTCCTATGGCTTCCGCGATGCCTGGGCGGCGGGCCTTGCCGGCGAGCATGCCTTCATCGTCTGGGCCGGCCGGGCGGATGGCACGCCGCGCCCCGGCGTCACGGGGCGTGAGGCGGCCCTGCCCATCCTGTTCGAGGTCGCCGACCGCGCCGCCCATCATCTGCGCGATGATGGCGAAGCCGCGAGCCGCCTGTCGGCTGTGCGCAATCCCCGCGCGCCCGCGCCCCAGCGGGAGTTTGCCGCCGGGCGTGCGCCGGAAATCCTGTTCCCGCCCCAGGATGCCGAGCTCTGGGCCGGAGAGGTCGATGGCCGCCCGCCCCGGCCGTTCATCCTGGCCGGGCGCGGGGCCGGGCGCCTCGCCTGGTATGTCGATGGCGTGCCCGTGGCGGAGGATGCGTCCGGCGCCCCGGCCTGGCAGCCGGAAGCCGAGGGGTTCTACCTCATCAGCGCCGTTGATTCGCAGGGCCGCGCCAGCCGGGCCCGGGTCCGCGTCCTCACCCGCCCGCCCGCCTGAAAACCGGCCTGCCTGATAATTGTGCGTTTTGGGTCACATCCCTGTGACTTCTGCAGGATTGCCGCAGGTTTGCCCTTTCATATTAGGGGTCTGCTGAATACTTAGCGGTATAACAACGACAACAACGCCTCGCGTCCCCACCTGAGAGTAACAGAGTGTTAAAGCGTCCCGGATTCTTCGTCGCGGCTGCGGCCGGCCTGTTTGCGGCCACCATCGCCTTCTTTTCAGGGGCGGGCACGGAAACGGCGCGCGCCGAGGGCGCCCCGACCCGCGTCGCCACCGCCATCTTCGCCGGCGGCTGTTTCTGGTGCGTTGAGGCCGATTTCGACAAGCTCGACGGCGTCGTCGATACCCTCTCCGGCTATACCGGCGGCACGGCCCAGCGCCCCACCTACCGGCAGGTCACCGCCGGGGGCACCGGCCATTACGAGGCGGTGAAAGTCACCTATGACCCGGCCCGCATCTCCTATGAGGCCCTCGCCGCGCATTTCATCCGCACCATCGACCCGACCGATGGCGGCGGCCAGTTCTGTGACCGCGGCGAGAGCTACCGCCCGGCCATCTTCGTTTCCGGCGACACCGAGCGCGCCATCGCCGGGCGCATCCTGGCCGAGGCGGCCGGCACTCTTGGCCAGACCCTCGCCACGCCGGTGCTCCCGGCCGCCACCTTCTGGCCGGCCGAGGACTATCATCAGGACTATTACCGCAAGAACCCGGTCAAATACCGCTATTACCGTCAGGCCTGCGGCCGCGATGCCCGCCTGAACGAACTCTGGGGCGCCTCTGCCGCCGGGCACTGATCGCGGCACTGTCCTCTCGCTTCAGGGGCAGGGCGGTTCCGGGAATTCCGACTGTCCGATAAAGCGCGCTTCCCATTCCGCCGTGCGCTCCGGCGGGGCGTGGCCGCTGGCGATATAGAGCTGGAACACCCGGATGATCGGGCAGCCATTGGCGCGCCGGCCGAGCGGCACGCGCACCTGGCCCACCGGCTCGAAATGCTCGAAATCGCTGCGCAGGTGCGGGCGCAGCTCCGGCACCAGCGAGGCGACCAGCACGCGTCCGTCAATATCCTCCGTCAGCGGCCGCGCTTCGGAGAAGCTCTTCGGCCCCGGATAGCGCCGCCAGGAAATCAGCGGCAGCTCCCCCCGGCCCCGGCCATAGAAATCGAGGCCATGCCAGGCCTCGCGCTCCTCCACCAGCACGGCGCTGGCTCCCAGCCGACCGGCTTCGGCAAAGATCGCCTCGGCGCTCGCTTCCCAGCCGCGCGTGCGCTTCAGCGCATTGTCGAAGCCGAGCCGCGTGACGCTTGCCTCAGGCAGCAGGAGCACGACCGCAAACAATCCCGCAACGAGGCCGTTCAGGCCAAGGCTCGCCCACAGCACGGCCGGCCCGCGCCAGAGCGGCGCCCCCGCCCGGCAGAACCAGGCCGCCACGAGGAGGCTCGCCGCCGGATAGGCGGTCGCCGTCCAGTTGGCATGAGCCCGCGAGATGATCGCCTGGGCGAGGATGAATACCAGCAC
>DAIRTA010000258.1:0-3090 GCA_036804125.1 Hyphomonas sp.
AGCATCGGTCTCCAAAACCGAGGGCCTGCGGTTCGAGTCCGCACACCCCTGCCAGGCAACAACGCCCGGCTCACGCATTTAACCTATGATAAACAACGCTTCGGCTCGCCGTGTTTTTCGGAACCGGGGCGAAGCGGCGCGATTTCCCATACGACAGCCCGCCGGTTGCGGCGTTTTCGCGTCAGACGAAACGTGTTAGGCTTCGGACCGGCTGGGGATTTGCAGGGAGTGCTATCATGAGCCAATACACCTTCCGTTCCTCCAAACCCGACCAGTGGGTCTCGCCGCGCCCGCAGCTCGATCCCTTTCGCCGCGCCCATGCCTATGGCCGGATCCAGCCGCTCAATCCGCCGAGCCTCATCGAACGGCTACTGGGCCGCAGCTAGGCGAGGTCCAAAGCGTCGCGCCATCAAGGGGGCGGGGTAGCCATCGGGCTGCCCCGCCCCTCTTGCATTCCGGCGCCTGCGCGCGTAAGAGCGCCATCGTCTCCCGACATCGGCAGAATGATCCAAGCCCCTCCGGCGACCTTGTCCCGGACGGCGCGGACCCTTACCTGAAAGCCGAATGCAGGGCGACAGACAGACAATGAAGGACCGGTGCTGATATGGCCGAAGAAAAGAAGCGCAAGACCTCGGTTGGCGAATTCGTGAATCAGGTGCGCGCGGAAACCGCTAAGATCGTCTGGCCGACCCGTGAAGAGACGGTTCGGACCGCGATCTTCGTGTTCATCTTCATGGTCATCCTGTCGCTGTTCTTCCTCGCGATCGACAGTGCCTTCGGCGCGGTCGTGCGCCTCGCGATCGGCCTGTTGCAGTAACCGCGCCCGCGCTGCGCACCCGGCACTTTTTCCAAGGACTCCCAATGGCCCGCTGGTACATCATCCACGCTTATTCCGGTTTCGAGAACAAGGTCCGTGACGCGATCATTTCGGAGGCCGAACGGCTGGGCCTGTCCGAAGGCGTGCAGGAAGTGCAGGTCCCGACCGAAACCGTGACCGAAGTGAAGCGCGGCAAGAAGGTGCAGGTCGAACGCAAGTTCATGCCCGGCTATGTGCTGGCAAAGCTCAACATGACCGACGATGTCTATCACCTGGTCAAGAACACGCCCAAGGTCACCGGCTTCCTCGGTTCGGGCAACAAGCCGCAGGCGATTTCGGAAAAAGAGGCGGCGCGCTATTTCGGCGGTGTTGCCGAAGCCCAGGCCGCGCCCAAGCGCGAAATCAACATCGATTACGAAATCGGGGATTCGGTCAAGGTCAATGCCGGGCCGTTCGCCAGCTTCACCGGCATCGTCGAGGAGCTCGATTTCGACAAGTCCAAGGTCAAGGTCTCGGTCTCGATCTTCGGCCGCGCGACCCCGGTGGAACTGGGCTTCGACGAGGTCGAACTGGTCAAGTAAGCTTTCGTCGGCGCGCCTGCCTTGCGCTGGCGCGTCCTCGGCGCTGTTCCTCCTGACGTCGCCGGATCATGTCCGGGATCCTTCGGGTACCTGAGGGCGGGTGTCTTTGCTGCCTACCGCTTCGCTACTTGCGGCCTCTGGCTAGGCCGTTCTGGCGCTGGTAAGCTCCCGTTGTGAAAACCCGGCCCGGCATCTGTCAGCGCAAGCGCGGCTACCCGACCCGCGAGGGCGCCGACGTGGTCGCAGTCCGCGCCGACATACCCTTGCGCGTCTACAAATGCGCGCTGTGCCGCCAGTTCCACCTTACCAGCCGGACCAAGGGCCTGAGGCCCCCGGTCGCCGACCCGGCGCGCGGCGCGGATTAGCTGGCCGCCGTGCAAGGCTACCGGACCCTAGGCTCAGTAAGGCGAGACATTGATCAGGCAGGATTCGGCATAGCCCTGGTTGATGACGCACATCTCGGCGGCGCGCAGGGCCGCCTCTTCCAGACTCGCGCCTTCGCCGTATCCCACCTGCGGGCAATTTTGCGGTCCGTCCGGGCAGCAGATGCTGCAATAGGTCTGCGCCCGGAAATAGCCTTGCTGCGGCTGACTGGCAGCGGGATAGGGCGTGCTCGGTCCGGATAGCGGCACTGCGCCCCCGCTAGCGGCCAGTCCGACCGGCGCCTGTTGCGGCGGTTCGGATGGTTCGGGGCTTGGCGTGGCACTTGGCGTCGGCGACGGCGCCGGGCCGGGCTCACCGCTGGCGATCGGCACAGGTTCGGGCTCCGGTTCGGGATCGGGCGTGTTCCCGTCGAAATAGAACAGGAAGATCAGCGTGATGATGAAAAATCCCGCGCCGCCGGTGGCATTGAGACCGATGCCGAGCGGCTTGACCTCCTTGCCTTCCAGCGTGATCGTGTCGGGCAGCAGCGATGCTGCCATCACCCCGATGCCGAGCGCGATCAGCACTGAAATCAATGCAGTGACCTGACCGGTCTGGGTCAGCCCGGATTCCTTGGTGAACAGCGAAAAGCCGACAATGACCAGAAACAGTCCGGCGGCAAAGCCCGCTACCCGGCCCAAAGCTGTGGTCCACGACATCGGCTTGCCCCCCGGCAATGCGACGCAACGACATTGTATGCGTTGGTGAGTTTGCCTGCTCGGTGCGCATCTGTCTAGCACGCAACGGACAGGCGCATTGGGCGGCGCTGTCCGCTCGCAGCCGGCACGCAAGGGATGTTTCCTACTCGGCCGCGCCGGTGCAAGAATGCGGCATGGTCACGACCGTTATCTGCGTCATGGGAAGCTGGGCGGCGCGCCAGTTCCGGGCGCTGGCCGGACCGCCGGTTTTTCGGTTCCTGGACAGTGTCTCAAGTGTCTCATACAGGCCGCCAGATGAACGGCCACGGCGCGGGCCGGACTTGCATCCTTGCGCAAATCCGCTATGCGCCCGCCTTCGCTTGACCACGGTCGGGCGATTCCGTGCGGGAGCCTCTGCAATGCACAAGCAGGGGCGCTGGACCGCTTACCATGAGCCGGTTCGAAAGATCCAGGCAACAGTGCGAACAGGAGTACGGCCCAATGGCCAAGAAAATCGAAGGCTACATCAAATTGCAGGTGCCCGCGGGCTCTGCCACCCCTTCGCCGCCGATCGGGCCGGCGCTGGGTCAGCGCGGCGTGAACATCATGGAATTCTGCAAGGCGTTCAACG
>DAIRTA010000259.1:0-3089 GCA_036804125.1 Hyphomonas sp.
ATTTGGCAATGATGGCGGAGACATGATGCTCGACAGTGCGCTGCGAGCGTTTCAGATTTTCGGAAATCTGCTTGTTGGAATAGCCGCGGATCAGCAGGTCCAGGATATCCTGCTCGCGTTTTGTCAGCCCCAGCGGATGCGCGCGCGATGCGCTGTAGGCCCCGCGCCGGCGGCGAGGGATAGCCTTGCTCAACCCATGCTCGGCAGCAATCTCGCGCGCCCTCGTCACGGCGGCGTCCGCACCCATCGCCTGCAGCGCCTCGACCGCCCGGGTCAGGGCGCTGGCGGTGCCTGACTGCAGCCGCGCGAGCGCTGCCGCATAGGGCATCGACAGCGCCTCCCAGGCCTCGGCCGCCGCTTCGGCCTTGCCTTCCAGTTCCAGCCGGAACGGCTCAGGCAGCGCATTGGACAATGGCCCCGCCTGCGGGCGCCCCAGGCGGGCCGCCCAGACAGCGCACTCTCCCAGATTCCACGGATGGCGGTCATCGGCCGACAAGCTCATCAGGGCATCGACATGCTCGCGCGCACGCTCCGGTTCGCCAGCAAGCCAGGCGGCCTCGACAAGGCTGAGCCGGGCCGGCACGATATGCTGGAGCTCGTCTGTCGCCAGCGCATCGGCAAGCGCCTGCTGGGCCAGCCTGTCCGCATCCGGCGTCGCCCGCCGGATACAGGCGCGGGCCAGCACCTGCAGGGCCGGTAGCTTGATCAGCAGGCTGAGGCCGTCATGGTCCACCACGCCCCGCGCAATCGTTTCGGCCTCTTTCAGCCGCCCCTGCTCGAGGCGCAACTGCGCCTGGCGGCCCGAGAGATAATAGGTCCAGGCATCCAGGTCATGGCGCGTATCGAAGGCAAGGCCCTCGGCCAGGATGCGCTCGGCGAGCGCGAAGTCACGGAACTCCACCGCATATTCCGATAGGTTCGTATACGCCCTTGCGGCGTGTTCATGCAGGCCGTTGGCCAGCGAGATGGCGAGGCTCTCCTCCATCAGCGCAAGGCCTTCCGTTCGTCCCCGGAAGATCATCGCCGTGCCGATATTATTCAGCGCATGGGCCCGAAGATCAGGGTTCGGGAACTGGCGCTCCAGTGCCAGGGCGCGGTCGCCCCAGCGTATGGCGTCATCCATCTGGTCGTTGAGCATGTGCAGCTGCGCACGCAGTGAATAGGCCATCGCCTGCTCGGCCGAGGGCGGCATGCCTTCGAGGGTCCGGATCGCCGCATCAGCATGGCGGGCCGCTTCGGCTGCCTCGCCGCGATACCAGTGCAGGCGCGAGAGCCAGCGCAAATTCTCGCCGACCTTGTCATTCCGGCCGAGCGCCCGCCACAGCGTGATCGCATAGCGCCGCGCTTCCAGAACCTCATGGTCGATATGCGCCGACAGCCCGCTCTCATAGGCCCAGCGCTCATACAGCGTCGCGGCGAGTTCGGGCTCGGCGGCGTCCACAAAGCGCAGCGCCGTGGCAAGGTGCGCGGCGGCCTCCCGGTGCGCCCCGGCGCGGGCAGCGCGCGTGGCCGCTTCAGGTGCATAGGTCAGCACCGCGCCGGCATCCATCGCGCCGGCAGCATGGTGGACGATCCTGTCGAGCGCGGCCGGGCCCGGGCCCGCGCTGAGCGCGCTCAGCACCTCCGCATGGTGGGCCCGGCGCGTCGCCGCCGGGATCCGGTCGAGTGTCGCCAGCCTTGCGATCTCGTGCCGGAAGCGTGCCGCGCCGTCAGCGCCCGTCTCCAGCAGCCCGTGGGAAACCGCATCGCTGATCAGCCCGGCCGATCGCCCCGGCGCCAGCGCCTCGGCAAGCTCGGGCGAAACCGCCGACGGGATCACGCTGATCCCTTCCAGGAAATTGCGCGCTGCCGGGTCGAGGCGCCGCTGCCGGCGGGTCACCGCCTCGCGCACCGATACCGGCACGGCCTTTTCGCGCCCCAGCGGATCGGCAAGCAGTTCGGTGACGAAGAAGGGATTGCCCCCTGTCGCCTGGTAGAGCCAGCCGCCCGGCCGTCCGGCCCTGCGCGCCAGCGCCTTCACGGCCTCAGGCGAGAGCGGATGCAGCGCCATCGCCGTCACCGGCTGCGCCGCCAGCCCGTCGAGCACTGTTTTAAGGGGATGGTCCTCGCCCACCTCGTCGCTGCGATAGGTGACGATCAGGGCGAGGTTCAGGAGCGCGATCCGGCGGACGAGAAAGCGCATCACATCCAGTGTTGCCTGGTCGGCCCAGTGAAGGTCCTCCCAGACCAGCACTTTCGGCCGCCGCGCCGCGCTGAGCGCTGCCAGGATCGCCTCGTTCAGCTCGTGGGGCGCGCCGCCCCGGCGCAGGATAGCAGCGGTCTCCGGCCCGAGCGCTTCGGCCATGTCGAGCACGGGTCCGAGCGGGCGCGGAGTCGAGAGCGGCTCGCAGGCCCCCTCGGCCCAGTCCGCCGCAGCGGCAACGACCCGCCGCAGCTCGCGGACCAGCGCGGTCTTGCCGATTCCGGCCTCCCCCGAAATCAGGACCAGCCGTCCGGGTCCGCGGCCAAGCCCCTCGACAATCGCCTTCAGGGTAAGAAACTCGTTCTCACGTTCAACCAATACGGGTGGCAATCGGCGACCCTAACATTCTGTCATCTACGCTGCCTGCCTGTCTGGCCTGTCAGGTAAGCGGTTACAAGAACCGTTCTGAGCGAAAATGATGCAAAAATTAGGTATGCGCACCGACGAAAACCGGCTGGCTTGGCCGTAAAACCTGTCTTGCGGGCGTGGGGACGCACGCAGAATCCGCGGAGGCAGGCGACGCTCTCTCAGCCTGCCTCCGCATTTCTTTTTTTCTTCAGGCTCAGGCTGGCACCCAGGCGCCGAGAGCAGCGTCGATCGTGCCGAGGGCTTCGCGCGCCTCGGCTTCGCCGATGATCAGCGGCGGGGCGAGGCGCAGGACATTGTTCCCGGCCACGCCGACAAGGAGATTGTTCTCCCGGCAGAGCCCCTGCACCGCCTTCGGGTCGGCCTTCAGCCGCAGCCCGGTCAGCAGGCCCTTCCCGGTCACCGCTTCGACTTTCTCCGGATGGCTCGCCGCGAGGCCGTCCAGCCCCTGCGCCAGGTTGGCAGACACCCGGCGCACCCC
>DAIRTA010000260.1:0-3060 GCA_036804125.1 Hyphomonas sp.
GGGCGCAGATAGTCCGAATGGACATAGCCGATATACAGCCCCTCGCCCGGCGTGTCGGCGAAGACATACCACCAGCCTTCATGGTCCGCCGTGTCCAGACGTAGCACCGCCTGCCCGGTCAACAGCGGGACCAGCGATTTGTGGCCGACAGACGGCCCCTCGCGCAGGTTCAGCGCCGTCGCGGTGACGCGGAAAACGCGGTCATAGCCCATTGGCTCCCCCTTTCCTTTTGGGCAATGCCGCCCGGCGCACAGGCAAAGCCGAGTGCGGCGGCATATCTCCTGTCACACGTCGCTGCATCGCCGCCCGGCCGGCAAGGCGCCATCTCCTCGCAGTCGAGGCGGCCATCCCGGCACAGGCTGAGGCCCATACCGCGCGCCGCCGCTGCCGCTGCCGCATCGCCCGCGTCCCGGATGGCGAGGTTCTCCGCCTCGCTCAGCGCGTCCGAGCGCAGCCGAAGCGAGGCCTCGCTGATCCGGCAGGCATCATGCCCGATCAGCTGGCGCAGTCTCTCGCCGGCCCCGGCTGCCCAATTCATCTCGCCCTCCTCGGCATAGCCGCTGAGCAGCGCAGCAGCCTCAACCGGGCTGAGTCCGGCCCGGCCCGCCAGCCCGGCCTCGATCCGGTGGGCGATGGCGCGGCCGCGCGCGGTTGCGGCAAAGTCCGCAATCGCCGGGCACTGCGCCATGCCCGGCTGGTCGCTGCACAGGGCAGCGGCCTCCCGCGACGCCGCCACCGTATTCGAGGCGGCCTGCCCGCCCCGCATCGGCTGGTCTTCCGGGAGACCCGCCAGCCACCAGTTCGCGCGCGCCTGCACTTCAAGGCAGGCGATCCGCATCGGCGGCTGGGTGATCCTCTGGTCCTTGGCGCAGGTCTGGGCCGGCTTCTCGATGCTTGCTGCCCGTCCCGAGAGCGCCGCCTGGTATTCCGCCCACGATGGATTCTGCAGGGCTTCGATCGGCGCGACTGCCTTCGTAAGCTCGTCACTCACCTTATTTACATTCGTCGTCTCGCAGCCTGCCAGCCAGACCACCCCGGCCAGGGCGGCCAGTCCGCCGCGCATGAACCCTCTCATCCTGCACCCTCCTCCAAGCCCCTCATGGGCTGTAGCCTGATGACCTGCACAAGGTCGGTATCGCTCAGGTTCCGGATAGCCAGCTCGCCGCCCTCCAGCGCCCGTGCGATGTAGAATGTATAGATCCGGATCCAGTCGCGCGAGCCGATCCGCAATGTCCGGTCCTGGCTGACTGCCAGCGCGTTCAGCCGCGCGGCCAGTGCATCGACGCCGTTGAGATGTGTCTCCAGCGCCTCGCGTGAGGAAAACGTGTTCAACACCCCGGTGCTCGCTGCATCCAGCGTCACGATCAGCGCGTCGCGCAGGGTCGCCCCGAACAGGATGCGGCCGGGCTGGTCAGCCGGCAGGGTGAAATTCTTCCGCGCCGTGTCCAGCACGCGCGCCGTCAGCACACGGGCCATATCGCCCGCCGGGCTCTTGCCGAACAGCGTTCCGGGATTTTCCAGCGCCGCCTGCAGCGTGGCCCCGATCACCAGCCGCCAGTCCTCCGCCGACATCAGGCCGGTCTCGTCGCTGGCAATGATCTCAGCGACCGAGCGCGCGAGGCCCGAAACGGCCGGGTTTGCGGTCTTGCCGACAACGAAATGCGGCGCGCGGGCAACATGCTCGGCCACGATCCGCAGGAGGTCGACCGCCTTCTCCGGGCCCAGCCGTGCCAGCGGCGCCCCCGCCGCGCCCGGCGCCGCCGCCTCGCGGAAGCCCTGGAAAATATCGCGCACCAGATAGGCGCCCAGCGCCGCGCCCATCTGGTTCTGCGGCGCGTCGCCCGCCGCGCGCTCGATGCGCTCGGCGAGATTGCTCGCCGTCACCTCCAGCGATACGGAGATGACCGCCTCTCCCATGCCGTCCGCCAGCCGGAAAGGGCGCGGCGCCGCGCGCAGGATGCCGGCATATTCGGTCAGGAACTTCCGGCCCAGTTCGATCTCGGCATCGGGCTCGCTGCCCTTCCCGGAACGGATGAACAGCTCCGGCCGCTCGGCCGCCGCCTTCAGTGTGCTGTTGACGAGGCTGTCGACGCCAATCTGGCTGAAAGTCTGGCGCAGCGACCGGCCTTCGGCAGATGTCGTCGCCAGCTCGCCCAGCGTGCTGCGCAGGACGATGCCCCCCAGCTTGCCGGCCCCGGCGGCGCCCTTGAAATAATCATCGGCATTCTCGTCAATCAGCTTCAGCACGGAGCGGCTCATCGGCCCTTCCAGGAGGTCGCGGATGCGATCCTCGGCCAGCAGGGCGCTCGCGCCGCTTGTCTTCACCTCGTCCTGCAGGGGCATCAGCACGCCGCTGATCAGCCGCTGCCAGCGCAGCTCGCGGCTCAGCAGGTCCGGCCGTTCGGCGAGGGTATTCAGCGCGGTCTGCGCGAACACTTCGGCCAGCCGCTTGCCCGGTGTCTGGCCCTGCGCATCCGGCGTGTAGGCGGCGGCAAGATGCGGCGCCATCGCAGCGATCAGGGGACGGATCGACCGCCCGCCCCCTGCAAGGCCGGGATTTACGGCCAATAGGTCCAGCCCGATATCCAGCAGGTGGCGCGCAAACAGGCTCCAGGGCGTCGCGCCCTGCCCCTTCAGCCAGTCCTCCTGGTTCCAGGCGATCAGGCCAGCCTGAACCCGGGCCCTGTCCACGCCGCTCTGCTCAATATAGGCGGCGGCCATGGCCGCTTTCAGGCTTTCAAACTCCGCCTCACGCCCTTCCACAATCACCGGCGTGCCGCCGGATGTAACGCTGACGATGCCTTCCGCCTGCCCGCCCGGATCGGTCCAGCCGAGCCGGCGCATCTGGTCTGCGGCCCAGCGATTGATGGCATGGCTGCGCCATTCAGGCGGGATGGTCTCGATATAGGATTTGATCTTGGGCAGGATGATCTGGATATCAGTCTTCTGGATCTGCGCCGTGATGTAGTTCTGCCGGGCGGATTCGGTCATGCGCATCAGGCCGAACAGCACGGTGGCAAAGGTCTGCGGCGCCAGGAAACTCATGGCCTAGCCTTTCAC
>DAIRTA010000261.1:0-3048 GCA_036804125.1 Hyphomonas sp.
CGGCCGTGTTGCCGGGGCCGGTATCGAGGATGAAATCGCTGACAACCGGCACGCCAGCGGCCGGGTCGGCCGCATCGGCGCCCCAGACGATCACTGTTCCGTGGATGCGGGCCTGATAGCTGTCCAGCACCGACGCGGCAGCCGGCAGGGCCTGGCTGCTGAGGCCGGCAGCAAGAAGGAGACCGGCCCGGACGGCGGTTGTCAGGAAGGCTTTCAACATCGCACCAGCCTAGCGCGATGCTGCTTATTTTGCGCGAAAGCGGCCCCGGCAAACCCGCTGCCCGGCTTAAGGCCTTCTTAAGACGCAGCAGCGGCTTGCCCCTTGCTTTTGGCCGGGAATTCCGGCCCATGTCGCGCGCATTTGTGACGGAGGCGTGGATGGCAGGCGTCGTGGTTGTCGGGGCCCAGTGGGGCGATGAGGGCAAGGGCAAGATCGTCGACTGGCTGTCGGCGCGCGCGGATGTCATCGTGCGCTTCCAGGGTGGGCACAATGCCGGGCACACCCTCGTCATCGGCGACCAGACCTTCAAGCTGAACCTTCTGCCCTCCGGTGTCGTGCGCGGCGGCAAGCTCTCGGTCATCGGCAATGGCGTTGTCGTCGATCCCTGGCAGCTCCTGAAGGAGATCGACGGCATGGAGGCCGCCGGGATCACGCTCTCGCCGCAGGATCTGATCCTGGCCGAGAATGCCTGTCTGATCCTGCCCTGGCATGGTGATCTCGATGCGGCCCGTGAGAGCGCGGCGGCCGACGAGGCCCGCATCGGCACGACCAAGCGCGGCATCGGCCCGGCCTATGAGGACAAGGCCGGCCGGCGGGCCATCCGCGTGGCGGATCTCGCCGATGAGGCCGCGCTCGACCTCAAGCTCGAACGCCTGATCGCCCATCATGCCCCGCTGCGCGCCGGGCTCGGCCTTGCGGCGCCGGATGCAGCTGCGCTGAAGGCGCAGCTGCTCGCGATTGCGCCGCGGGTGCTCGCCTATGCTGCCCCCGCCTGGAAAATCCTCGACGAGCAGGCCCGGGCCGGACGGCGCATCCTGTTCGAGGGCGCGCAGGGCGTGATGCTGGATGTCGACCATGGCACCTACCCGTTCGTGACCTCCTCCAATGTCGTGGCCGGGCAGGCGGCGGCCGGCTCCGGCCTCGGGCCGCGCAGCGTTTCTTATGTCCTCGGCCTCGCCAAGGCCTATACGACCCGCGTCGGCACCGGGCCGTTCCCGACCGAGCTGACCGATGCAACGGGCGAGCGTCTCGGCGAGCGGGGCCATGAATTCGGCACGGTGACGGGCCGCAAGCGCCGCTGCGGCTGGTTCGATGCGGTGATGGTCCGCCAGGCCTGCGCCGTGTCGGGCGTCTCGGGCCTCGCGCTCACCAAGCTCGACGTGCTCGATGGCTTCGAGGAAATCAGGGTCTGCGTGGCCTATGACCTTGAGGGCAAGCGGCTGGATTACCTGCCCGCGACGTCAGCCCAGCAGGCGGCGGTGCAGCCGGTCTATGAGACCATGCCCGGCTGGCAGGGCTCGACGCGGGGCGCGCGCAGCTGGAATGACCTGCCGGCCGAGGCGGTGAAATATGTCCGCCGCCTGGAGGAGCTTGTCGGAAAGCCCTGCGCGCTGGTCTCCACCTCGCCGGAGCGTGAGGACGTGATCCTGATGCGTGACCCGTTCGAGGGCTGACGAAACCGGAGGCCTTGGAATGGTTCAAGTCCCACACCCCGCCGAACCCGACATTGTGATTGTCGGTGCCGGGGCTGCCGGTATCGGCGCGGCGCGTCATCTTATCGCGCGGGGGGGCAGTGTCCTGATCCTCGAGGCGGCTGACCGCATCGGCGGGCGGGCCTATTGCGAGAGCGAAAGCTTTGGTGTGCCGTATGATCACGGCTGCGCCTGGCTGCAGGGTCCGTCGGACCTGCCCCATCTGGGCTTCGCAGAGGCCAATGGATTCGCTCTGGTTGATCATTCTGATCCGCCCGGCGCCCTGTTCAACCAGGGACGGCCGGCAACAGATGCGGAGGAGAAGGCCTATGCGCAGGCCCAACGCGATCTTGCGCAGGCAATCGATCAGGCCCAGAGCGATGTTGCCGTTGCGGGGCTGATCGATCTGCACGACCCCTGGCGGGCAGCGGCGGCGACCTGGCTCGGACCGATGGATCACAGCGTCGACCTTGATCAGTTATCCGTCCGTGATGTTCAGTCGTATGCGGACTACGACATCAATGTGCTGGTGCCGCGTGGCCTTGGTACGCTTGTTACAGCTTTCGGTTCCGGGCTGCCTGTCCGGACAGGCACACCGGTCACCGGTATCGACTGGCGTGGGCGAGGGGTCTCGGTCCGCACCGGGCAGGGGGACATTCGGGCACGCGCGGCGATCGTGACCGTGTCTACGGGCGTCCTCGCCGCTGGTGATATCCGCTTCGACCCGCCGCTTCCGGCGAGCCATCTTGATGCGCTTGACGGACTGCCGATGGGCCTCCTGTGCAAGATCGCGCTCAAGCTTGACGGCGCGCGCTTCGGCCTTCCAGAGAATGCGTTCGTGACGCGTGCTGTCCATTCACCCTTGCCAGAGCGCGCTTGCTTCTTCCTGTCCTTTCCAACCGGTTATGAGTTGTGTGTGGGCTTCGTCGGCGGCCGCGAGGGGTGGAAAATCGAGCAGGCCGGTGAAGCGGCTGCCATTGATTTTGCGATCTCCGAACTCGCCGGCCTCGTCGGCGCCGATGTCCGCCGGCATATCGTGCACGGACGGATGTCGCAATGGGGCGCCAATCCGCTGACCCGCGGTGCCTATGCAGCGGCGCTGCCGGGCCGCCATGCAAGCCGGCAGGCGCTTGCAGAACCGCTCGCCGGGAAAGTGTTCTTCGCGGGGGAAGCGCTTGGCGGAGCCTACCCGGCACTCCTGTCGGGCGCGCATCTGAGCGGTGTTGCGGCTGCAGAGGCTGCAATCACCGCGCTTGGTCGCGCGTAGACGAACCAGACAGCATTCCGCGCACACCAAAATCCCGGACAGGGCGCGCCCTTCCGGATCGTTCGGCTTTCGGGTCCTGCGGATGGGCG
>DAIRTA010000262.1:0-3024 GCA_036804125.1 Hyphomonas sp.
GCGTCGCGCAGGCCGTCGCCGATGAAATTGAGGCAGAGCAGGGTCACCGACATGGTGATTGCCGGGGCGAGCAGCATCCAGGGTTTTTCCGACATGGTCCGCGCGCCGTCCGAGATCAGCACGCCGAGCGAGGTGAGCGGTTCGTTCACGCCGAGGCCGAGGAAGGAGAGGAAGCTCTCCGCGAGGATGACGACCGGAACGGTGAGGGTGACATAGACGGCCACGGGCCCGATCAGGTTGGGGATGATGTGGCGGCTGATGATTCCGCTTGTCGGAACGCCGGCGGCGCGGGCGGCCTCGATGAATTCCTTGCCCTTGAGGGCGAGGGTCTGGCCGCGCACGATCCGGCTCATCGTCAGCCATTCGATCGCGCCGATGGCGGCGAAGATCAGGACGATGTTTCGCTCGAACACGGTCAGTAGGAGGATGACGAAGAAGATGAAGGGCAGGGCGTAGAGCACATCGACGAAGCGCATCATCAGATTGTCAATGCGTCCGCCGAGATAGCCGGCAGTTGCCCCCCAGGTCACGCCGATGAGGAGGCTGACGATGGTGGCGACCACGCCGACCAGCAGCGAGATGCGCAGGCCGATCATCAGGCGGGCGAACAGGTCGCGGCCCTGCAGGTCGGTGCCGAGGATATGCCAGTTCTCGAAGGTCGGCGCGATGGTGCGGTTGTCGGAGATCGTGCGGTAATCATGCACCCAGATCATCGGCCCGAAGACCGCCAGCAGCACGATGAATCCGAGGATCCACATCGACACAACGGCCGCCTTGTTACGGAAAAGACGTGCGCGCGCGTCATCCCAGAGCGAGCGGCCGCCAGCAAGGGCCTGCTGGACCGCAGCGGCGCGTCCGGTCGGATCGATCAGGGGCTCAATACTGGTCATCAGTCATACTTCACTTTCGGATCCAGCACCGCATAGAGGATGTCCGCGAGGAGATTGAGCAGGATGATCAGTGCGGCATAGACGATGATGGCTCCCATCACGAGCGTATAGTCGCGGTTGAGGGCGCCATCGACAAAATAGCTGCCGAGGCCGGGGATGCCGAAGATCTTCTCGATCACGACCGATCCGGTCATCACCTTGGCCGTTGCCGGGCCGGCATAGGAGACGAGGGGCATCAGCGCCGCCGGCAGGGCATGACGCAGGATGACATCGCGCTCGGGCAGGCCCTTGGCACGTGCGGTCCGGATATGGTTCGAGCGCATCGTCTCGATGATGGAGGCCCGCATCAGCCGCGAGATGATCGCGATCTGCGGCAGGGACAGCGTCAGCACGGGCAGGGTCATGTTGTACCAGCTGATGCCGATATTCGGATAGGTGCCCAGCCCGCCGACAGCGAAGATACCTGCGCCGAGCGCGAAGATCAGGATGAAGAGCGGCCCGGTGACAAAGGTCGGAACCGAGATGCCGAACATGGCGAGGCCCATCACGCCATAATCCGCACGAGTATTCTGCCTGAGGCCGGCATAGATGCCGAGCGCCGTGCCGACGATGAGAGAGACGAGCATCGTCAGGAGGCCAATCGTCAGCGACACCGGCAGGCCGTCTATGATGAGCTGGCTGACGCTCTTGCCGAGGATGTTGTAGGAGGGCCCGAAATCCCCGCGCAGAACGCCGCCGAGATAGTCGAAGTACTGCTCGTGCAGCGGTTTGTCGAAACCGAACTTCTCGGCGATGGCGCGCTCGGTAGCGGGCGGCAGGCGGCGGTCCGTGCTGAACGGTCCGCCCGGCGCGGCGCGCATCATGAAGAAGGCGACCGTGATGATGGCCAGGAGGGTCGGGATGGCGATCAGCAGCCGCCGGAACGCATAACTCCACGGGACCCGGCGCAGCACACGCTGAAAACTCGACACTTTGGGTTTCGCCTCCCATCACGCAATTGTTCCCGGGGCCGTTTTCGCCCGTGCTTGGCAGCGGCCCCCTTCCTCCTTAGCTAGAAGGCCGGGCCGATCAAGGCGAACCGCACATCTGGAGGAGTTCAGGACATGGCCGATATCCGCAAGGTGACACCGGATTTTGCGGTTGCCCCCCAGATCAGCGAGGCCGATCTGGAGGCCATTGCCGCTGCCGGCTTCCGCACCATCGTGGCCAACCGGCCGGATGGCGAGGGCGGGGTGGACCAGCCGCGGATGGGCCAGATCCGGGCGAAGGCCGAGCAGCTCGGGCTGACCTTCGCGGCCGTGCCCTTTTCCGGCGCGCCGACGCCCGAGGTCGTTGAACGGATGGGCCATATCCTGAATGAGGCGCCCCAGCCGGTTCTCGCCTATTGCCGCACAGGAACCCGGTCGATCACCGCCTGGGCCCTGATCCATGCCGGGCAGGGCGCCGCCGAGGATGTGATCACGGCCGCGGCAGGCGCCGGATATGACCTGTCAAGCCTGCGTGACCTGCTTTGACGGCGGTTTCCGGCTTCTGCCAAAGACACATAAGCGCCGCAAATTTCATGCTATGGATGGGCTTGGCTGCAAGCCGTCATCCGGAGGGCCGGACCGCCGCTTCAGCCCGAGGGAGAAGCTGAGTATGTCCAGCAGACTTTGGACAAGCGATTTCAAGTTCGATCATGGTATGATCCTCGTCAAGAAGACGGGCCACCGGATCGCGCCGAGCCTCGGACTGGCGCATGACATCTTCACCTGGTTCTGCTTTTTCTTCTTTGCCCAGTCCTGGCGCAGCTGGCGCTGGCTGACAGGCCATCGCCGCCCGACGATTGCCTTCTATCCCGACCGGCCTCGGCCCTGGTATTTCATCTGGCCGGTGGCCCATGTCGCCGGGGCGCGCATGGTGGACGACCCGGCAGAGGCCGACATCGTGATGCAGTTCGACGACACGACGGCTGCCCACCATGCCCCGCCGGCCGTGCGGGCTGACAGCCGCCTCGTGAATTTCGGATGCGAGGACATATCGAAATCGCGCGTCGCGGCGGTATTCGAATCGGTCAGCGGCCATTCCCTGACGGTGGACCCGCGCAGCCATACCGGACGGATGGTGGAGAAGTCGGAACTCAATGCGGCGCATG
>DAIRTA010000263.1:0-3023 GCA_036804125.1 Hyphomonas sp.
TGATGGCGGACGATCTTGCCGACGAGGCCATAATCCTGGGCCTCCTGCGCGCTCATCCAGAAATCGCGGTCGGTGTCCTTCTTGATCTGTTCGAGGCTCTTGCCGGTCGCCTCGGCGAAGATCCTGTTGAGCCGCTCGCGCATCTTGATGATCTCGCGGGCCTGGATCTCGACATCTGTCGCCTGCCCGCCAATGCCGCCGCGCGGCTCGTGCAGGAGGTAGCGTGTATTCGGCAGGGAGAAGCGGTTTTCCTTCTGGGCGGCGGCATAGATCAGCGCGCCGGCCGAGGCGACCCAGCCGGTGCCAAGGACCTTCACCGGGGCGGGCACGAACTTGATCATGTCATGGATCATGTCGCCGCTCTCGACATGGCCGCCGGGCGAGGAAATCACCATCAGGATCGGGTCCTGGCTCTGGGCCGACAAAGCGAGCAGGCGCTCGCAGACGCGGCGGGCCTGCTTGAAGTCGATGCCGCCGGTCAGGAGGATGGTGCGGGCCTTGAACAGGGCCTCCTCAAGGAAGGCATTGGGTTCGCCGGCCGGGGCTTCGCCATTATCGTCATCGAGGCGGGTGCGCAGATGGGTCATCAAATCTCCGTGAAAGCGGACAGTTTCGCTGGCGCATAGGTGCGGCGCGGCGCCCGGCGGGTCAAGGCATGCTGTGCGATAAGCCTTTGAAAACGCCCGCTCCGGCCCATGCGCCCGCGCATAGCTGCCAGCGGCCACCGGAGACTGGCAGTCGTGGACCGGCGTCCCATATAGAAGGCCAATCAAACACCGGAAAGCTAAAGGAGACGTCTATGATTGACATCCGCCCCTTCGACAGGCTCGGCCGCTTCCGCAATGGCTGGCTGAATGCGCATTACCATTTCTCCTTCTCGCAATACCATGACCCCGCCCGGATGGGCCACGGCGCCCTGAGGGTGTGGAATGATGACGAGATCCAGCCCGGACAGGGCTTCCCGCCGCATGGCCATGAGTCGATGGAGATCATCACCTATGTCCGCAAGGGCGCGATCACCCACCGCGATTCGCTCGGCAATACCGGCCGGACGGAGGCAGGCGATGTGCAGGTGATGAGCGCGGGCGCGGGCATCCAGCATTCGGAATGGAATGCCGAAGACGAGACCACCGAGCTGTTCCAGCTCTGGATCCTGCCGAAAAGCCGCGGCGGCACGCCGGGCTGGGGCGCGCGCCAGTTCCCGAAGGGCGAACGGTCCGGACGCTGGACGGTGTTCGCTTCCGGCACCGGCGAGGACGACAGCCTGGTCATCAACCAGGATGCGCGGGTTCTCGGCGCCGCCCTGAAGCCCGGCGAGACGCTGGCCTATGACATCGCGCCGGGACGCCATGGCTATCTGGTGACTGCAAGGGGCGAAGTCAGCCTCAATGGCCAGCCGCTGAAGCTGCGCGACGGCGCCGCGATCAGCGGGGGCACGCGCCTGACGATCACCGGCAGCGAGGACAGCGAAGTCCTGCTGGTTGATACGGTCTGAAACGGGCGCGGGCGGGAGAGTTCACAGACGCGTGACTCCCCTGCCCCCGCGCTTTCTGCTATCTTCAGGGATGATAGGAGATAACGCCATGAAAGCCGCCATCACCGCTCTTGCCGCCCTTGCCCTCGCCCCGGCCGCCATCGCGGCGGAAATCGTCGTCCAGTATTCCGAGGATTTCGCCGAAACCCTCGCCAAGGATTATGGCGAGCGCGAGGGGGAATTCCTGACAAGCCGGATTGAACGCGACCTGGCGCGCGCCCTGTCCAGCGCCGGCGCGGATGTCGCCCGTGTCGAGGTGACGATCCTAGATGCCAAGCCCTCGCGGCCGACCTTCAAACAGGCCGGCGACCGGCCGGGCCTCGACATGTTCCGCTCGGTCAGCCTCGGCGGCATGGACCTCGAGGCGACCGCCTTCAACGCCGCCGGCGAGCCGGTCGGCACGATGGCCTATGACTGGTATGAGTGGGACATCCGCAATACCGGCTTTTCGACCTGGTATGATGCCAGCCGCGCCTCGGACCGCTTCGCCCGCCGCTTTGCGCGCGACCTGAAATAAGCGCTCAGTCCTCCCCGCGCTCGATCCGGACACGGAGGCTGTCGGGCGAGCGGACATGCAGGTCGCGCTGCGGGAACGGGATTTCGAGGCCGTGGCGCTCCAGCGCGGAATGGATCGCCCAGTTATAATCGGCGATGACCCGGGCCGGGCGCGGCACCGCCTCCGGCACCAGCCAGACGACCAGCTCGAAATCGAGGCTGGAATCGCCGAACTTCACCAGCCAGACCTGCGGCGCAGCGCCGGCGCCATCATCATGAGTCCACTTCACTTCCGCCGCGGCTTCGAGCGCGGCCTTGCGGACAAGCTCCTTGTCCGACCCGTAGGCGACACCGAAGGGCACGCGGATGCGGCGCTTGTTGTCGCGCAGGGTCCAGTTGATCACCTCGGTCTTGATGAACTGCTCATTGGGCACGAGGACATCGACATTGTCATTCGTGGTGATCAGGGTGGAGCGGATATTCACCTCCCTGACCGTGCCGCGCACGCCATTCGGCAGCTCGACGAAATCGCCGACCTTCAGCGATTTCTCGAACAGGATGATCAGCCCCGAGATGAAATTCGAAAAGATCGACTGCAGGCCGAAGCCGATGCCGACGCCGAGGGCGCCGGAGAAGATGGTGAGCGCCGTCAGGTTGATGCCGAGCGTGTGCAGGGCAATCACGATCGCGATGATCATCAGGGCGATCTTGAGGATCTGGCCGAGCATGCCGGAGATCGCCGGCGGCAGGGTGCGCGAGCTGCGCAGGGTGGACTGGGCGACATCGCCGGCCACGCGCCCGGCAAACAGGGCGAGGGCGGCGACCGCGAGGCTGGTGACGAGGCGCAGGAGGGAGAACTCCGCCGCGCCGACGCGGAAGAGGATCGAGTCCATGCCGCTGAGCAGCGGCTCCAGCAAGCGCAGGATATAGAGGGCGGCCAGCGTCCAGGCGACATAGGCGATGGCGGTGGACCAGAAGCCGGGGCGCAGGTTCA
>DAIRTA010000264.1:0-2987 GCA_036804125.1 Hyphomonas sp.
CTGTATGGCTGGCCATCAAGCCGATGGCCTTGGCATGATCCATCGAGGACCCGCCGCCTACGGCGATGAGGCCGTCCGCACCGGACTCCTGATACTGCTTTGTAGCGAGCCGGGTCTGGGCTTCGGTGGGATTGGCAACGGTCTCGGCGAACACACCGGCGGGCGCCGCGCCCAGCGCCGCCTCGACCTTGGCAAGGATCCCGCACGCCTTGATCCCCGCATCGGTCACGATAAAGGGCCGGGAAATCCCGCGTGATTTCGCAAGCGTTCCGAGCTGCTTGAGCGCGCCGGAATCAAAGACGCATTGCGTTAGATATGTCAGGACAGGCATGGTTCGGCTCCTGCTTGCGGCGCGTGCCTTCCCTTCCCGGATCACGCTCCGGAGTTCAAGCCTGCCCTTGCGGCACAATCAGCAGGCCCTGAGGCGGTTCTGCTTCCCCCCGTTGCCCTCAGGCCACGGGCCGCTAAACAAGGTTGATGACAGTTCTGCGCGTTTCGGACCTTCGGGTCGATTTTGAGACCCCCGATGGCACCGTCAATGCGGTTCGCGGGGTCAGCTTTGACGTTGCGGCCGGCGAGTGCCTCGGCATCGTCGGCGAAAGCGGCTCCGGCAAAAGCCAGACGGCTCTTGCGGCGATGGGCCTGCTTGCCGGAAACGGAAGCGCCTTCGGAAGTATTCGCTTCGGCGAGACCGAGATGATCGGGGCAATGCCGTCCGTTCTGCGAGAGATCCGCGGCGCCAAAATGTCAATGATCTTTCAGGACCCGCTGACGAGCCTGACGCCGCACATGACAGTGGGCGGGCAGATGCGGGAAATCCTGGGCCTGCACACTGACCTTGACAGCGAAGCCGCAGTCCGGCGCTGCATCGAGTGGCTGGAATATGTCCGCATCCCGGAGGCACCACGCCGGCTCGATCAATTTCCTCATGAGCTGTCAGGCGGCATGCGTCAGAGGGTCATGATCGCGATCGCCATGTTGTGTGAGCCAAAACTGCTGATTGCCGATGAACCGACGACCGCACTCGATGTCACCGTTCAGGCGCAGGTTCTCGAACTCATGGATGAACTCAAACGCAAGACCGGAACGGGAATCGTTCTGATTACGCACAATATGGGCGTCGTCGCGCGCATGTGCGACCGGGTCGTTGTGATGCGCGAAGGAGAGATTGTCGAAGCCGGTGCTGTCGACGATATTTTCTATGATCCCAAACATCCGTACACAAAGATGCTACTTGAAGCCGTTCCGCGCATAGACACGCCGGACCGGCCAGGACGGCCATCACTCGCGCCCGTTCCTGATCCTGCGGCAGAGCCGCTGCTGCGCGTGGAAGACCTGAAGGTCCATTTTCCCGTGCCCGTGAAGGGGGGGATTTTCGGCCGCACTGTCCCGCTTAAGGCGCTCAACGGCGTCGGTTTTGACCTGCGCGCCGGCGAAACGCTTGGTATTGTGGGAGAGTCAGGCTGCGGAAAGTCGACGCTGGCACGCGGTATCCTGAAGCTCATTCCGCCGACGGCCGGCGCGGTGGCGTGGCTTGGCCGGGACATCGCGAAAACCGGAACATCGGAAATGAACCGGCTGCGTGACGGCTTGCAGATCGTCTTTCAGGATCCCCTCGCCAGTCTCGATCCGCGCATGACCATCGGGGCGTCGATGGCCGAACCCCTGCTGGTTCACACGCCGCATCTCGACAAGGCCGGGCGTGAGGCGAAAGTGCGTGAAATCATGCCGCGCGTCGGCCTTGATCCCAACCTGATCAACCGCTACCCGCATGAACTCTCTGGCGGTCAGAACCAGCGCGTCGGCATCGCCCGAGCGATGATCCTCAGGCCCAAACTCGTGATCTGCGACGAAGCGGTCTCGGCGCTGGATGTCTCGGTCCAGGCCCATGTGGTCGATCTGCTTATTGAACTCCAGAAGGAGTTTGGCCTCGCCATGATCTTCATCAGCCATGATCTCGCAGTCGTTCGCCAGATCAGCCACCGCGTCATGGTGCTGTATCTCGGCCGGATCGTGGAGCTGGCCGGCCGGACCGCGATTTATGAGGACGCCCGCCATCCCTACACCCAGGCCCTGATTGCGGCCGTACCCAATGCCGACCCAAGGGGTGAGCGCACGCGTGAACGCGTCCGCCTGTCCGGCGACCTTCCGAGCCCTCTCGACAGCCGGGCGGCTCTCCGCTTCCTGAAATCGCGGGTGATTGATGACCCGGACGCCGAGCAATACCAGCCCCAGCTCGTGGAAGTCGCCGCGGACCATTGGGTGGCAGAGCACGACCCCGCGCCGGGAACGCCGGGCCTGCTTGTGCCGGAACGGCTCTCCGCATAGGGTGCGCGCGCTTCCAGCCCGGACCCCCCGCCCATGCCCGACACCCTGCCCCCCGAGTTACCCGTCACGCTCGCGGATATCCAGGCGGCCGCAAAGGTGCTGGAAGGCCATGTCGAACGCACCGACATGGCGCATTCCAGGACACTCTCGGCGATCACCGGGGCGGAAGTGTGGATCAAGTTCGAGAACCGCCAGTTCACGGCCTCGTTCAAGGAGCGCGGCGCTTTCAACAAGCTCAACAAGCTGAATGCCGGGGAAAAGAAGCGCGGCGTCATCGCCGCCTCCGCCGGCAATCATGCGCAGGGTGTGGCCTATCACGCCCGCCGCCTCGGCATCCCGGCGACGATCGTCATGCCGGTCACGACACCCTTCAACAAGGTGGAGCATACCCGCGACCATGGCGCGCGTGTGCTGCTGGAAGGGATGACGTTCGACGAGGCGAAGGAGTATGCGATCAATCTGTGTGACCGCGAGGGGCTGACCTTCATCCACCCGTTCGATGATGTCGACATCATCGCCGGCCAGGGCACGATCGCGCTGGAAATGCTCGCCGACAATCCGGGCCTCGACACGCTGGTGGTGCCGATCGGCGGCGGCGGTCTGATATCAGGCATATCCATCGCCGCGAAAGCCCTGAAACCGGAGATCCGCGTCATCGG
>DAIRTA010000265.1:0-2977 GCA_036804125.1 Hyphomonas sp.
GAAATCGCCGAGAGACTCGAAATCAGCGAGAACACAGTGGACACGATCATCCGCCGGGCCTTCCGCAAGCTCGGCGCGAACAACCGCATAACGGCGGTGCTCAAGAGCATCGGGTCGGGCGTGCTGGTGCCCTGAGCCCGTAAGGCTTCTAAAGCCCGAGCTTCGCCTTCAGGATGTCGTTCACAGCCTTGGGATTGGCCTTGCCGCCTGAGGCTTTCATCACCTGGCCGACAAACCAACCCAGCGTCTGCGGCTTTTCCTTCACCTTCTGGGCCTGCTCCGGATTGGCGGCGATAATCTCGTCGACAACCTTCTCGATGGCGCCGGTGTCGGTGACCTGTTTCAGCCCATGCTTCTCGACGATGGCGGCGGCTTCGCCCTCGCCTCCTATCATCCGGATAAAGACATCCTTGGCGATCTTGCCACTGATCGTCTCATCCGAGATCAGGTCGATCAGCCCGCCGAGGGAGGCTGCCGAGACGGGGCTCTCGGACAGCTCCAGCCCTTCCTTGTTGAGGAAGCCGAACAGTTCCTGCGTGACCCAATTGGCGGCCAGCTTGGCATCGCGCCCTGTGGCAACGGCTTCGAAGAATGCGGCTTTCTCTGCATCCGCGGTCAGCACGCTCGCATCATAGCGGGACAGGCCATAGTCCGTCTCGAATCGCGCACGCTTCTGGTCGGGCAGTTCAGGCAGGGATTTACGGATGTCCTCGATCCAGGCTTCCTCGACCTCAAGAGGCAGAAGATCCGGGTCCGGAAAATAGCGGTAATCATGCGCATCTTCCTTGGAGCGCATCGAGCGGGTCTCGCCCTTGTTGGGATCGAACAGGCGGGTTTCCTGATCAACCTTGCCGCCGCTTTCGAGGATCTCGATCTGGCGTCGAGCCTCATATTCAATCGCCTGCTGGATGAAGCGGAACGAGTTCATGTTCTTGATCTCGCAGCGCGTGCCGAGATGGCTGAAATCACCTGTCGCCCTGAATGTCTCATAATCGCCGGGACGGCAGACGGAGACATTCACATCAGCGCGCAGATTGCCCTTCTCCATGTCGCCGTCGCAGGTGCCGAGGGCGATGACGATGGCGCGCAGCTTGCGGACATAGGCCGCCGCCTCTGCGGGCGAGCGGATATCGGGCTTGGAGACAATCTCCATCAGGGCGACGCCGGAACGGTTGAGATCGACATAGGTCGCGTGCGGGTCCATGTCGTGGATCGACTTGCCGGCATCCTGTTCAAGGTGCAGCCGCTCGATGCGGCAGGGGAAGGAATAGGCCGCCCCGCCATGGGCGGGCTCGACATCGACCTCGATCTCGCCCTCCCCCACGATGGGGTGGGCGAACTGGCTGATCTGGTAGCCCTGTGGCAGGTCGGGGTAGAAATAGTTCTTCCGGTCGAAGCGGCTCCAGGTGTTGATCTTCGCCTTGAGGCCGAGGCCGGTGCGGATCGCCTGTTCGACGCAGTAGCGGTTAAGCACTGGCAGCATGCCGGGCATCGCCGCATCGACGAGAGAGACATTGCAATTCGGATCGGCGCCGAAATTCGTCGCCGCGCCAGAGAAGAGTTTCGCCTGCGAGGCAACCTGGGCATGGATTTCGAGGCCCATGACGACTTCCCAGTCGCCGGTCTCGCCTGTGATGCGATAGGTCGGGCGTTCGGTCATGCGTTTCTTTCCCTGTAATCTCGGCGAGGTGCTTTAGGCCTGCCTGGTGCGCCTGTCGAGCGGTCGGCGATAGGGCTAAAGCTTGCCCTCTTCCCTTGCGCGGCGGACGCGCTCGGCGCGGGCCGCCATCCGGTCCTTGATCGGCGCCGATGCGGATACGCGCGTCGGCGCGGCGTCTTCGGCTTCAGGCGGCGCAGGCTCCTCCTCCGGATCGAGCTTGCCTTCCTTGATCAGTTGCGCCCGGCGGGCGGCCACGCGCGCCGCGCGATCGGCCTGCGAACGGCTCGGCCCTCCGAAAAGCCCGGCCAGTTTGGTGCGCCCGGCGCCGCTTTCGGGGCGATCATAATCCTTGAGCGAATTCTCGCGGCGCTGGAGGATGCCGCCGATACGCCAGGCCACATAGGCCGCAATCGCCAGGCCGAGCAGGGCCATAGTCCGCATTTCCGGATCGAGAAAGCTGTAGCCATATTGCGCCAGCACGCCGGCCATCACGGAGAGCGTCAGGACCAGAAGGATGGCGAAGAGAATGAGAAAACGTAGCATTCCCTAAGGTTACCACCATTTTCCGGGGCTGGCCACAAAGCCGGCTGCCGTCTCGATCGCGCCGGCCACGCGGAAGCAGGCCGCCTCGTCGAGCGCCTTGCCGATGACCTGCAGCCCGAGCGGCAGGCCGCTGGCGGAGAGGCCCGCAGGCACCGATATGCCCGGCAGGCCGGCGAGGTTGGCCGTCACGGTGAACACATCATTGAGATACATCTCGACCGGGTCGCCGGACTTCTCGCCAAAGGCAAACGCAGGCGACGGGCAGGTCGGCGTCAGGATGGCATCGCAGGCCTCGAAGGCGCTCTCGAAATCCTGCAGGATCAGTGTCCGGACCTTCTGGGCCCGGAGGTAATAGGCGTCATAGTATCCCGAAGACAGCACATAGGTGCCGATCATCAGCCGTCGCTGCACTTCCCGGCCAAACCCCGAAGCGCGGGTGGCTTCATATGTTCCGGTGAGGTTATCGCCCTCGACGCGCTGGCCATAGCGCAGGCCGTCATAGCGCGCGAGGTTGGAGGAGGCTTCAGCCGGGGCGACGATGTAATAGACCGGCAGGGCATACTTCGTATGCGGCAGGGATATGTCGACAATCTTCGCGCCCGCCGCCTTGAGCCAGCCGATGCCGGCCTGCCAGAGGGCCTCGATCTCGGCCGACATGCCCTCAACGCGGTATTCCTTGGGAATGCCGATGCGCAGGCCTTTGACGCCCTTGCGCACATCCTTGCGCCAGTCCGGCGTCTTGACCGGGAGCGAGGTTGAATCCTTCGGGTCATG
>DAIRTA010000266.1:0-2970 GCA_036804125.1 Hyphomonas sp.
TGGCGCACTGGAGACCCTCATGCCTAAAGTCCTTATTGCCGACAGCCTCAGCCCCGCTGCTGTCGATATTTTCACCTCGCGCGGCATTGAAACCGACATCAAGGTCGGTCTGTCCAAGGAGGATCTGATCAAGATCGTCCATGAATATGACGGACTCGCCGTGCGCTCCGCCTGCAAGCCGGACGCAGATGTGATCGCGGCGGCGACGAACCTGAAGGTCATTGGCCGGGCCGGAATTGGTGTCGATAATATCGACATCAAGGCCGCGACCGCGAAGGGGGTCGTCGTGATGAATACCCCCTTCGGCAATGCCATCACGACGGCGGAACATGCCATCGCGATGATGTTTGCCGCCGCCCGCCAGATCCCGGCGGCAAACGCAGATACCCAGGCCGGCAAGTGGCCGAAATCCGGCTATATGGGCACGGAGGTTTCCTACAAGACGTTCGGCCTGATCGGCTGCGGCAATATCGGCAGCCGGGTGGCCGAGCGCGCCATCGGCCTGAAGATGCGGGTGATTGCGTATGACCCGTTCCTGACAGAGGACCGGGCCATTGAGCTGGGCGTGGAGAAGGTCGAACTCGATGCGCTGCTCGCGCGGGCCGACATCATTTCCCTGCATGTTCCGCTGACGGACCAGACCAGGAACGTGCTCTCGCGCGAGGCGCTGGAGAAGACGAAGAAAGGCGTGATTCTGGTCAACTGCGCCCGCGGCGGCCTTGTCGATGAAGCCGCCGTCCGGGAGCTGCTCGACAGCGGCCATATCGGCGCGGCCGCGTTCGATGTGTTCGCCATCGAGCCTGCAAAGGAGAATGTCCTGTTTGGCGGGAAGAATTTCATCGCGACCCCGCATCTGGGCGCCGCCACCGTCGAGGCACAGGAAAATGTCGCCCTTCAGGTTGCCGAGCAGATGTCGGACTACCTGCTCTCCGGGGCTGTCACCAATGCCCTCAACATGCCCTCGGTCACCGCCGAGGAGGCCCCGCGCCTGAGGCCCTTCACCGCGCTCGCCGAGAAGCTCGGCAGTTTCGCCGGGCAGATCTCCGACTTTGGCTATGATGAGGTTGTCCTTGAGTATGAAGGCGAGGTCGCCGACCTCAACCGCAAGCCGATCACGGCGGCGCTGCTGGCCGGCCTGCTGCGCGCCTCACGCGGGGATGTGAACATGGTCTCGGCCCCGGCGATCCTTGCCGAGAGCGGCGTCAAGCTGACCGAGACCAAGACCGAGACAAGCCCGGTCTATGACAGCCTCATCCGGGTCAAGGTGAAGACCAAGGCCACCAAGAATGCGCCGGAAGGCGGCTGGCGGACGCTCGCCGGCGCGCTGATCGCCGGCAAGCCGCGCATCGTCGAGGTCAAGGGCATGGCGCTTGAGGGCGATTTCTCGCCCGTCACGCTGTATGTCAACAATCTCGACAAGCCGGGCTTCATCGGGGCGCTCGGCAACATGCTCGGCGAGGCCAAGGTCAACATTGCGACATTCCATCTCGGGCGCCAGGCCGCAGGCGGGGAGGCGATCGCGCTTATCGGCATCGATATGATGCCCCCCGCTGCGGTCATAGAGCAGCTCAGCGCCCTGCCGCAGGTGCGTTATGCCAAGGTGCTGACCTTCTGAGGGCGCCGGCCGCGCTTGACGGCTTCTTTGTGGCTATTCATGGAGCATGACAGCCCCGTCATGAAAGGCCTGTCATGCGCCACCTGCTTCTCATATCTGCCGCCCTCATCCTTACGCCTGCCACTGCGACGGCGCAGGCGATCGATGAGATCCGGCTGGGCGTAGCCGCCCACAATATCTGCGGCCTCGAATGCAATAATGCAAACAAGGAAGACGGCCCGAACATCAGCGCTGAGATCCAGTTCGCCTCGCCCGGCCTGTTTCGCCTGATCCTCAGCCCCAGGCCCTATATCGTGGCGAGCGCAAACACGGCCGGCAAGACCAGCTTCGCCGGCGCCGGCCTTAACTGGCAGTGGGCCTTTGCCGAGGGCTGGGCGATCGAACCCGGCCTCGGCTATGTCATCCATGACGGCGACAACCTGAATTTTCCCTTCCCTCAGGGCGATCCCCGCAATGATCCGGTCTCGGCGGAGAACGTTTTCCTCGGCTCGCGCGACCTGTTCAGGGTGAGTGTGTCGCTGAACCGCGATCTTGGCCCGCGCTGGGGCGTGCAGCTGATGTATGAGCATCTGAGCCATGGCCAGATTCTCGGCAATGGCCGCAACCAGGGCATGGACAATGCCGGTGTGCGCCTGCGCTACCGCTTCGGCCGCTGAGGCTCAGGGAATATAGACCGTGTAGACCACGACGGCGCCGATATCGAAGGTGCCATCCGAGAGGTCGGTATTGCCGTGATTGTAGCGGTAGAGGAGGTCAAACCGCACCGACTGATCGGCAAGGCTGCCGCGCGCTGCCGCGGTGCGCTGGTTGCCAAGGAAAACCCGTCGCGGGACCACCATGGTCGAGAGCGACCGGTTATTGGCCTGGCTGCCACCGCTCGGCCCGGCGGTATGCGGATACTGCGCGGCCGCGCCGAACGCGATGCCATCATCGCCCGATTGCGTGGTCGAGAGCGTCAGGCGGATGCGCTGCAGTTGGGCGGGCGTGGTCGAGCCGGTCGGTGTGGCCTGCGCATCGATGCTGAAGCGGGTGTTCGAGGCAACATAGAAGCTGGTCTCGATTTCCATGCGCCGCACATTGGTGTCTGAGGCGGCGCGGATGCGGAAGGGGGCGAAGCTGTCATTCGCGTCCATCACCCCATCGCCATTGGTATCGGTGAAGAAGTTCGGCTGGCCGGCGAGGGCATTGAGGCGCATCGGCGCGCCCTGTCCATCATGCCAGCTGTTGGACACGGGCGTCAGCGATCCGGTGACAACCGTATGGACATCTCCGGCGATCAGGTCGTGATCCGTCGAGACGGCGGCCGTGTTGCCGGGGCCGGTATCGAGGATGAAATCGCTGACAACCGGCACGCC
>DAIRTA010000267.1:0-2955 GCA_036804125.1 Hyphomonas sp.
GGCGTCCAGCTGATGAAACCGATCGGCGGGCTCGACGCCCTGCTGGAGCGCGCCCGCGCCAAGGGCATCTTCGGCACCAAGATGCGCTCGGTCATCAATGCGGCCAACCGTGACGGCATTTCGGCCATTGTCGCCCAGCAATTCGAGATCGGCCATCAGATACTCGGCCATGGCCTTGTCCCGATCATCGAGCCGGAGGTGACGATCTCGATCGCCGACAAGGCCGAGGCCGAAGGCATCCTCCTCGATGAAATCGCGAAAGCCCTCGCCACCGTTCCGGCCGGCCGGAAAGTGATGCTGAAGCTTTCCCTGCCCAGCACAGCCAATCTTTATCACCCGCTGACCAGCCATCCGCAGGTCATGCGGGTCGTGGCGCTCTCGGGCGGCTATAGCCGGGCGGATGCCTGCCGCATGCTTGCGGGGAATGCCGGCATGATTGCCTCCTTCTCGCGGGCGCTCACAGAAGGTCTTTCGGCCGGGCAGGGTGACGCCGACTTCGACCGTGTTCTGGGCGAGACCATCAACGCCATTTATCAGGCCTCAAAGGCTGGCTGAAACACCTTGGCGGGGAGTTTTCGGGACATCGGGCTTCCTCTGCTCTGATCCCTTCAGCGTTATCCCGTCCACGGCCTTTGTCCATCAGCGCTTGACCCGCCGCATCCTCGGCCGCAGATGCACGGGCGCATGCCTGCCCCGCCCCCCACCCGCCCGCGCACCCGGCTTTATCTGATCACACCGCCGCAGGTGACCGGGCTGGCAGCCTTTGAGGACGCCGTGGATGAAGCCCTCGACGGCGGCGATATCGCCTGCCTGCAATTCCGGCTGAAATTACCTGACGGCCGGATCGATACGGCCACAACGCGCGCCCTCGCAGAGGGGCTGGCGCCGCGCCTGCGCGCCCGCGATGTGGCAATCATCATCAACGACTCGCCTGAACTCGCCCGCGAACTCGGCGCCGACGGGGTGCATCTCGGCCCGGAGGACATGGAGATCAGAGCCGCGCGCCGTCTGCTCGGCCCCGACATGATCATCGGCGCCAGCGCGCGCAACAGCCGCCACGACGCCATGGAAGCGGGCGAGGCGGGCGCCGACTATGTCGCCTTCGGCGCCTTCTATCCCACCGGCACCAAGGCCGGCACGGTGCCGGCTGATCCCGAAATCCTCGAGATCTGGCAGGAAACGATGGAACTGCCCTGTGTCGCTATTGGCGGGATAACCGTGGCTAATGCCGCGCCGCTGGTCAGGGCCGGGGCCGATTTCCTCGCCGTTTCTGCCGGTATCTGGCAACATCCCGGCGGCCCGGCCGCAGCCGTGCGCGCCTTTAACTCCCTCTTCGATCAGCTTGACCCCTGCGGCCCGGCGGCCTAACCCCGCGCCGCAACCACCGGATACGCCCCATGTCGAAGCCCTCCCCCGTCGGCGCCGTTATGATCGCCGCTGCCCGCGCCGCCGGGCGCAGCCTGGCGCGAGATTTCGGCGAGGTCGAGAACCTGCAGGTCTCCCGCAAGGGACCGGCCGATTTCGTCTCCAATGCCGACACCCGCGCCGAAGAGATCATCTACAGCCACCTCGTCAAAGCCCGCCCCGGCTATGGTTTCCTCATGGAGGAGCGCGGCATTGTCGAAGGCACCGACAAATCCAACCGTTTCATCGTCGATCCGCTCGATGGCACCCTGAATTTCCTGCACGGCCAGCCGCATTACGCCATCTCTATAGCGCTGGAGCGCGATGGCCGCCTGTTCGCAGGTGTCGTGTTCGACGTCGCCAAGAACGAGATTTTCTGGGCCGAGACCGGGCGCGGCTGCTGGCTCGAACAGCGCAAGATGCGTGTTGCTGTCCGCAAGCGCCTCAATGAGGCCGTCATCGCCACTGGCACGCCCTGGCATGGCAAGCAGGAAGACGCGCATATCGGCTTTGCCCGCGAGATTGCTGCAATGACGCCCGCCTGCGCCGGCATCCGCCGTTATGGCTCGGCGGCGCTGGACCTCGCCTGGGTCGCCGCTGGCCGCTTCGACGGTTTCTGGGAACGCGGCCTCAAGGCCTGGGACATCGCGGCCGGCATCGTCCTGGTGCGCGAGGCTGGCGGGCATGCCGGGGAGATCGACGGCGGCGATGTCATGTCCACAGGCAATATCGTGGCCGGCAACGAAGACCTCGAACCGCTCATCCGCGAGCAGCTTCGCCGCGCCAACGCCTTCGGCAAGGCGGCCTCGGTCTAGCGGGTTTCCCGAAGGACTTGTCAGGGCGACGTGCCCGGATTACCCTGACCTTCATCGGATTGGAGGCGCTCCATGCATTCCTCTGTGAAGGCGGCCTCAATTATCCTCGGCCTCATCGTACTCCTCAGCTTTGGCTATGCCGCCTGGATGTTCAGCCGCGGTGACGGCAATGACGCCCTGCCCCTCATCATCAGCGGCGTGATCTGCGGCGCGATGATCGTCGTCCTCAACGCAACGAAGCAAAACCCCAAAGAGTGACGCCTGCGTCATCTTTCTTTGCCTGAGACGCAAAACTGGGTTATGGAAACGCCATGACCCAGCCTGACACAGACGTTCTCATCATCGGCGCCGGGCTTTCCGGCATCGGCGCCGCCGTGCATCTGACCAAGCGCTGCCCCGGCAAGACCTACCGCATTTACGAAGCGCGCGATGCGATCGGCGGCACATGGGACCTGTTCCGCTATCCGGGCATCCGTTCGGATTCGGACATGCACACCCTCGGCTATAACTTCAAACCCTGGACCGAGGCGAAAGCCATCGCCGACGGTCCGTCGATCCGGCGATATGTCAATGAGACGGCCGATGAATATGGTGTTCGCCAGCATATCCGGTTCGACACGAAGATTCTCACGGCTGACTGGTCGGACACCGACCAGCTCTGGCGCGTGACCAGCGAGAATGTGAAGACGGGCTTGCGCGAGACGACGACCTGCCGCTTCCTGTTCATGTGTGGCGG
>DAIRTA010000268.1:0-2906 GCA_036804125.1 Hyphomonas sp.
AGAGTTTTGAATCGCGCAGGGGCGCCCCTACCCCGCTTTCAGGATGCGGGCCTTCTGGCGCTGCCAGTCGCGCTTGGCTTCATTCTCGCGCTTGTCGTGCGCCTTGCGCCCCGTGGCGACGCCGATCAGCAGCTTGGCGCGGCCACGCTCGTTGAAATAGAGTTTCAGCGGCACGATGGTGCGGCCGGCGCGCTCCACTTCCTGCGACAGCTTCGCCAGCTCCCGCTTCGAGACCAGCAGCTTGCGCTTGCGCCGCGGCTCATGATTGAAGCGGTTGGCGCCGGCATAGGTCTGGATCTCGGCATTGATCAGCCACAGCTCGCCGCCCTCGACCGAGGCATAGGCCTCGGCGATGTTGGCCTTGCCCTCGCGCAGGGATTTCACCTCCGAGCCGACCAGCATGATCCCGGCCTCCAGCGTGTCCTCCACGGCATATTCCCGCCTGGAGCGGCGGTTCTCGGCGACGAGGCCGTCCGATCGGCCCTTGACGGCGGCGCCCTTCGCCATCGTCTCAGACCGTCACGCCGGCGGCCGCCAGCGCTTCATCGATCTGCGCGCGGGCCGCGGCATCCGGCTCTGTCACCGGCAGGCGCACATCCGCCGCGCACAGGCCGAGGCGCGAGAGCGCATATTTTGCCGGGCCCGGCGAGGGCGAGCAGAACATCGCGCGATGCAGGAGCACAAGGCGCTGGTTGATCGCCCGGGCCGTGTCGAGGTCACCGTCATCGAAGGCCGCATGCATCGCCGCGCAGGCCTCCGGCAGCACATTCGCGGTCACCGAAATACACCCCGCCCCGCCCATGGCCCGGTGCGCCAGCGCGCTCGAATCCTCGCCCGAGAGCTGGATGAACCGGGTGCCGGGTTCGATCAGCTGGCTGTGCAGCGCCACGCGTTCCATCTCGTCGCTGGCATCCTTGATACCGATGATGTTGGGCAGCGCGGCCAGCGCGGCCACGGTCTGCGGCAGGAGATCGACAATCGTGCGCCCCGGCACGTTATAGAGGAAGACCGGCAGCGCCACGGCGTCATTGATCGCCTTGAAATGCGCATAGAGCCCGTCCTGGTTCGGCTTGTTGTAATAGGGGCAGACCACGAGGGCGGCGTCCGCGCCCACCGCCTTGGCATGGGCGACGAGGTCGATGGCTTCGTCAGTGGCGTTGGAGCCCGCCCCGGCGATGACCGGCACGCGCCCGGCCGCCACCTCCACGCAGAGGGTTACGACATCTTTATGTTCCTCGGTCGACAGGGTCGAGGTCTCCCCGGTGGTGCCGACCGGCACGAGGGCCGCAGACCCCCCGGCGATCTGGCGCTCGATGAGGGCGGCAAAGGCCTCGCGGTCGATGGCCCCATTCTTGAAGGGTGTTACAAGGGCTGGGATCGAGCCGTGAAACATCTTATTCTCGCCCGGTTTACGGGGTCTCTCTTGGGACTGGGCCTGAACCAGGCTCAGGGCCCAGCCGCCTGCAATGTCATGCTTTGGAACAGAAATAAACACCGGTGACCACCACGATGCTACGCCTGCTCCTTCTCTCCGCCGCCGCCCTTACCCTTGGCGCCCTGCCCGGTCTCGCCACGACGCCAGAGCCGCCGAGCCTGAAACCCGGCGCCCGGCTGACTTCGGCCAATTCCGGTGCGGCCGCCGCCGCGCCGGCCGCGCCGATCGCGAACCTCTCGCCCGCAGCGATGATGGTCACGGACGCCTTTGCCGCCGCGGCGCGCAATGAGTGGAGCCAGCTGGCCCAGATGGAGACACGGGCGCCGGACCCGCTGGTGCGCAGCGTGATCCTGTGGAAGCGGGCGAGCGAGGGCGCGCCGGACATGAGCTTCACCGAGCTCCACTACGCCATGAACGCGCTCTCGGACTGGCCGCTGACCGGGCGGATGCGCGGCTTTGCCGAAGAGAAGATCGAGGGCAGCCGGATGCCGGCGCGCGAGCGCATCGACTGGCTTGAGACCGCAGGCCCGCGCACCGCCGCCGGGCGGATCGCCCTCGCCAATGCCTATCGGGAAGCCGGCGAGCGGGAAAAGTCCAATGACATCATCCGTGCAGTCTGGCGCGGCAACACACTGGACGAGGCGCTCTCGCGCCGCGTGCTGAGCCAGTATGGCGGCGTGCTGACCCAGGAGGACCATCGCACCCGGGCGGACTTCCTGCTCTGGACCGGCCAGCGCCGCGAGGCCACCGCGCTGAAATCACAGCTCTCTCCTGACTGGCGCGCCCTCGTGGATGCACGCCTCGCCCTTGCCAGCCGCGCCCGCAATATCGATGCGACGGTGAATGCCGTGCCCGGCCATCTCCAGTCTCATCCCGGCCTGCTGCACGACCGCGCGCGCTGGCGCCGCGGCAGCCGGATGCAGGACGGGGCGACAGAGCTGCTTGTCCAGATCGACGGGCAGGAGGTGCACCCCTCCGGCCGGGCGGCCCTCTGGCGCGAGCGCGCCATCGCCGTGCGCGAGGAGCTGAAGAACCGCAATTATGCGCGCGCCTACCGTCTGACGGCGCCGCATGGGATGAGCTCCGGCCAGCAATTTGCCGAAGCCGAGTGGCTGGCCGGATGGATCGCGCTGCGCCTGCAGGGCGATGCCGCGCGGGGCCTTGGCCATTTCGAGACGATGACCGCCGGCGTGCGCGCCCCGGTCAGCCAGGCCCGCGGGCTCTACTGGACCGGGCGCGCGCGCGATGCGCTCGGCCGCGAAGCCGATGCGCTGACCGCCTACAGCGCGGCGGCGCAATACAAGTTCACCTATTATGGCCAGCTCTCGGCCGAACGCGTGGCCGACCGGCGGATCGATTTCGGCCAGCGCCCGCGCCTTGAGCCCGAAGCGGCGGCCGCCTTCGAGGCCCGCCCCGTGATCGCGGCGGCGCGCCTGCTGGCCGAGGCGCGCGAGGCCGAGGCGTTCCGCGC
>DAIRTA010000269.1:0-2870 GCA_036804125.1 Hyphomonas sp.
GCCGACCGGCTTGTTCTCCGGCGGCACGCAGCGCACGGCATTGGTGATCATCGCGGATTTAAGCGCCAGCCCGTCACCGGGATCGGCCGCATAGCTGCCCTCACTGAAGCCGAACTTGTCGAGCGTGGCATAGAGCAGGTCGCCGGCCCAATCGCCCGTGAACGGACGGCCCGTCCGGTTCGCCCCGGTCACGCCGGGCGCCAGGCCCACGATCAGCAGCTCAGCCGTATCCGGACCAAAGCTCGGCACCGCGCCATTGAACCAGTCAGGCTCCTTCGCCCGCACGGCTTCGCGATACGCCACGAGGCGCGGGCAGAGCGGGCAGTCGCGTGGCGCTTCGGGGGCGGCCGCGCCGCTAATACCCATCCGCGCTGCCATCCTTGCGCATCTCGGTCGCCGCGATCCACGCGCCGCTGGCAAAGTCGCGCATGATGGCCTGGTAGCCCCCGGCATTCGCCCGGCAGCACTCGACACGGTAGCCGCGCGCCTCCAGCGCCCCGGCCGCGCCCGCAAGGCCCTGTTCAAGCATGACGCGCCCCTTGCCCACATCACAGTTCGCCGCCAGGGCATCGGTCGGCTCGCAGCCGCCATCATGCTCCCAGCGCGCGGCATCGCCGGCTTCCTGAAGGCCCATGCCAAAGTCGATCAGGTTGGTGATGATCTGGACATGCCCCTGCGGCTGGAAGCCGCCGCCCATCACGCCGAAGCTCAGCCAGGGTTCATACGGACAGGCCGTCTCCGGCGCGGTGGCGCGCACCTGGCAGCCGGGCATGTCCCGCTTGAAGGCAAAAGCCGGAATGATGGTGTGGAAGGGCCGCTTGCCGCCAGCAAAGGCATTCGGATGCTCCGGGTCAAGACTGAACAGTTCGCCCCGGTTCTGCAGCATGAAACCCAGCCCGTCAGGCACGAGGCCCGAGCCCATGCCGCGGAAGTTCGACTGGATCAGGGAAACCATCATGCCGTCACGGTCGGTCACAGTCAGATAGGTGGTGTCGCCATCGCGCAGCAGCGCCTCGACAATCTCCGTTCCCGGCGCGACGGCTTCCATCGCTGCGGCCGGATCGATCTGTCCTGCCCGCCCGGCATTATAGCCCGGCGCGATGAAGAGGTCCGGGTCGAGCCCGGTTGCGGCCGGGTCGGCATAGGCGAGCGCGCGGTCGGCAAAGGCCAGACGCTTTGCTTCGATCATTGCGGTCAGGCTCTCCGGCGAGCCGAACCCCATCCCCGCCAGGTCAAACCGCTCCAGCATCTGCAGCATCTGCAGCGCGGCCACGCCTTGCGTGTTCGGGCCGAGCTCGCAGAGTTTCACCCGATCGCGGTATTCCACGCACAGCGGCTGCATCCACTCACCGGCATGCGCGGCAAAATCCTCATACGCCATCTTGCTGCCAAGGCGCTGGAGGTAGGCGGCCATGGTCCGGGCCGTCTCGCCGGTGTAGAATTCGTCGCGGCCGCCTCGTGCAATGCGCTCCAGCGTAGCGGCAAGGTCCGGATTGCGGAACAGGCTGCCTTCGACCGGCACGGGGTCGAAATAGGTCCGGCGCGCATTGTCATACTCCTCCAGCATGCCCTGCGCATGGGCCGGTTCATAGCGCAGCGGCCCCCGGCTCCAGTAATAGGCGATGACCTCCGGGATCGGCGCGCCCGCGCGGGCATAGCGGATCGTCGGCGCCAGATTGTCCGCCATCAGCAGTTTTCCGAAGCGCTCATGCAGCGCGAACCAGCCATCGACCGTTCCCGGCACGCTGACCGCGGCCACGCCGAAGGGCGGGATGGATTTGCCGTCCGTATGCGCATCGGCGGCGGCCTGCATGTCGGCAAGGGTCGCGGCCATCGGGCTGCGCCCGGAGCCATTATAGCCATGAAGCTGTTGTGTCGCGGGGTCCCAGACAAGGGCATAGAGATCCCCGCCGATGCCATTGCCGGTCGGCTCGACGAGTCCCAGCATGGCATTGGCCGCAATCGCCCCGTCCAAGGCGCTGCCGCCCGCCTTCATGATGTCGAGCGCGGCCTGTGTCGCAAGCGGATGCGCGGTCGCCGCTGCCGCCTGCGGGGCAACAATTGCGGAGCGCGTGCCCAGGGGCCGGCCGGCGGGCATGCGCTGGCCCGGCCCGGCCGCCACCCTATCCGTCTGCGCCGCAGCCGGGGCCGCAGGGGCGGGCTCGGCCGGCGCCGTCGCGCAGGCCGAAAGACCAAGGCCGATCAGGGCGGCAAGAGCGGCCGCGTAACCAGAATGTGTCATCGGTTACGGCCTCCCCGCCGCGGATCACTCGGAAAATAATGGCTGGCCAGCCGCACGGCGATGTCATGCCCGTCATTGGCAAAACGCGCCTCTGCCTGGATGGCGCGCGCGTCGCAGGCATCATAGACACGGCTGGTCTGGGTGTAGGAATTGTTGAAGGTCTGGACGAGGCTGGAGCGAAGCTGCCCCGGTTCAGGCGCCTCATAGTTCAGCATCTCGGCCATATAGCGGCGCCAATACTGGTCGTCGCGGCCATTGCAGAGCACGCGGATGGCATGGGCCGCGCCCAGCGTTGCGGCGAGGTCGGCGGCATCGCGGAAATAATCCGGCCCGCGCGTGGGCAGGCCCGTCTGGGCGGCGCTTGTGCCGGCAAGGCAGACAAGGCTAAGCAGCAAGGTATGAAGACGCTTCTGATTCATGCGCGGACTTTTGCGCGCCTTGGCCACAGGCTCAAGGGGGCAGGCGCGGCTCTTCGTATCATCACCATCGACGATCTCGGCGCCGCGCATGACGCGTTCAGCAATGAACGCCTGGGCGAGCTGCCCCCGATCGACCTTGCTTTCGGCAATACCGATGCCTTCTTTTCCCCCGGCATGCAGGCGTTCCTGGTGGCGATCCTGAAAAGCCC